>NZ_JBFRCF010000007.1:0-420573 GCF_040965655.1 Paraburkholderia sp. EG286B | reverse complement strand
CCGTCCGGGAACCAGGCTTCTTCTCCGCAGACTGTGTCAAAGTGGTGCCCATCAGATTGGAAATGATGGGCATCACTTTGATGTCGCCCTCAGCCACCGTCTATAACGGCCGGCACGAGCCGCTTACGCAGGTACATCACGCGGTCGTACTGCACCGTCAGCGACTTCGTCACGCGTCGCGCTTCGCGCCAGGTGAGCAGGGCGTCCAGATCCTCGTCGGCGCGCAGTGGCCGGTGTGCGTCGTACGTGCTCCTCGGCGGCTTCGCGAAGCGTGCGTTGTAGGCCGCCATGAAGGCCGGCGCATACGCGTTGGCGCCCGCGACGGTACTGATGCCGCGCAGCCGCAACTCCTTCACCAGGCGATCCTGCAGGGTCAGGTGCGCGCGCTCCACGCGCCCCTTGGCCGGGCTGCTGTTGGCGCAGAACGTGTCGATGTTCAACTCGTACATCGCCCGTCCAAAGTGCGTCACGCTGCGCCCGGTCTTGCCCGCGCTCAGGCTGCGGAACACGCTGGCCTTGTCGCTGTACAGCGCCACCGGCTTGCCATAGCGCTCCAGATACGTCCGCGTCGCCTCGAAGTAGCTGAAGGTCGACTCCGTGGCCGTAAAGTGCAGGTGCATCAGGCGGCTGGTCGCATCGTCCACGTACACCAGCAGCGTGCAGGCCGCGGCGCGTTCCTCGAACCAGCGGTGGTCGCTGCCGTCGATCTGGATGAGCTCACCCAGGCACGCCCGCCGTGCTCGCGGCTGGTAGACCTTCGGCGGACGCTGCGCGCGCGGTATCCATAGCCCCGCGTCGCGCATCCATCGACGTACCGTCTCCTTCGCCAGCCGGATGCCGTGACACTCGCGCAGCTTCTCGCACGCCAGCGTCGGCCCGAAATCGGCGTAATACTCACGTACCAGCGCCACGGCCCGGGCACGCAGGTCAACAGGCAGCTCCCGGTTGCTGGGCCGCCCACGTCTGGCCGACACCAGGCCCGCCGGGCCACAAGCCTCATAGCGCCGGCACAGCCGGCTGATCTGCCGTTCACCGAGCGAGTTCGTGCATGCTTGCCGTGATCAGCTCACGTCCGTTCATGGTTTGCCCCTGGTCGACGCCTCACGCGAGCGTGCGCCTCAACCAGGGCAGGAATCGGACATCACTAATGAGCCAGAATCAGACATTACAAAAAAGCTGTGACACGTAAAACTGCGATAAATTATATTATGTTATATAAAAGATAAAATGCGCTGTGGCACCACCTCCGCCCAGACGCAGCCATGCCCCATCAAACTCGCAACCCCCGGCTCTCGCGCCGATAAACAAGCAGCGCGCGCATGATGCCGAAACTGAGCGGCGCACCGACTGGCTCGGCACGGCCGTCCAGCAGGCGTTCGTCGAAGTGCTGGGTGCGGAGAGCGCGTTCGAATCCGGCGAGACCTGATCCCCGCAGCCGCGCCGCATTCCCCGCCTTCCCGCCCTCCCGCTCATTCACCGATCCACGAGCCGCGCAAGTCGCTGTCGTGCATGAGCTGCAGCAGCGTTTGCGCCGGGCGGGAGAGCCGCTTTCCCGCGAGCGCGATGAATTCGACATTGGGCAGCGCCGGCAGGCTCGCGACGTTAACGGGCGGCGCCAGCCCGCGCGCGGCAAGGTATTGGGGCCGCACGGTGACGCCGAGTCCGGCGCGCGCCGCCGCCACGCAGCCCGAATGGCTGCTGCTCGTGCACACCACTTGCCAGCGGAAATCAGTCTGCGCAAGTGCGTCGAGCACTACGGCCCGCGTCACGCTCGGTTCGGCGACGAGGATGAGCGGCAGCGGCTGCGCGAGATCCATCGTCGTACCGGCGCGCGCGAGCCATTCGAGCCGTCCCGTGAAGAGCACCGTGCCGCGTCTGTCGCCCAGCCGCCGCTTGCCCACCATGAGGTCGATGGCGCCGGAATCGAGCAGCTCGTAAAGCCGGCCCGTCATGCCGATGGTGATCTCCAGCTCCACGTCGGGATGCGCATTGCGAAACGCCGTCAGCACGGCGGGCAGCGGGCCGAGCGCAACGTCGTCGGAACAGCCGAGCCGCACCCGCCCGCGCAGGCGCGGCGCGCGGAACTGCGATTCGGCGCGGCTGATCGCCTGCAGGATGCTGCCGGCATCGCCTCGCCATCGGACGTGATGGCGAGCGAATGCGTGTCGCGGATGAACAGGCGGCGCCCGATCGCCTCTTCGAGCCGGCGCACGTGATCGCTCACGCTCGACTGCGTAAGGCCGAGCTGGCGCGCCGCTTCGGTGAAACTGTGGCAGCGCGCGACCGCCTCGAAGGTCCTGAGCCAGATGGGATTGAGCATGGCGGATGGTTATCGGCAATGCCGATGACAGTCAAAGTCTCTACTGGGGTTCCCGATGAGCGAGCGTAACAATATCATGACGCCATGGATGACAATTGCGCCGCAAAGCCGTACCCGCCCCCAACGCGGCGCGCCGAGAAGTTCCAGATGAACAAAAATTCGAGCCACACGGCGCTGCTATGGATCGTCGCCGCGGGCTTTTTCATGCAGACGCTCGACACGACGATCGTCAACACCGCGCTCCCCTCGATTGCGCGCAGCCTTGGCGTGAGACCGCTCGTGATGCAGCCGGTCATCGTCGCGTACACGCTGACCATGGCCATGCTCACGCCCGCTTCGGGCTGGCTTGCTGACCGCTTCGGCACTCGCCGCGTCTATTTCGTCGCGATTCTGATCTTCGTGCTCGGCTCGCTGTGCTGCGCGAGCGCGCACACGCTCACGCAGCTCGTGGTCGCGCGCGTGCTGCAGGGTATCGGTGGATCGATGCTGATGCCGATCGGCCGGCTCGCGGTGCTGCGTGCAGTGAGCGGCGAGCAGTACGTCTCCGCGCTGGCGCTCATTTCGGTGGCGGGCCAGGTGGGGCCGATCGTCGGCCCGACGCTCGGCGGCTGGTTCGTGCAGGCGATCTCGTGGCACTGGATCTTCCTGATCAACGTGCCGATCGGCCTCGCCGGCGTGTTCGCCGTGCACCGCTATCTGCCGAACGCGTCGAGCACTGCGGCGCCTCCGTTCGATCTCGCCGGCTGCGCACTCGTGTCGCTGTGCATGATCGCTTTTTCACTGGCCTTCGACACGCCGGTCCAGACGCATCGCGCCGCGTGGTCTGCCGGGCTCTTCGCACTCGGCATCGCGGCGGCCTTCGCTTACGTGGCCTATGCACGCGGCCACCGCGAACCGCTCTTCAAGCTCCGCTTGTTCAGCGAGCCGAATTTCAGCGTCGGCCTGATCGGCAATCTCGTCTGCCGCATCGGCTCGAGTGCCGTGCCGTTTCTCGTGCCGCTGCTCATGCAACTCGAGCTCGGCTACTCGCCGCTGCGCTCGGGCCTCATGATGCTGCCCGCCGCGCTCGCGGGGACGGTCGCCAAACGCTGGATTGCGCCGCTGATCCGCCGTTACGGCTACGAGACGTTCCTGCTGGTCAACACGCTGATCGTGGGCGCATCGATCGTTGCGTTCGCACTGATCTCGCGTGGCACGCCCATCGCCGTGGAGATTGCCGTGCTGGCCATCTTCGGCGCGGCCAACTCGATGCAGTTCGCCGCGATGAACAGCGTTACGCTCAAGGACCTCTCGCACGAAGACGCCGGCAGCGGCAACAGCCTCTTTTCGATGGTGCAAATGCTCGCAATGGGCCTCGGCGTCACCATTGGCGGCGCGCTCGTGAGTCTTGGCGAGGCACAGTGGGGATCGGTTGCGCCCGGCTTTCGCATGAGCTTCGCGGGCGTGGGCGCGATCACACTGATCTCCGCCCTGGTCTTCCGCCGCATCGACACGCAGGCGCGCGTCGCCGCTGCGCCTTCCGCGATGGCGTCGACGGCCGCTCGCCGCTGAGCGCGCGCTCAATGCGCGAGAATCCCCATCGCGCGCTTCTTCAGATCCAGAAAGTGTGGTTCGAACGCGACTTCCGGCGTACGCGGCCGGTCCAGTTCGATGGGTACATCGAGTGCCACCCGCCCCGGCCGCGCCGAAAGCACGACGAGGCGCGTCCCGAGAAAGATCGCTTCGTCGATGTCATGGGTGATGAAGACCACCGTGCAGTGGAGTTGCTCCCACAGCGCGGTCAAGAACGTCTGCATGGAGCTGCGCGTCTGCGCATCCAGCGCGCCGAAGGGCTCGTCCATCAGCAGCACCTTCGGCTTCATCACGAGTGCCCGCGCGATCGCCACGCGCTGCTGCATGCCGCCCGATAGCTCATAGGGCTTGTGCCGTGCAAAAGACTCCAGACCGATGATGCGCAGAATGTCCGCCGACTCCTTGTGCCGTTGCGCCTTGGGCACGCCATGCAATGACGGCCCGAACTCGATGTTTTCCTCCACGCTGAGCCACGGAAACAAGCCGGCCTGCTGGAACACCACGACACGGTCGGCCCCAGGCTGGTCCTTGATCTCGCCATCGACATAGATGTTGCCGCTGGTGGGCGAAGTCAGACCGGCGAGCAGATGCAGCAAGGTCGTCTTTCCGCAGCCCGAAGCGCCGAGCACGGTGATGAATTCGCCGCCCCGGAACTGCAGATTGATGTTTTCCAGTGCCGAGGTGGCGCCGAAGGTCTTGTACAGCGAATCGATGACGATGTTCAAGTTCGTCTCCTGCTCGACAGTCAGACAGTCAATGGATCAATGGGCCAGATGCTTCGAGTACTGCGGCGCGACGTTGTTGTCGAAACTCGCCGGCACACTCGGAATGCGGCCAATCGAGTTGAGCACCTTGGCCGTGTTCACCAGAGTCAGGTACGTGGCGGAGGTTTTGACGCCCGCGTCGAGGCCCATGACTTTCGGCGTGGTCTGGTCGGCGCCGGAAAACAGCTCGTAACCGGCCAGTTCGCTCGTTGCCACCGGCACCGTCACGCCCGTGGCTTTCGCCATCTCGGCGAGCGCCTTGTCGCGATCCTTCATCGTCACCTGATAGCCCTGGTCGAGCGCCGCGACGAAACCGCGGACCAGGTCCGGATGCGCCTTCGCCCAGTCGGAGTTGGCAATACAGACGTTGTAGCTCGAGGCTTCGCGCGGCAAATCGCCGTCCGTCTTGATCGCCTTGCCGCCAGACGTACGCAGCGCGCTGAATACCGGATCCCAGACGATCGCCGCGTCGATCGCACCGGTCACCCACGAAGTGCGCATCTGCGGCGGCGCCATGTTGATCTGCGTGACGGACGCATACGGCACATGTGCAGCCGCCAGGAAGGTCGCGAGTTCGAACGAGGCCTGCGAGCCGGCAACGATCGCGATCTTCTTGCCTTGCAGCCCCGCGACGTCGTGGATGCCGCTGTCCGGCTTGACCACGATGCCGGCCGCATTCGTATAGCGCTCCTGGTTGTACACGATGGTCATCGGCAAGCCCTGTGCGATCGCCGTGACGAGCGGCGGCACGCCCAGCCCGCACATGAACGTGAGGCTGTTCGATGCCAATGCACTCATCGCCGCCGGCCCCGAACTGAAGAGCTTGTACTGGACATCGGCGTTCATTTGCTTTTCGAACAGATGCTCGGCCATCGACACCATGTACGGATCGGCGCCGTTGTCCTCGTAGCCGATGATCACCTCGGGCTTGCTCTGCGAATACACCGCGCCAGGAACCAGACAACTGCTCGCCAGCACAGCCGCGCTCATGCCATAGACCCATTGCATCTTTTTCATTTTTCGTCTCCTCCAGTCACCCGATCAGTTATGTCCGCGCCACGGTACGACGATATTTTCGATTTTCCGAATCGCCAGCTCCATTCCATATCCGATCAACCCGATGATCACGATGCCGACGATCACGATGGCAACCTGCAAGGCCTGTCCAGCGAACTGCACGAGCCAGCCGAGGCCGCTGCTCGCCGCGATCAGTTCCGCGGCGACCAGACAGGTCCACGCCACGCCGATACCCACGCGCATGGCGGTGAAGATCTCCGGCATGGCCGAGGGCAGGACGACCTTGCGGAAGATTTGCGCATTGGTCGCGCCGAGTGTGCGGGCAACCTCGATGCGCAGCGGCGGCGTGCTTTTCACGCCCGACATCGTGCCGATGATAATGACCGGAATGGTGCCGACCAGAATCAGAATGGCTTTGGGCAATTCGCCGATGCCGAACCACACCACCAGCAGCGGAATATAAGCAAGCGGCGGAACCGGCCGCACGAACTGCAGCAGCGGATCGATGATGTCGAACACGATCTTGTTGCGTGACATCAGCAGGCCGATCGGTACGCCGATCGCAATCGCGCCGACAAAACCAATAACGATGCGAAAGCAACTAATCAGGATGTCGCTGACGAGCGACTGGCCGCCGTAGCCGTTGCGGACGATTTCGACGAAGGCCTGCCACACCGCCACCGGCGAGGGCAGCGCGAACGGCGGGAAGATGCGCGCCATCGATACGGCCTGCCAGAGCACGACGCACATCACGAGCACGGCAGTGGTCAGCCACCAGGCATTCATTTTCCCGTGGCCGCGGCGGATCTTGATGACCGGCTCGATCGACGAATCCGCGTGATGCTTCATCATCTTTAGTCTGGGTAGGGCTCTCACCGCCGTCTCCTCAAGTTGAAAAACAATGCGCACACCAGCGCGAAGTTCCGTGTCCGGTTCGGGTTCCGTCTCAATTCAAGTATAGTCAGCGGCTACCCGGCGAATTTTGGCTTCTTTTATTTCGCACTCGCGAACTCGCCCGTTTAGTCAAGCATTCTCAATCAATAAAGCGGCGGGTAGTACCAGGCGGGAAGTTCCGATGGGGCCAGTCGCGGATGACCGCTGTCCGCGCTTTCCCGAAGCGCCGCAAGCACCGTCCAGCCGATTTCTTCCGATTATTCGAACGCCCGGCGCTCGCAGCCGCAAGGCCCGCCAGCCGGTCGCGTTGCGCCGCAGCAAGGGCCTGGCGAGCGCGCGCACGTCGAGTTTCTTTCGGCAAGTGCGGTGCTGACCGTCTCGTCGCGAACAGTCGCTCCGAAATTTACCTAATCGACTCGGACGCCCAGTGTTGAATATGGTGTGTTGATTGACTGGCCGATTTTGCTGCAATACGGTTGCTCAATCGTCCTCTCGCCGCTGACATCAATCACAGGAGCAAGCATGCCGACCCGTACCCCGTCCGCCCTTTGGGCACAGCAATTCCGACGGTCACCGGAGTCGAAGACAAGTCTGCAGCACCAGATCCGCGAGATGCTGGTGGCCTCCATCCTCGACGGGCAGTTGCCGCCGGACTCCGCCCTGCCTTCGAGCCGCGAGCTGGCCGAGCAGCTCGGCGTGGCGCGCAATACCGTGGTGCTCGCCTACCAGATGCTCGTGGAGGAAGGCTATCTGGTCTCGCGCGAACGCAGCGGCCACTTCGTCAACCCCGAAATGCTGGAGGGCCTGCACGGCGTAACGGTCCAACAGCGGGTCCAACAGCGCGTGCAGCAGCGCGTGCAACAGCGGGTCCAGCAGCCCGACGTCGTCGAGCCCCATGACGCCCGCTTGCCTGCCCCGCCCGCGTGGAAATCGCGCATCGTGCGCCCGCCCTCCGCGCAGCGCAACATCGTCAAACCCGCCAATTGGCAGAACTACGCATATCCCTTCATCTACGGGCAGTTCGATCAATCGCTCTTTCCGACCAACGACTGGCGCGAGTGCTGCCTGAAAGCGCTCTCGATCATGGAGATCCGCAACTGGGCGCCCGACCTGATCGAGCGCGATGACGAGTCGCTGATCCAGCAGATCCGCACGCGCGTGCTGCCGCGGCGCGGCGTGTTTGCCATGCCCGAGGAGATCATCATCACGAATGGCTGCCAGCAGGCGCTCTATCTCGTCGCCGACCTGCTCTGCGGCAAGAACACGACGGTCGGCTTCGAGAATCCGGGATATCCCGATGCCCGCAATATTTTCGTGAATCGCAACGCGCAGCTGCTCGAATTGCCGATCGACGGCGAAGGGATCGATCCCGTGCGCCAGCGCGATTCGCTCGCCCGCTGCGATTACGTGTTCGTCACGCCGAGCCACCAGTGCCCGACCACGGCCACCATGCCTATCGCGCGCCGCCAGGCGCTGCTCGAACTCGCGCAGCAGCACGACTTCGTCATCATCGAAGACGACTACGAGAGCGAAAACACGTTTTCCGGCACGCCGCATCCGGCCTTGAAGAGCCTCGATTCGGCCGATCGCGTGATCTACGTTGGCAGCCTTTCGAAGACGTTCGCCCCCGGCCTGCGTCTCGGCTACGTGGTCGGCCCGCAGGAACTCGTGCGCGAGTTGCGCTCGCTGCGCCGCCTGATGGTCCGGCACCCGGTGGCGTATATCCAGCGCGCGTTCGCGACATTCCTCGCGCTCGGACACCACGACGCGCTCCTGCGCCGGCTCGCGCATGCCTACAAGGAGCGCGCCCGCGCGTTGATGGCGGCGCTCGATACCCATCTGCCCGAGGTGCGTTACGTGCCGATTGGCGGTGGCGCCTCGTGCTGGGTCCAGGGGCCGGCGTGGCTGGACTCCGCGCGCCTTGCCGACGACGCGCGCGAGGCCGGCATCCTGATCGAGCCCGGCGGCGTGTTCTTCGCCGACGAGGCCGAACACAGCCCGTGGTTCCGCATGGGATTCTCCGCCATCAAGCTCGAGAAAATCGAACCCGGCGTGCGCGCGCTCGCCGAGGTCGTGCGCAAGCAGCGGCCCGCCTGAGTCTTCGCGCAACTACGCGGGCGCTGGCCCAGGCGAAAGCTCCACACTGGTGCTACCGCCCTCGCCTCGCAAACCCTAACGTGTCGATATACCGTGCCGCGCGCGATTTCTCGCGCACCGGACGGCACCGGCTTTCCCACTGGAGACACGTATGGCAGACACGCTCAGCGCCCAACCCGCCGTCACGGCCGACACGCTCGCCGCCTTTTCCGACGCCTTCAACCGCCATGACGCCGACGCGCTGATGGGGTTCATGACCGAAGACTGCGTATTCGACGCGGCCGGCGGCCCCGAAGTGTATGGCACCCGCTTCGTCGGGCGTGAAGCCGTGCGCGCTGCCTTCGAAGCAGTCTTTCGCACGTTCCCGGACGCCCATTGGGGCAACGGCCGCCACTACGTCGCGGGCGAACGCGGCGTATCGGAATGGATGTTCACCGGCACGCATGCCGAAGGCTGGCGCATCGAGGCCGAAGGCTGCGATCTCTTCGAATTCCGCGATGGCCTGATCGCCGTGAAGCGCGCGTTCCGCAAGGAGCGCCCGAAGCAGCCCGCCTGACCCGTGTGCAGCGGCGCAGCGGTCGCCAGTGTTTTGAAACGAATCGTTCCATTCCATTTCAGATTCACCCATCAAGGACGGAATCCCTTGACCCTCATTGGGCGCCGAATAGCATTCGAAACACGGCATTCCGTCAAACGATAACCGGAGACAGTTGATGAGCGAAAAGACCCCCACCCAGACGGCCAGCGGCCCGCAGGACATGACCCCGTCCGAGGCCTTTGTCGAAACCCTCGCGGCCAACGGCGTGACCGACATGTTCGGGATCATGGGCTCCGCGTTCATGGATGCGATGGACATCTTCGCGCCCGCCGGCATTCGCCTCATTCCCGTCGTTCACGAGCAGGGCGCGGCGCACATGGCCGACGGCTACTCGCGCGTATCGGGCCGCCACGGCGTCGTGATCGGCCAGAACGGTCCCGGCATCAGCAACTGCGTGACGGCCATCGCTGCGGCCTACTGGGCCCACAGCCCGGTCGTGATCGTCACGCCGGAGGCAGGCACGATGGGCATCGGCCTCGGCGGCTTCCAGGAAGCGAATCAGCTGCCGATGTTCCAGGAGTTCACGAAGTACCAGGGCCACGTGACGAACCCCGCGCGCATGGCCGAGTACACCGCGCGCTGCTTCGACCGCGCCATGTCCGAAATGGGCCCGACCCAGCTGAACATTCCGCGCGATTACTTCTACGGCAAGATCAAGACGGAGATTCCGCAGCCGCGCCGGCTCGACCGCGGCCCCGGCGGCGACGAAAGCCTCAACGAAGCGGCGGATCTGATCGCGGCCGCGAAGTTCCCCGTCATCATCTCCGGCGGCGGCGTCGTGATGGGCGATGCGATCGAAGAGTGCAAGGCGCTCGCCGAACGGCTCGGTGCGCCCGTCGTGAACAGCTACCTGCATAACGATTCGTTCCCGGCGAATCATCCGCTCTGGTGCGGCCCGCTCGGCTACCAGGGATCGAAGGCCGCGATGAAGCTGATCTCGCGCGCGGACGTCGTGATTGCGCTGGGCTCGCGCCTCGGACCGTTCGGCACGCTGCCGCAACATGGTATGGACTACTGGCCAAAAGACGCGAAGATCATCCAGATCGACGCCGATCACAAGATGCTCGGCCTCGTGAAGAAGATTTCGGTGGGCATCTGCGGCGACGCGAAGGCCTCGGCGCAGGCGCTGACCGAGCGTCTCGCGAACCGCACCCTCGCAAGCGACGCCAACCGCGCCGAGCGCGCCGACCAGATCGCCACCGAAAAGGCCGCGTGGGAAAAGGAACTCGACTCGTGGACGCACGAGCGCGACGCCTACAGCCTCGACATGATCGAAGAGCAGAAGCACGAGCGCACGCCCACCGGCGGCGAGTATCTGCATCCGCGCCAGGTGCTGCGCGAGCTCGAGAAGGCGATGCCCGAGGACGTGATGGTGTCGACCGACATCGGCAACATCAACTCCGTGGCGAACAGCTATCTGCGCTTCAACCAGCCGCGCAGCCTGTTCGCGGCGATGAGCTGGGGCAACTGCGGTTATGCGTTCCCGACCATCATCGGCGCGAAGGTGGCCGCGCCCCACCGCCCCGCGATCTCGTATGCGGGCGACGGCGCCTGGGGCATGAGCCTGATGGAAACGCTCACCTGCGTGCGCCACAACATTCCGGTGACGGCCGTCGTGTTCCACAACCGCCAATGGGGCGCCGAGAAGAAGAACCAGGTGGACTTCTACGATCGCCGCTTCGTCGCGGGCGAACTGGACAGCCCGAGCTTTGCCGGCATCGCGAAGGCGATGGGCGCGGAAGGCATCGTGGTGGACAAGCTCGAGGACGTGGGCCCGGCGCTCAAGCGCGCGATCGACCTGCAGATGAATCAGGGCAAGACGACCATCGTCGAGATCATGTGCACGCGCGAACTCGGCGATCCGTTCCGCCGCGACGCGCTCTCGAAGCCCGTGCGCCTGCTCGACAAGTACAAGGACTTCGTCTGAAGGGCCAGCCGCAGCCCGCGCGCGCCGTATGTTGCAGGCAGGCGCGCGGGTTGCATCCGATCGCCGGCCGCAGGCGGGGCACCCGCTTGTGGCCGGTTTTCGTCTGGACACGCCTGCTGCTGGCGTGCGTCCGTCCGTTTGTGCGTCCATGAGCCCATGACACCATGAAAGCCCTGAACCGTATCGTCGAAAGCGCGCGCCTCGCGCCCATGCGCATCGTGCTGTGCGAAGCCGATGACCCACGCGTGCTCGCCGCCGCGGCGCGGGCGCACCAGGAGAGCATTGCGCGCATCATGCTCCTCGGCGACCCGGGCGCGATCCGCGCGGCCGCCGCGCGCGAGTCGGTCGAGCTCGGCGAGATCGCGCTGATCGATCCGCAAAAGAGCCCATGGCGCACGGCCTTCGCCGACGAACTGGTCACGCTGCGCGGCGCCAAGGGCATGACGCCCGCACTCGCGTGGGAGGAGGCCGCGAAGCCGCTCGTCTTTGCCAACCTGATGGTGCGTCTCGGCCACGCGGACGGTTCGGTGGCGGGCGCCGTTCACACGAGCGCCGACGTGGTGCGCTCGGCCATCCAGCTGATCGGTGTCGAGCCGTCGTTCAAGCTCGTCTCGAGCTTCTTCCTGATGATGCTGTGCGAGCCGTTTCATCGCTACAAAGGCGGCTTGATCTTCTCCGACTGCGCGCTCGTGGTGGACCCCGACGCCGCACAGCTCGCCGAGATCGCCATGGCCGCCGCCGACAGCGCGCGCAGCCTGTTGATGGAAGAGCCGCGCGTCGCGATGCTGTCGTTCTCGACGAGCGGCAGCGCCCACCATGCGAGCGTGGACAAGGTGATCGAGGCGACGCGGCGCGTGCACGAGCTGCGCCCCGCCCTCTGCGTCGATGGCGACGTGCAACTCGACGCGGCGCTCGTGGCGGAAATCGCCGAGCGCAAGATCGAGCACTCGCAGTGCGGCGGCCACGCGAACGTGCTGGTCTTCCCGAATCTCGACGCGGGCAATATCGGCTACAAACTCGCCGAGCGCCTTGGCGGCGCGAAGGCCATCGGCCCGCTGATGCAGGGCCTGAACCGGCCCGCCAACGATCTTTCGCGCGGCTGCTGCCCCGAGGATATCTATTACGTGATCGCCACCACGGCGGTCCAGGCGCAGACGGCCCGCCAACGCGACGTCACTCACTCGAAGGAACCCCACGCAGCATGACGCATGAGAAGGTCCTGGTCCTAATCGCCTTGATCGGCGCAGCCAGTTATTTTCAGACGATCACGGGCTTCGGCCTCAGCATGATCGTCATGGGCGCCACGAGCGGCTTCAGCCTCGCGCCGCTCGCAAGCATCGCCACCCTGCTGAGCCTCGTTACGCTCGCGAACAGCGCGGCCGCGCTGCCCGGCAAGCTCCACCATATCGACTGGCGGGCCGTGGGCGCCGCGACGCTCGGGGTGCTGCCCTCGGTCGTGGTGGGCGTGATGGTGCTCGACTACCTGAGCGCCTCGGCCTCCGGCATGCTGCAATTGCTGCTCGGCGCCGTCGTGCTGTACGGTGGACTGAGCGCCGCGCTGCGGCCCGTGCCGCTCGTACAACGCTCGGGCGACCGCAGCTTTTTCGTGAGCGGCGTATGTGGCGGCCTCCTGAGCGGCATGTTCGGCGTGTCCGGGCCGCCGCTCATCTTCCAGTTCTATCGCCAGCCGCTCAAGCTGATCGAGATTCGCTGCGCGCTGATCCTGCTCTTCACGGTCACGTCGCTTGTGCGCGTGCTGTTCAGCGCCTGGGAGGGCGAGCTTCCCGCTTCGATCTGCATCGAGGCCGCGCTCGCCGCGCCGGTCGTGATGCTGATGACGCTGGCGGCGCGCCACTACCCGCCGCCGCTGTCTTCCCTCGCGATGCGCAGGCTGGCGTTCGGCGTGCTGATGATCATCGGCGCTTCGCTCGTGCTGTGTGCGGTGAAGGAACTGATGGTGTGATGTGAGCGGGTGATGGCCCGCGCAGGAATCGATGACTGTGCGCTAACGCGGCGCCCCAATCCATTGCGCGAGATCGATCAAGCGGGCCATATCGAGCGGCTCGCCGGAGTCGAGCGCGACGCAATGCCGGTAGTACGGACTGAGGTCCAGCCCGACGCCCAGCCCGATCACGTCGACGTCGCGCATTACCTCGTGGCGCGCGACCACCTCCTTCAAGTGATTGTCGAGATAGAAGGCGTCGTTCGTCTGCGCCGTGGCCGTGTCCATCGGGCTGCCGTCCGAGATCGCGACGAGAATGCGCCGCGCCTCGGCGCGGCCCGCGAGCCGCGCGCATGCCCATTCCACGGCCTCCCCGTCCACGCCCTCGCGAAACAGGTCCGCCTTGAGCAGCGCGGCGATGGCCGGGCGAGCGCGCCGCCAGCTCTCGTCGGCGGACTTGAACACCATGTGGCAGGTCTCGTTCAGGCGCCCCGGATGCGGCGCCCGCCCGCCCGCGAGCCAGTCCGCACGCGCACGGCCGCCGTTCCAGGCGAGCGTCGTAAAGCCGAGCACCTCGGTCGCGATTCCCGCCTGCTCGCATGCGCGCGCGAGCAGATCGACCATCATCGCAACGGGCTCGATATGCGCCTTCATCGACCCCGAGCAATCGATCAGGAAGCCCACCACGCAATCGCTGCGCGGCTCGTATCGCTCGCGCCTGAACACGCGCCGCTCGGCGGGCGAGCTGACGACCTGTGCGAGGCGTCGGCCGTCGATGCGGCCGTCCTCCTCGCCGAACAGCCAGCCATCGCGCTGCGGCACCGCTATCGCTGTCTGCAGCGCGCGCGCGAGGCGCGCGACGTTGATGCCGCACGCGGCAATACGCTCGTCGAGCCGTTCCCGATACTCGCGCAGCAGCGCTTCGCGCACGCGTGTGGCGGGCCGGATCTCGCGGTCGTACTGCGTCGTGTATGCGCGATAGCCATTCGCCGCCTCGGCCAGCACGCGGCTCACGCCGGTCGGCGCGAGCGCGGGCAGCTCGACGCTCGTTTCGTCGAAGTCGACCCACAGCGAGAACGACGTCAAGGCGTCGTCGGCTGCGCGGGCTTCCTCGGCGTCGTCCCCTGCATGTGCCGCGCGCGCGTCTTCGAGCATCGTCGCGACGCGGCGCGCCAGCTCGCGGGCATGCGCCGCATAGGCGCGTTGATCCGTGCGAGTCGCGCGCAGCCCCGCAAGCTGCACGCCGATTGCAGGCACGATGCCGGCGCGTGTCGCTTCGATCAGATCCTCGGTCTCGTCGAGCACGGGCCAGCCGCTCACGCGCGACCAGACGATCTGCGCCACCGTATAGAGCAGGATGCCGAGATGGCCTTCGGTCAAGGCCGCCCGGCAATACGCGCGCGACCACGTTTCGAAGCGATGCCGCAGGTTGTGCGCGAGTCCAGGCATGCCGGGTGGCAATTGCGCCTCGCAGCGCACCTGCTCGAACAGCTCGAACAGCAGGCGCTCGATCGGGGCGTCGGGAGCGAGCAGCCGGTGCAGCGCCGCGTCGGAATGGAGAAGACGCTGCGCGGCGGCGTCGGCGGCGCCACGCAGCGAAGCGAACTCGTCCTCGTAGACGTTGCTGCGCAGATGCGGAGCATAGAGCGGCAAGGGCCGCGACTCGCGGCAAAGCCGGCCGCCGCGATAGTGGAGCGCGGCGTCGCCGGTGAGCGCGCGCACGGCGGCCGCGCAGAGCGACTCGTGCCGCAGCGCGGTGCGCACGGCCTCGGGCGTGGGCGTGGCACTCACGCGCGCGCCTTCCGCGGTTCGCCGCCCTCGCCGCCCCTTGCGGTGGACGCCGCGTCCAGCTCGACGCCAAAGCAGCGCTGATAATACTCGGCGACGATCGGCCGCTCCGCTTCGTCGCACTTGTTGAGGAACGTGAGCCGGAACGCCAGCGCGGGATCGCGGAAGATCTGGCAGTTCTCGGCCCAGTCGATCACGGTGCGCGGCGACATCAGCGTGGAGAGATCGCCGGTTGCGAAGCCTTTGCGCGTCATCGCCGCCATGCTGATCATCGAATCGACGAGTTGCCGGCCCGCGTCGTCGGTCATCTCCGGCACGCGGGCGAGCACGATGCCGGCCTCCTCCTCGCGCGGCAGGTAGTTGAGCGTGGCGACCACGTTCCAGCGGTCCATTTGCGCGTGGTTCAGCATTTGCGTGCCGTGATACAGGCCGTTGAGATTGCCGAGGCCGATCGTATTGGTGGTCGCGAAGAGGCGGAAGTGGGCGTGCGGGCGGATCACGCGATTCTGGTCGAGCAGCGTGAAGCTGCCGTCGCGCTCGAGAATGCGCTGGATCACGAACATCACGTCGGGGCGGCCCGCATCGTATTCGTCGAAGATCAGCGCGACCGGACGCTGCAGCGCCCACGGCACGATCCCTTCCTGGAACTCCGTGACCTGGCGGCCGTCGCGCACCACGATCGCGTCCTTGCCGACGAGATCGAGCCGGCTGATATGGCCGTCGAGATTCACGCGCACGCAGGGCCAGTTCAGGCGCGCGGCGACCTGTTCGATATGCGTGGACTTGCCCGTGCCGTGCAGCCCCTGCACCATCACCCGCCGGTTGCGCGTAAAGCCGGCGAGTATGGCGAGCGTGACTTCGGGGTTGAAGCGATAAGCCTCGTCCACGTCCGGCACGTGGGCGTCGCGCTCGCTGAAGGCCGGCACCATGAGGTTCGAATCGAAGCCGAAGCGCTCGCGCACCGACACCATGCGGTCCGGCCCCTCCATCGCGCGTTCCGTGGTCATCGCGGTCTCCTTGTCGCGTTCATGACTGCATGCAGACTGCGGCTTCATTTGCCGAAGCGGCCAGCGCTCGATTCTGTCGTGGCGGGCGTCCACGTCGCGAAGGACGACGCGTAGTCGCGGGCACGCTCGCGGATGCGCGCGCGGCGCTGCAGCCATGCGTAGGTGACGAGCAGCACGGCGAGGCTCGCCACGCCGAGCCAGAGCGGCTTGCGCTGCTCGGGGATGAACGCCATCGCGACGAGAATACCCACCATGCCGGCAATCGCCACCCACGTGAGGTAGGGGAAGCACCACATCTTCACGCGCAGCTCGCCAACGGCCGACGGATCGAGGCGCTTGCGCAGGCGCAGTTGCGACAGGGCGATCAGCAGATAGACGAAGATCGCGACCGTGCCATACGAGTTGACGAGGAACGCGAACACCGTATCCGGCGACACGTACGACATCACGACCGACACATAGCCGAACACGGTGCCGAGCAGGATCGCGCGCACCGGCACGCCGCGGCGGTTGACCTTCGCGAGCGCCGCCGGGGCGTCGCCGCGGCGGGTCAGTGCGAACAGCATGCGCGAGGCCGCATAAAGCCCCGAATTGAGCGCGGAGAGCACGGCGGTCAGCACGATCGCGTTCATGATGTTCGCGGCGGCGGGCAAGCCCATCACCTGGAGCGCGCTCACATAGGGCGTCGACATGGCCGGCGAATTCCACGGCACGAGGGCGACCACGAGCAGCACGGAACCCACGTAGAACACGAGGACGCGCGTGATGACCGAGTTCGTGGCCTTCGCGACGGCCTTGGCGGGCTCGCGCGCCTCGGCCGCTGCGATCGTGACGATCTCCGCGCCGAAGTAAAAACCCGTTGCCGCGACGGCGCCACTCAGTACCGGCCCGATGCCCTTCGGCATGAGGCCGCCATGGCCGAGCAGCGTCGGCAATACGGCGGTCGTGTGCAGCGACGACGGCCACAATCCGAGGACATAGAGGCCGCCGAGAAAGAGGAAAACGATGATCGCCGCCACCTTGATCGAGGAGAACCAGAATTCGAATTCGCCGTAGCTGCCCACCGAGATCAGGTTCGTTGCGCTCAGGAGCACGAGCAATACGAGACTGATGAGCCAGGCGGGCGCGTCGGGTAGCCAGAACTGGACGAGCTTGGCGCCCGCCACCGCCTCGACGGCGACCACGATCACCCAGAAGTACCAGTACATCCAGCCGGTGAGGAAGCCGGCCAGCTTGCCCGGTCCGCGCCAGGTGGCGAAGGCGAGGCGCGCATATTCGTAGAACGAACCGACTGCGGGCATGGCGCAGGCCATTTCGCCGAGCATGCGCATCACGAGGACGACGAGGCCGCCGGTGATGAGGAAGGAGAGGACGGCGGCTGGGCCTGTCTGCTGGATCACGACGCCGCTGCCGACAAAGAGGCCGGCGCCTATTACGCCGCCGAGGGCGATCATTGTCATGTGGCGCTGTTTTAGGCCGCACTTCAGTTGCTGGTTGTCCATCGGGGGTTGCATGTCACCTCCACAGATATCGGATTCGGATTTCGGTGCGCCTTTTTGGGTGGCGCTTTTTTTGTTTTTTGTTTTGTGGGTTTTCTTGTTTTCGCGTCGGTACGGACGCGTTGCCCCTGTGCGGGGCGGCACCTACTTTTCTTTGCAGCGGCAAAGAAAAGTAGGCAAAAGAAAGCCGCTCAAACCGCTAATGCCTGCCACCGTTCACATCTCGTCGTAACTGGTGAATGGCTCCGGAGCGTCTGTCGCCTCGCACCACCCAAGTTAGTGACAAAGGGCTCATTCATCCCGCTGCTCGCTTCGCGCGCTGCGGTTGGGCCTGCATGGGAAACCGAATGGTACGAATGAGCATTCGCGAAAACTCATGTGCCCCACTGGTGTTTGGTTATGCCCTTCGGCGCGCGGAGCGCCGCCGGAAGGATGAGCGCCTTGTCACTAAGTTTGGTGGTGCGGGGTGACAGACGCTCCGGAGCCATTCACCACGTATGGCGAGATGTGAACGGTGGCAGGCGCTGGCGGTTTGAGCGGCTTTCTTTTGCCTACTTTTCTTTGCCGCTGCAAAGAAAAGTAGGTGCCGCCCCGCACAGGGGCAACGCGTCCGTACCGACGCGAACACAAGAAAACCAAAGAAAACCAAAAAAACCCAAACTCAAGCCTTCTCATCCCGCCTGAAATACTGCAAATAAAGCATCCTCTGCCCAATCCGCCGGAACGGCGCAAACGGATGCCCAGGCAACGGCGTGGTAAAAATCGGCAGCGTAAGCTGTCCACCCTTACCAGCGATACGCTCAGCAAGCCGCCTCCCAGCCTGCTGCGAATAAGACACCCCATTCCCCCCATAGCCAAGTGCATAAAACACCGATTGCCTGGGATCGGGCTGACAAACCCGAGGCATCATGTCGTGGCTCACATCCACCCACCCCCACCACGAATAGTCGATCTGCACGCCGCGCAGCGCCGGAAACTTGCGCGCCATGCCCTCCTTGAGCAGATCGAGATGCCGCGGATTAGGCGCATCCTCACCGGTAATCGCGCTGCGGCTGCCAATCTGCAACCGCCCATCGGGCAAGAACCGATAGTAAAAGCGCAGCGTGCGCGTATCCGTGAGCACCAGAGTCGTGCGAAAGCCGCACGCGGCGATCTCGGCTTCGGTAAGCGGACGCGTAACCATCGAATTAGAGAGAATCGGCATGACCTTGCTACGCAGCGTGGGATGCAGCGTCTGCGCCGTGTACGCGCCGGTCGCGATGCCCACCGCGCGCGCCCGCACCACGCCGCCCGGCGTGCGCAGGTGATGCACGCCGTTGATGGTCTCCCATCCCATCACCGGGCTGCTCGTGTGGACCTTCGCGCCAGCAGCACGTGCGAGGCGCAGATACCCGAACGCGAGCTTCAGCGCATGGATGCCGATCCCTTCGGGCTCGTGCAGCGCGCCGGCCGCCTCGTGGTCGTCGACGAACTCGCGGCGAAACGTCTGCGCGCTCAATAGCTCAGACGGGTAGCCGAATACGTCCTTCCAGACCTTCGCCTCGGCGGCGAGCTTCGCCATGATGCGCGGCCGGTGTGCGATCAGGAAGTGGCCGCCCGGCTGCGGATCGCAATCGATCTCGGCAACGAGTTCCTTGAAATGATCGAAGCCCTGCTGGATCTCGTCGTGCATTTTCAGGGCGACATCCTTGCCCCAGCGCTCGATCCATTGCGAGCGCGAGAGTCGGCCCGAAGCGTTCTGCCCCTGTCCGCCATTGCGGCTGCTGCAGCCCCAGCTCGTGCGGTTCGCCTCCAGCACCACGGCCTTGATGCCATGCTCGCGTGCGAGGCAGAGCGCCGTGGCGAGCCCCGTGTAGCCCCCACCGATGATCGCGACGTCCACGTCGAGATCTTTCGTGACGGGGCCGTCGTCGGGCGGCGGGCTGCCCGCCGTCGCGACCCAGTAGGTCGGCGCATAATCCTTGCCGACGCCCGGGCCCGGCGAGACGAGCGGATCGTACTTGGGGTCGTACTTCGTGGAGCCGGAATCGCTCGCGGCAAAGCCGGCGGCGGCGGGATCGACTGTGCTGTATCCCATGATCATTGCTCCACAGGCTTCGTGAAGACGCTTGCACGCTCCGCTGCGAGAGCGGTTCCTGCCGACTGCCTGTTCGTCATGCCTGTCTCCTTGCAAAGCTGTCGTCGTTCTTTGGCGCTCTGTTGGGAAAAATTCTAGGCAGACCAGAATTGCACAGGTAGAGCCAGTGGCCCGGTATCGCCTGGTACAGCGGCCTGGTACGGTTCGGAAATCATTCGCATGACATATCGGGGTAATCCGCTACGTAACGCCGCGAACTTTGCGCTCATACTGAAAAAAGCCCGGAAACTCGAACAATTCGTTTCATTTCCACGCCCTTCAGGAGGAGACCGATGCGCGACACAGCGCGAGAGACGACGCAAACCCCACCGCAAATCAGGGCGAAAGACCATACCCCCGCGCTGCGCGAAGAATCGTCGGCGGATGACGCCCGCGTGCTGCGCGCGCTCGTGGTGCTGGAGCAACTGGCGTCCGCGGGCCAGCCGTACACGCTTTCGCAGTTGTCCGCCCGGCTGCATATTCCCAAGGCGACACTGCTGCGGCTCATCGATTCGCTGGAAGCGCGCGGCTACGTGATCCACATGCCCGATTCGCGCGGGCACGACCGCAGCATCGCGCTGGGCCCGCGCGCGGCGCAGCTCGCGCTCGCCACGCTCGCCAACAACACCTTCACGCGCTCGTGCCGCGTGCTGCTGCGCACACTCGTGGAATCGCTCGGCGAAACCTGCAATCTCACCGCGCTCGACGGCGACCGCGTGCTCTATATCGAGCGCGTCGAGACGACGGAGCCGTTGCGCATGGAGATGCGTCCAGGCATGCACGTTCCGCTGCACTGCACCGCGAGCGGCAAGCTCTTTCTCTCGCAGATGAGCGTGCTCGAGCGCAACGCGCTGCTCGAACGCCTCGTGCTGACGAAGATGACGCACCGCACCCTGACCGCCCCCAAAGCGCTCGCGGCCGAGCTTGAGCAGCTCGCGGTGCGCGGCATCGGCATCGACAACGAAGAGTTCGTGCGCGGCATGGTGGCGATTGCGGTGCCCGTGCGCGACCCCGCCAGCAAACGCGTGCTCGCCGCGCTCGCCGTGCATGCGCCGACCGCGCGCGCGACCCTCGAGGAACTGCTGGAGTCGGTGGGCCGCATGAAGCAAACGGCGAGCCGGCTCGCGCCGCTGCTCCAGGGGCTCTCGCTCGCCTGAGCGGGCCCCGGCGCGTCGCCGCTTCGGCGGCAAAAGGTACGCGCTGCGCCGTGGCTTTCTGATTCCGTTTCGGCAGTTTCCGTTTCACTTTCGGCCCGTGCGTGCGATCGCCGCTTGCGGTCGGCATCCCCTTCCCCGACATTGATCCGAAAACGCGGCGCGTCATGCCGCCCCTGGATTTCGAGGAGACGGGATTCATGGACCATGAGGTCGACTACCTGATCGTCGGCGCCGGATCGGCCGGTTGCGTGCTTGCCCACCGGCTCAGTGCCGACGCGCGCAACGCCGTGCTGCTGCTCGAAGCGGGTGGCGAAGACAACAATCCGTGGATCCACGTCCCGGTCGGGTACTTCAAGACCATGCATAACCCCGCGCTCGACTGGTGCTATCGCACCGAGCCGGACGAAGGCGTGGCCGGCCGGCAGATCGACTGGCCGCGCGGCAAGGTGCTCGGCGGATCCAGTTCGCTCAACGGCCTGCTCTACGTGCGTGGGCAGCGTGAGGACTACGATCGATGGGCGGCGCTCGGCAATCGCGGCTGGAGTTATGCCGACGTTCTCCCGTATTTCAGGAAGTCCGAGGATCAGGAGCGCGGCGCGAACGCGTGGCACGGCGTAGGAGGACCGCTGAAAGTCTCCGACCTGCGCTTGCGCCGGCCCATTGCCGACCATTTCATCGCCGCCGCACAGGAAATCGGCATCCCGCTCAATGAGGACTACAACGGCGCGGTCCAGGAAGGGGTCGGCTACTTTCAGCAGACGGCTTATAACGGTTTTCGCTGGAGCACCGCGAAGGGCTTTCTCAAACCCGCGCGCAAACGCAGCAATCTGATCGTGGAAACGCGGGCGCAGGCGAGCCGGATCCTGTTCGAAGGGCGCCGCGCGGTCGGCGTGGAGTATCTGCAGGACGGTGTGAAGAAGACTGCGCGGGCGCGCGTCGAGGTCATTCTCGCTTCGGGTGCGATCGGTTCGCCGCAAATTCTTCAGCACTCCGGAGTTGGCCCGGCTCATGTGTTGCGCAATGCGGGCGTTGCCGTACTGCACGACTTGCCGGGCGTCGGCCAGAACCTGCAGGACCATCTTCAGGTGCGGCTCGTGTTCCGCACGCGCGAACGCACGCTCAACGACGAGGTCAACCATCCGTTGCGCAAGGCGTTGATCGGCTTGCAATACGCGCTCTGGCGCACCGGGCCGCTCACGCTGGCGGCCAGCCAGGTGGCGATCTTCACGCGCTCGAACCCCGCGGTCGAGCGCCCCGACATCCAGTTCCACATGCAGCCGCTGAGCGCCGACAAGCCCGGCCAGGGCGCGCATCCGTTCTCGGCATTCACGGCGTCCGTCTGCCAGTTGCGTCCCCATAGCCGCGGCAGCGTCGAAATCCGCTCCGCCGACCCGCTTCAGTACCCCGCCATTCGCGCCAACTATCTGTCCGATGCGCGCGACCATCCCGTCGTGATCGGCGGCATTCGCGTGGCGCGCCGCATCGCCGCCGCGCCGTCGCTTGCGCCGCACATCGTGTCCGAGTTCGTGCCAGGCGAGCGGTATCAGAGTGATGCCGAGTTGCTGGAAGCCGCGCGCCAGTTCAGCCAGTCCATCTATCACCCCGCGGGCACCTGCAAGATGGGCCGCGACGCGACCGCGGTCGTCGACGATCGCCTGCGCGTGCATGGCCTCGCTGCGCTGCGCGTCGTCGACGCGTCGATCATGCCCGAGCTTGTTTCCGGCAACACCAACGCCCCCGTGATCATGATCGCGGAGAAAGCCGCCGACATGATTCTCGAGGACCACGCGAGCCTCACCGAGCCGCAACGGGAGCATGCCGAGGCCCACCCCTGAAGTCACCACACTCAGGGGCTCAAGCAAGTAGTTCATTCAGCACCGAAACGACACGCAGTAAATAAAGGATACCTGACGAAAAAACCGGATTTTCAAGGAACCGCACCGCACCAGGTGCGCCCAAAAAGGAGACAGCCATGAACGCATTGCCCCGCACCGACGCCAGGCAGATGAGGCGCGTGGTCGTCGCGAGCCTGATCGGCGCGACCATCGAGTGGTACGACTTCTTCCTCTACGGCGTCGTCGCCGGCATCGTCTTCAACAAGCTTTATTTTCCGAGCGGCGATCCGCTCATCTCGACGATGCTCGCCTACGGCACCTTCGCGGTGGGCTTCCTGAGCCGTCCGCTCGGCGGCATCGTGTTCGGTCACTTCGGCGACCGGCTCGGCCGCAAAAGCATGCTGATCATGACGCTCTCGATCATGGGCGTCGCCACCGTGCTGATCGGCACCGTGCCGACCTATGCGCAGATCGGCCTGTGGGCGCCCGCGCTGCTGCTCGTCCTGCGCGTCGCGCAGGGCCTGGGCCTGGGCGGCGAATGGGGCGGCGCCGTCCTGATGTCGTTCGAATACGCGCCCGAGGGCAAGCGCGGCCTCTATGCGAGCATTCCGCAGATCGGCCTCGCGATCGGGCTGTGCCTCGCGTCGGGCGTGGTCGCGCTGCTTTCGTCCGTGCTCAGCAATGCGCAGTTTCTCGCCTGGGGATGGCGCGTGGCGTTCTTCCTGTCCTTCGCGCTCGTGGCGATCGGCATGTATATCCGCCTGCGTGTGCTGGAAACACCCGAGTTCGAACGCGTGAAACAACAGGGCGCCGAGGTCCGCGTGCCGATCGCCGAGGTGCTCTCCCGCTATCCCGGCAACGTGCTCGCCGGCATGGGCGCGCGCTTCATCGACGGTGTGTTCTTCAACGTCTTTGCCGTTTTCACGATCGCCTATCTCACGCAGACGCTCAAGCTCTCGCGCACCGACGCCCTGCTCGCCGTGATGGCCGCCGCTTTCACGATGATCTTCACGATTCCGTTTTTCGGCCGCCTTTCGGACCGCATCGGCAGGACCCGCATCTACTTCTGGGGCTCGCTCTTCACGGGCTTGTCGTCGTTCTTCGGCTTCTGGCTCATGAAGCACAGCGGCGGCTCGCCTGTGTTCGTGTGGATCGCGGTGATCATTCCGCTAGGCGTCATCTACGCGTCTGTGTACGGACCCGAGGCGGCGCTCTTCGCGGAGCTGTTCGACGCCAACGTGCGCTACTCCGGCATCTCGTTCGTCTATCAGTTCTCCGGCATCTTCGCGAGCGGCATCAGCCCCATCATCGCGACCTGGCTCTTGCAGCGCAACGGCGGCGATCCGTGGCTCATCTGCCTCTACACGATGTTCGCGGGTCTCGTGAGCGCGCTCTCGGCCGCCTGGGTGGGCCGTCGCCATCACACGCGACATCTGGCCATGAGCGGGGTGCGGTAAAGGGTTCGCCGCGCTGCGCGCGCGGCATGGAATGCGGCACTAGGCGGCGGCATGCACGCAACACGCGAGCAGTCCGTCGCGCAACGTCGCTTCGGTTTCCGGATCGATGAAGCCGATGAAGACGATGACGCTCTCCGCGCTCGCCGCCGCATGCTCGCTCTGCGCGGGCGGCGTCATGCGCAGCCGGCGGGCAGCGACCTGGCACACGCGGGTGCCGATGCCGCCATCCGCATCGGCCACGCGCACGAAACCCTTCGCGCGCAGGATCGTGCGCGGCAGCGCCTTGAGCCATGCACGCAGGCGCGCCTTGTCCAGCACGTCGGGCGCGGCAAGCGTCACGCTTGCGAAGGCGGGCAACACGCCGGCGTTCGACCCGAGCGGCTGGTGCTGCCAGCGCCTGGCATCGGCGAGCGCGCGCGTTTGCGGCACGCTTGCGTCGAACAGCAGCGCGGGCGGGACGCGGCCGTGATCCGCGGCCACGACGATGTCGGTGGGCGCCAGCGCGCACACGTCCGCGACGGCTCGCTCGCGCGCACCGGCCTCGATCAGATCGAGCTTGGTGACGATCACCGCACTTGCGCTGTCGATCTGCTGCTGCGCCATCGTGCCGACCAGCGGATCGGCGAGCGTGTGCACGAACTCGAGCGCATCCGCAATCACGAGCACCGCCGTGAGACGAAACGCGCCGTTGAGCAAGCCCACCTGGGCGATCTTCGCTGGGTCGGACACGCCGCTCGCCTCGATCAGCAGCAGGTCTGGCCGCTCTTCGCGCGCGGCCAGACGAGCAAGCGCATCGACGAGCGCACCCCCGATCGTGCAGCAGATGCAGCCGTTGTCGAGCTCGATCACGTCGTCGCTGCGCGCGCGCACGAGCCGGGCGTCGATATTCACGGCGCCGAAGTCGTTGACGAGCACCGCAATGCGCTTGCCGTGCGGCGCCTCCAGCAACTGGTTGACCACCGTGGTCTTGCCCGCGCCGAGGTAGCCGCCGATCACCGCGAGGTCGATCGGCGCGTGCGCGGTCGCGGGCGTGGCGGCGGGATTCATCGCGGGGCACGCATGACGCGTCCGCCGAGCACTGTGCCCCACACCGGCACGTCCTTCAGTCGCTCGGGCGCACAGGTGCTCGGGTCTTCGTCGAGCACCGCGAAATCGGCGAACTTGCCCACCTCGATGCTGCCGATCAGGTGATCGAGCCGCAGCGTGTACGCGGCGCCGAGCGTGATCGCATGGAGCGCCTCGTCGACCGTGAGCCGCTCCGCCTCGCCCAGCACGCGGCCGCTGGCCGTTTCGCGCCGCACCGCGCACCACGCGGTAAACAGCGGGCTCAACGCCGTGATGGGCGCGTCCGAATGCAACGCGCAGGGAATGCCCATGCGCTGCGCCGAGCCGGCCGGGTCCATGCGGTTCGCGCGGTCCGGGCCCATGGTCTGGCCGTAGTGCGCATCGCCCCAGTAGTAAATGTGGTTCGCGAAGAAGTTCACGCACAGGCCCAGCGCACGGATGCGCCGCAACTGCGCCGCGTCCGCCATCTGGCAGTGCTGCAGCGTGTGCCGGTGGTCGAGCCGCGGATGGCGCGCGAGCAGCGTCGTCAGCGCGTCGAGCACGACCTCGGTCGCTTCGTCGCCGTTGGTGTGGATATGCAGCTGCAACCCTGCGCAGTGGTACGGCTCGAACACCTCGACCAGTTGCGCGGGCGGAATCAGCCACAGGCCGTTGGGCTGCCCGCCCGCATAGCCTGGCCAGCGCACGCGTGCCGTGAAGCCCTGGATCGAGCCATCGACGATGAACTTGACCGGCCCGAAGCGCAGCTTGTCGGTAGTGCCCGCCATCGCCTCCAGCACGCCGGCTGCGCTCTGTGTTGGATTACGCTGCGGCGCGAACGCGGGCACGATGCGCACCGGGTACTCGGGGTCGGCCGTGACGCTGTGCAAGGTCTGGTTGCCCTGGGGCGAGAGATCGTTGACGAGATCGGTGGCCGTCGTCACGCCCGAGAGTTGCGCAACGCGGCCGAAATTCCAGACCGCGTGCGGCTTCTCGCTGGCCGCGATCGCGAGCTTGCCGCCAATCACCTGGTAGATCGGGAACATCGCCGCGAACTCCTGCAGTTCGCCCGTGGGCCGGCCCTGCGTGTCGCGCGCGATGCCGTCCACGTCGGTGTCCTCGTCGATGCCGGCGAGCGCGAGCATCGCGCCGTTCACGTTCATCAAATGCACGCTCGCATGGAGAATCGCGATCGGGCGGCTCGCCGAGACCGTGTCCAGTTCGCGTGTCGTCAGACGCGCCGCACCGAAGTAGATCGGATCGAAGCCCCACGCGAGCAACGGGCCGTCGTCGGTCATGGCGCGTTCGGCTTCCGAGAGGCGTTCAAGCACCGCGTCGAGCGTGCGCAGCCCGTGCCACAGCTTGCCGTCCGGCCCGCGACGGTCGTAGTAGCCCACGTAGACCGCATCCCATACCGCGCCTTCCATCAGGTGGCAATGGCCTTCGACGAGCCCCGGCATCAGCACCTTGTCGCGCAGCGTGTCGTCGCGCGTGCAGGCGCCGTATTGCGTCTCCCACCGCGCGGCGTCCTCGCTCGTGCCGACCGCGAGAATGCGCCCCTCGCGCACGGCCACGTGCGTCGCGTGCGGCTGGCCGGGGTTGAGCGTGAGGATGCGGCGCGCCGCGAAAACGGTGACCGGCTGACCGGCAGAAGCAGACGAGGCTTGCGGATTCATTGACAGGCTCAACTCCTATGAATGATGGTGAAGCGGATCGGGCATGCCATAGCGCCGCCCGGACGGCCGCAACAGGATATGTCCCACGAAGACGACGAGCACGTTCACAGCCAGGCACACGAGCCCGAGATTGATGCCGCCGAAGCCGATATGCAGCACGTAGCACACGATCGCGAGGCCCTGGCCGCAGACAATGCCGGCCGCCACCGCGCCTGGCCGCACCTGGCGTCCGGCGAGCAGGATCAGCATGCCGGGGAGGAACTGCGTCACGCCGTAGTAGGTCAGGTTGATGAGCAAGAGCATGAGGTTCGGCGTGAGCAGCGTGGTGGCGATCGACACCAGCAGATAGGCCACGATCACGAATTTCGCGGTGCGCTTCTGGCGCGTCTCGGGCAGGTTCGGAATGAGATTGCGCGTGACGATCGGCCCGATCGCGAGACAGATGCCCGCCAGCACGAGCAGCCCCGAGAGGGCGGCGCCCGCCGCGACGAGGCCGAGCAGCCAGTCGGGCAGCAGGTGGACGGCGGCCGCGAAGAACGCGTCGTTGGGCGAGGCGAGCTTGAGGTTCGCGCTGATCGCATAGTACGAGGCCACCACGAGGAACGGGTACATCATCATGTAAAGCGGCATCGCGATCTGGGTCCGGCGGATCGTGTTGGGCCCGCGCGCCGTGAAGAAGCCCTGCGCCGCGAACGGCATCATGTAGAAGCCGAGAGACTGGAACAGCATCGTGCTCATGGAGAAGCGCAGCTGCGGCGGCGTCATCGCGTTGCTCACCTGATGGCTCGCGGCATGGAACACCTCGTGCGTGCCGCCGGCCATCCACGCGGCGGCCACGCCGGTCACGACGATCGCGAGCAGCATCAGGATATCCTTGAGCACGGCAATCCAGGCGGAGGCGCGCACGCCGGAAATGGCGATATAGGTGAACGCGAGCGCGGCGCAGACGACGATCAGCCAGACCGGCTGAACGTGCCAGCCGAGTCCCTTGAGTGCGGACACGAGGCCCGTGAACTGAAGTTCGCCCCAGGGGATCAGGAACAGGATGGACGAGCCCGCGACGATCAGCTCGAGCACGCGGCTGCGATAGTGGCCCTTGAAGAGGTCCGCCTGGGTAATGGCGTTGTGCCGCTTGCCGGCCTCCCAGATGCGCGGCCCGATGAAATAGCCGATCGGGTAAGCCAGCAGGATGTAACCGAGAAACCAGATGCCGTAGGTCGGCCCTTTCGCATAGATGCCCCCCGGAAAGCCGACCATCGTGCCGATGCTGTAGATCTCGCCTGCCGTGAGGAAGAACACGAGCGCGACGCCGAACTGGCGCGACGCGACGAAGAAGTCGTGCACGCTCTGCTTGCCGTGGCCGCGCCGGGAGCGGATGGCGAGATACAGCGAAAAGGCGATGAGGAGCGAGAAGACGAATGTGGACATGCGCGGCTCTCCAGGGTGGAGACGATGGGATGGGCGGTGGCGCGCGGATGCGGTCTGCGCCGCGGGCGCTCGCTAGTGCTCGTTCGCGTAGCGGTGCCGGTCGAAGCAGCGCCAGCAGATGAAGAGACACCCGGAGGTCAGCAGGAACCAGGCGAAGATCCACGCGTAGATGAAGGGCACGCCGAAGACGTAGCGGTCCTGCTGTGCGGCCACCCACGGCAGCGCGCCGATGACGCCCAGAAAAGGGAGGCCGATTCCGATCAGATACCTGAGCATCCTTGTCTCCTTTTGGGGGCCCGGGCGCGCTGCTCCAGTCGCGAGCGAGGCTGGCCAGGCCGTCTTGTTGTACCGAGTATCGGCTGACAAAAACGCGCGCGGCTAGTGCCAGACGCGCCTTATCGTTGAGTCCAGGCCGCGTCCAGCTCGCGCCCAGGCCGGCGCCGCCTCGTGCGGACGCCGCTCAGGCGCCGCGCCGATAGCTGAGATAATGAAACCGCCCCAGCCTCAAACCCCACTCCAAGGAGCCACTGTGAGCCAATCCGCATCCTCGTCCGCCCCCAATCCGGTACGCCGTGTCGCGTTCCTGGGCCTCGGCGTGATGGGCCATCCCATGGCCGGTCATCTCGCCAAGGCCGGGCTCGACGTCACGGTCTACAACCGCACCGCCGCAAAGGCCGCGCAATGGGTCGCCGAATACGGCGGCCGCGCGGCCGCCACGCCGCGCGAAGCGGCCCAGGGCGCCGATCTGGTGCTCGCCTGCGTCGGCAACGACGACGACCTGCGCAGCATCGCGCTCGGCGCGGACGGCGCCTTCGCCGGCATGGCCCGCGACACCGTGTTTGCCGACCACACGACCGCCTCCGCCAACGTCGCGCGCGAACTTTCGGCCAAAGCCGCCGAACATGGCCTGCATTTCATCGACGCGCCCGTGTCCGGCGGCCAGGCGGGCGCCCAGAACGGCAAGCTCACGATCATGTGCGGCGGAGAAGCCGCCGCCTTCGAGCGCGCGAAGCCCACGCTCGCCCACTACGGGGCGGCCGTGACGCTGGTGGGCGCAGCGGGCGCCGGCCAGCTCGCCAAGATGGTCAATCAGATCTGTATCGCGGGCCTCGTGCAGGGGCTGTCCGAGGCGATCAACTTCGGCGAGCGCGCCGGGCTCGACATGGCGCTCGTGCTCGACGTGATCGGCAAGGGCGCCGCCGCGAGCTGGCAGATGGACAACCGCGGCCAGACCATGATGGCCAACAAGTTCGACTTCGGCTTCGCCGTGGACTGGATGCGCAAGGACCTCGGCTTCTGCCTCGACGAAGCGAAACGCAACGGCGCGGCGCTGCCGGTCACGGCGCTCGTCGACCAGTTCTACGGCGACGTGCAGCGCCTGGGCGGCAGCCGCTTCGACACGTCGAGCCTCATCTGGCGCCTGCGCAAGCTCGACGGCGGCGCATAAGGCGTACCTGGGCGACGGCCCCCGCAAGGCACCGGAAGCCCCCGGACGCCTTCAGGGCCGCCGCACGTAGTGCCTCACGCCTCGCCTCCCCTGCGAGGCTCAACGCCACCAGCGCAGCGGCCGCCGCAGCGTGTGCCGCTCGAGCCGCACGGTCGGCATGCTGTCGAGGAACGCGAACGCCCCTGCCTCTTCCGGGCCCATGCGCCGCTCGCGTTCCTCGTCGGCCTCGACCGTGCGCGCGGTATCGATGAAGAGCGCCGCGACGATCCCCAGCGCCAGCAACCCGGCCGAGATCAGGAACGGCACGTTGTAGCTGCCGGTGTGCTGGATCAGGTATCCGAACACGACCGGCGACACCATCCCCGCAATGCCGAAGCCCGTGTTCATCATGCCGCCCGCCGTGCCCGCGTACTTGCCGGCGATATCGAGCGGCAGCGTCCACAGCACCGGATTCGTGATCTCGAGGAAGAAGAACGAAGCGGAGAGGAACAGCACCGCGACCATCGGGTTCGAGACGGACACCATGGGCAGCAGGAAAATGAGCGAGCCGCCCATGCCCGTCACGAGCACCGAGCAGCGCGCGAAGCGCAGCCGGCCCGTCCACTTGTAAATGCGGTCGGAGACCACGCCGCCGAGCGTGTCGCCCACCACGCCCGCGAGCAGCGGCAGCGCCGTGAAGAGCGCGAGCTGCTTGAGATCGAAACCGCGCGACTCCTTCAGATACGACGGCAGCCACGTGAGATAGACCCACAACAGCCAGCCATAGCAGAAGTCGACGAACGTGACGAGCCACATGCGCCGCACGAGCGCGCGCCACGGCGTCGCCTGGCGCTTCGCGCGGTCGCAGTCGCCCTTGCAATAGCCGATCTCGGCGGTTTCCTCGGGTGTGACGCGCCGGTTCTGTTCGGGCGAGTTCGTGAATACGAAGAGATAGAGCACCGTCCACATGAGGCTCACGATGCCGAGCAGAATGAACGCGTCGCGCCAGCCGCCTGCCACGACCACCGCGAGCACGAGCGGCGGTGTGATCGCGCCGCCCAGGCGCGCGAAGCTGTGCGTGATGCCCTGCGCGAAGCCGCGTTCGCCCACCGGCATCCAATACGTGAAAGCGCGTGTGGCCGTGGGAAACGCCCCGCCCTCGCCCACGCCGAGCGCGAAGCGCAGCCCCACCAGCATCGCGACACTACCGGCAAAGCCCGTGGCGAGCGTCGCCGCGCCCCAGATCAACGAAAGCACGGTGAGCACGATCTTCGGACCGAACTTGTCGGAAAGCCAGCCGCCGATGATCTGCATGACGGCATAGGGATAGGCGAAGGCGGAAAAGACCAGGCCGAGCTGCACCGCGCTCAGGCCCATTTCGTGGCGGATCAGCGGTCCCGCGACCGCGATATTCACGCGGTCGATGTACGAGATGAAATACATCAGACACATGACCGCGAGAATGATATGGCGCGTCTTGACGCGCTGCGCGTGCTGCTTCATGTCGTCGTCTCCTGAGTCTCTCTTTTGTGTCGCCGGGTCGGATGCGCGCATTGGCGCGCGAGGCGCAGTCGTGTATCAGCCCGAGGGCGTCACGAGCTTCAGCCGTTGGACCTTGCCCGAGGGGCCGCGCGGCAGTTCGTTCACGAAGCGGATCTCTTTCGGCGTTTTGTAGCGGCCCAGTTCGCGCAGGCAGTGCTCGCGCAGAGCGTCCGGGTCGGGCGCGCCGTGCCAGTGCGCCTCGCGCGCCACCACGAACGCGACGATCTCCTGCCCATAGGTGGGATCGGGCACCCCGACGGCCGCCGCGTCGAGCACGCCCGGATGGCGCAGCAGCGCCTCGTCGATCTCGCGCGGCGCGATGTTCTCGCCGCCCTTGATGATCAGTTCCTTCGAACGGCCGTTGATGTAGAAGTAGCCCTCGTCGTCGCGATAGCCGAGGTCGCCGGTGTGCAGCCAGCCGTCGGCGGTGAACGCCTTCGCCGTTTCCTCGTGGCGCTTGTAGTAGCCGCGCATGAGCTGGGCGCCGCGCAGCACGATTTCGCCGCACTCGTTCGGTCCGCATTCACGGCCGTCACGATCGATCACGCGCGCTTCGCCGCCCGATGGCAGGCCGATACTGCCAATGCGGCGCTGCGATGCATCGTACGGATTGCTAAAGACGGGCGCGGCGGTCTCGGTCATCCCCATCGTTTCGATGACGCCAATGCCGAAGCGCGCCTCGAAGGCGCGATGATGATCGGCGGGCAGCGCGGCAGACGCGCTGCGACAGAACTTGAGCGCCGAGAGGTCGAGCCCGCGCGGTTCGTCGCCGTTGAGGAGATAGGCGACGATGGTCGGCACCACGTTGATCCACGTGCAGCCGTAGCTGGCGGCGTCGCGCCAGAACGTGCGCCCGGAGAAGCGCGGCGTCAGCACGACCGAGCCCGCGTGCCAGAGCGGCGCAAGCAAGGTCACGACGAGGCCATTGATGTGATAGAGCGGCAGCGATGCCAGCACGCGGTCGTCGTCGGCGAGCCGGTGCTCGAGGCTGATGTTGCGCGCGTTCGCATGGAGGCTTGCGTGGCTGAGCAGCACGCCCTTCGGCGAGCCGGTCGTGCCTGAGGTGTACATCAGGAGGGCGATGTCGGCCCCATCGGGCCCGGACCGGGCTTCTTCCACGGGCGCTGATTCCAGGACCGGGAGGCCCGCGAGGCTCGCCGCCGCCGGCACAGCGCTCGCCTCATGGGCGGTCACAGTTTCGAGTGCGGGCAGCACCGGCAAGGCAACGGCATCCGGCTCCGTACGCACGAGCGCGATGTTGCGCGACATGCCCTGCTCGCGCAGCGCGGCGAGCGCCGCCGCGAGCGCGACGCTGGTCTGCGCGCTCGCGAAGATCATCCGCGTATCCGAATGCTCGACGATATAGGCCAGCTGCGACGCCTGGCAAAGCAGGTTGAGCGGATGCGCGATCAGTCCGCTGTACATCGCGCCGAGCAGCAGCGTGGCAGTCTGGATGCCGTTGCCCATCAGGACCGAAACGACGTCGCCCGGCTTGAGGCCGGCGTCGCGAAAGCGGCTCTCGAGCGCGCGGCAACGATCGAGCAGTTCGCCGAAGGTCAGCGTCGCGCCCGCAGTGGCGCTGTCGGCGGCTGCGTCGGCATCTTCCGTGGGGCCTTCGTCGGGCGCGGCCAGCAGGAAGGGCTTGTCCGGGTACTGCGCGGCGCGGGCTTCGATCAGCGCGCGGATCGTGGCGGGCGCGCTCATTGGCCGAACCTCCGGAAATAGTCGCCGAGCAAGGTGTCGAGCTCGGGTACGTGTTCCGTGATGGGGTACGCCACCCGCGTGATGTTCAGGTACTGGCGAAAGCCGAGATTGTCCGAGAAGTTGTTGCGCCCCCAGGTCCCGCAGCCCATCGAGAGCGAGAACGGCAGGCCGTTGTCGAAGTTGCCGCCCGTCGCAAAGCAATGCGCCTGGTTGACGATCACGCGCGCCACCGGCAGCGTCGAACCCAGCGTCACGGCTTGCTCCGGGTCGTCCGTATGCAGGCCGACCGAGTGGCCCGCGCCCATATACGCGTAGAGGCTGCGGACGATATCCGCCGCAGCGTCGAAATCGCGCGCGCGGTAGACCGTGAGCACCGGCGCGAGCTTTTCGCCCGAAAAAGGATGCGCTGCGCCGAAGCCGCTCTCCTCGACCATCAGGAACGCGCCTGTGTGCGCCGCGACCTCTGCCACCTCGTCGAGGCCGGCGGCGCGCGCGATCTGTTCCGCGGATTTTGCGGTGCAGCGCGCAGAGAGCTTGCCGTCGGTCCACATCGCCGCCTGCAACCGCGCCTTTTGCTGCGCGTCGAGCAGCACGCCGCCACACGCGGCGAGTTCGTGCAGCATCGCGTCGTAGACCGCCTCGTCGATCACGACGCTGTTCTCCGACGAGCAGCTCGTCGCGTTGTCGAAGGTCTTCGACGCGGCAATCTTGTGCGCCGCATCGCGCAGGTTCGCCGTGCGCGTGACGATCGACGCGACGTTGCCGGCCCCCACGCCGAAGGCCGGCGTCCCGCTGGCGTAGGCCATGCGCACATTGGCCTGCGAGCCCGTCGCGACCACGAGGTCGGCTTCGCGCATCAACGCGGCGGTGGCGACCTTGTCCACCGGCGCGGGCAGCATCTGGACGAGCGCCGGGTCCTGCCCCGCTTTGGCGAACTGCGCGTGGATGAAGCCGATGAGCGCCTCGCACGCGCCATAGCCCTTCGGCGAAGGCGCGACGATCACCGCATTGCCGCATTTGAGCGCGTTGACGATCTTGTTGACGGGCGTCGCGGCCGGATTGGTGGACGGCGTGATCGCCGCGACCACCCCGACCGCGCGCGCGATTTCGACGATGCCTGTGGCCTCGTCACGCGCAATCACGCCGCAGGTCTTTTTCCCATGCAGGTCGCGCAGCAGCCCGAGCGTCTTGCGGTAGTTCTTGCGGAACTTGTCGTCGGCGTTCCCGAGTCCCGTGTCGCGCACCGCCAGCTCGGCTAGCTCGCGGTTTCGGCCGGGCTCCATGATCGCCCACGCGGCTGCTGCTGCAGCGGTGTCCAGGGTTGCCTGCCCGGCGAACTCGAACGCTTGCTGCGCGGCACGCGCGCGCGCCACGAGCGCGGCGATCTGCGGCGCGGGCGCTTCGGGTTTGCCCGCACCGGCGGCATTGGCGACGGTCTCTCTCACATTCATCGGCGCGCTCCGATCAAATAATTGGCTGTACTGCCAATCTATTCATCGGCGCGTGAATGCGAGTCCCGATTCCCGCACATTCGGTGACACTCGGCTATGACGGCGCGGAATATGCGATTTTCGGGACTTTCACCAGTCCCGAAAATCGCATTGGGAGATGCACAATGACGGGAAAGCTGGCGTCGACCGCACAACGCAACCGACGCAGGAGACAAGCGTGTCCACATCGAACCAATCGAATGCGGCGGCAGTCCGCGCGTTCCGCGTGCTGGAAACGCTAGCCCAGGCGGGCCGTCCGTTGGCGATGATGGATCTGGTGGATGCGCTCGGCTTGCCCAAGCAGACCGTGCACCGCATCCTGGCGCAGCTCACCGACGCGTGGCTCGTCACGCGCGGCGCCAACGACAAGCTCTACGAGTGTTCGGCGCGCGTGAGAATGATGGCGGTGAACGTGCTGATGCATGCGGGGCCGGCGGCGGCGCGGCATTTGCTGCTCGAACAGCTCGTCGAAAAGATCGGCGAGACCTGCAATCTCACCATGCTCGCCGGCAACGACGTGGTCTATGTCGACCGCGTGGAGACCGAATGGCCGCTGCGCATGCATCTGCAGCCGGGCTCGCACGTGCCGCTGCACTGTTCGGCGAGCGGCAAGCTGCTGCTGAGTTTTTTGCCCAAGGAGCGGCGCGACCGCATGATCGACACGCTGCCGCTGCGCGCGCATTCGGAGCAAACGATCACCGACCGCGAAGCGTTGCGCAAGGAGCTGGCGGTGACACGACGGCGGCAACTCGCGATCAACAATCAGGAGCATTTACAGGGCTTGATCGCGATCGCCGTGCCCGTGATGCTGGACCGCAACCGTGCGTGCGCGGCAATCGCCGTGCAGGCGCCGGTCGGGCGCGTCGCGCTCGACGATCTGCTCGCCTTCGTGCCCGACCTGAGGCATGCCGCAACGGAAACCGCGAAGACGTTCCGCGAGTAGCGTGCGTGTAGCCGCCGGTTAAGGCTCGAGGCTGGATGCCTCCCACTCCACTAGGAACGCTGATAGTAGAGATTCTGCGGATGCCGCGCTTCGGCAAAGAAAAACCAGCGCTCCGCCACCAGTCCCGCGTACTGGATCACAGCCGCGAGGCAAAACACCGCGAACGAGAGCCCAACGGATCGAATGCCGCCGCCGATCGCCACGAGGCAGAAAGGAGCGAGGAACGCCGCGATCAGGAACGTCCACTTGATGCGTTTGAGCGCGCCTGGCGTCTTGCCGTGAAAGAACTCGCGCAGATTGAAGGCGCCTGCCGTAAACCCGCGCGACTTCTGCTCGACGCGTGCCGCGCGAATGCCGGTCGCGCTTTGCACGGTCGATTTCGGGCGCAGGCGCGCGTTGCGGACCAGCGAGGCCGTACGCGACGCGCAGCCCGCCAGCGTCAACACGCAGGCGCAGACGGCGAGCGGCACCGCCATGGCCGGTGCAAACTTTGCGGCGCACGCGGTCGCGAGCGTGAAGCCGGACGCGCAGCCGAGCAAGACGAAGTTGACCAGCGTGAGCGGCGTCGCCCATTCCTGCAGAAAGCGCAGACACGCGTAGATCATCGCGGTGCACACGAACAGCAGCAGGCTCGCGACGACAGCCACGCCCCCTATTGCGAGGGAATACGACGCCCCTAGCAGGTGCGCGAGGCCATAGGCGAACGTGCAGGCCAGAAACGCGGGAAGACACAGACATTCGCGCGACAGCCACGAGGTGCGCCACATCGCAATGGCCCGCCATGCCCGCTCGGGATGGCCGAGATGGAAGAACGACGCCACGAGCCCCAATGCGCCCAGCGCGCACGAAAGCGCCGCGCCGACGACATAGAACATCGCCGGAACCGCCGCCACGTCGCCGAAGCCGAGCCGTTGCGACAGTTCCACGCCGACGAGCGCGATCAGCAACCCCTGGCCCGCACCGCTCAGCGTGGTGAGAAACACCACGGAAAATGCCGGATTCATACCGTTCTCCACTCTTCGATTCGGGGCGCGCCATGCGGGCGCGCTGACGTGCTCATACGCGCGTGGCGATCGACGCGAGATTGAGCGCGCCGTGTTCGACCTGCGTTTCCAGCGTTTCGGTCTCCCCCGCGCCCGCTGTCTTGCACGAACACGAGCCGCTGCCGCAGGACGTCACCGGTTGACGCGGCAAATAGTGATTCGACGGCCGGGTTCCCCACTCGGGCATCAGCTGATAGCCGCCCCGTTCGCGGATCGCCTTCGACACGACCGACTCCGGATCGTGAATGTCGCCGAAGAGGCGCGCCGAGGTCGGGCACGCCAGCACGCACGCGGGCTTGCGGTCGCGCTCCGGCAGCGCTTCGTTGTAAATGCGGTCGGAGCACAGCGTGCACTTGGTCATTTCCTTGCGCGCTTCGTCGATTTCGCGCGCGCCGTAGGGGCAGGCCCACGCGCAGTACTTGCAGCCGATGCAGCGGTCGTAGTCGACCAGCACGAGGCCGTCTTCCTTGCGCTTGTAGCTTGCCCCGGTCGGACAGACCGGCACGCACGGCGGGTCCTCGCAGTGCAGGCACGACTTGGGAAAATGAATGGTGTCGGCAAGCGGATACTCGCCGGCTTCGAACGTCTGCACCCGGTTGAAGAACGTGCCCGACGGATCGGCGTCATACGGGCGAAAGTCGGCAAGACTGCCCGCCTCGCCCGACGTGTTCCATTCCTTGCAGCTCGTCACGCACGCGTGGCAGCCCACGCAGACGTTCAGATCGATCACGAGCGCCATCTGTGTCATAGCATGCTCTCCGTTTCACTTGCGTTGCGCGGCTTTCGCAAGACGCGCGGCAAACTCGCCGCGCCCGGCGAAATATGTCTGCACGACGCGATGGATGAAGCCCCCCGCGCCACCGGTGCCAACGGCGCCCGGCAGCGCGGGCATGGGGGCGAACTGCGGTAGCGTGTGGTCGGCGTGCGCCTCTGCCGGGTAGATGCGCACGCGCACGTCGTACCACGCGGCCTGCCCCGTGATCGGATCTGAGTTCGAGGTGCGCGTGTGATCGGCGCGCTTGACGGGAAGCTCGTCGGCGATCAGGTGGTTCAGCAGGAAGCCACGCTGCGATTCGTTGGCGTCGGGTCCGAGATTCCAGGCGCCCGCCGACTTGCCGATGGCGTTCCACGTCCAGACCGTGCCCGGCTCGACCGCTTCGCTGTAGCGCGCGAGGCAGCGCACCTTGCCCCACTGCGATTCGACATAGATCCAGCCGCCGTCCTCGATGCCCTGCGCCGCCGCCGTGCGCGGATTCATGTACAGATAGTTCTCGCCATGAATCTGCCGCAGCCAGGCGTTCTGCGAGTCCCACGAGTGGTACATCGCCATGGGACGCTGCGTGACGGCCGCGAGCGGATACTGCGCGTGATCGGTCGCGTCGTGCTCGAGCGGCGCATGCCAGAACGGCAGCGGGTCGAAGTATTGCTCGATGCGCGCGCGCAAATGCTCGGGCGGCTGCCGGCCCTTGGTCTTGCCCTGGGCGGCGAGCCGGAACTTCTGCATCACGTCTGAGTAAAGCGCGATCACGATCGGCTCGTTGAACTTGCGAAAGCCCTTTTCGACGGCGAAATCCAGATAAGGCCCGTTGCAGTTACGCATGTACTGCAGCGACTCGGGCAGCGTGTAGTGGTAGACGCAGTTGTGCTTCGCGTACTCCTCCCACTGCCGCGGGTTCGGTTCGCCGACCAGCGCCTTGTCGCCGTCCTTGCCGCGCCAGCCGATCAGGAAGCCCACGCCCGAGCCCGGCGCCGTCTGGTGATTGATGATGAAGTCCGGATAGTCGCGGTATTTGCGCGTGCCTTCGGGCGTCGTGAAGGCCGGCAGCTTCAGGCGGCTCGCCAGCTCGACGAGCACCTCCTGGAACGGCTTGCATTCGCCCGTCGGCGGAACGACGGGCACGCGCACGGAGTCCACAGGACCATCGAATTCGGAAATGGGCCGGTCGAGCATCGACATCGCGTCGTGGCGTTCGAGGTAGGTCGTGTCGGGCAGAATCAGGTCGGCGAAGGCCGTCATCTCCGACTGGAACGCATCGCACACCACGATGAACGGAATCTTGTACTCACCGTTCTCGTGCTTGTCCGCGAGCATCTTGCGGACTTCCATCGTGTTCATCGACGAATTCCACGCCATGTTGGCCATGAAGATCAACAGCGTATCGATGGGATATGGATCGCCGCGCCACGCGTTCGTAATGACGCTATGCATCAAACCATGCACGGCGAGCGGGTACTCCCACGAAAACGCCTTGTCGATGCGCACGGGCTCGCCCTTGGCGTCGATAAACAGATCTTCCGGCGCGGCGGGCCAGCCCAGCGGACCGTTCGCGAGCGGTGTGTTCGGCTTCACGTCGTCGGGACTGTTGGGCGGCTTCGCGGAGGGCGGCACGGCGCGCGGATAAGGCGACTTGTGGCGGAAACCGCCGGGCCGGTCGATGGTGCCGAGCAGCGACATCAGCACGGCGAGGCCGCGTATCGACTGAAAGCCGTTCGAATGCGCGGCGAGCCCGCGCATGGCGTGAAAGGCAATGGGCGCACCCGTCACGGTTTCGTGCGTTTCGCCCCAGGCGTCGGTCCACTGAATCGGCAAGGTGACCTTCTGATCGCGCGCGACATCGGCCATTTCCTGAGCCAGCCGGCGGATCGTCGCGGCGGGAATGCCGGTGATCTGCGCCGCCCACTCCGGCGTGCAGTCGGCAACCTGCTCACGCAGCAACTCGAACGACGGCGCGACCGGCGTGCCGTCCGCGAGCGTGTAGCGCCCTTCCAGCGCGGGTCGCACGCCCGGCGCGTGATGCGGCACTTCGCGCTGGCTCGCGGCGTCCCACCAGAGGTGATTCTGCGGAAAGAGCGGATTGCGCACTTCGACCGTCGGGTCCTGCACGAACAGGCCATATGTATCGCGGTCGGCGCGCAGGTCGAGCAGTTCACCCGCATTCGTATAGCGCTCGACGAACTCGCGGTCATACGCATTCTGTTCGATCAGCTCACGCATGAGCGCCATGAACAGCGCGCCATCCGTGCCGGGACGGATCGGCACCCACTCATCGGCGATTGCCGCGTAGCCCGTGCGGATCGGATTGATGGCGATGAAGCGGCCGCCCGCGCGCTTGAATTTCGAAATCGCAATCTTCAGCGGATTCGAGTGATGATCCTCCGCGGTGCCGATCATGAAGAACAGCCTCGCGCGGTCGAGGTCCGGTCCGCCGAACTCCCAGAACGAGCCGCCCATCGTATAGATCATGCCGGCCGCCATGTTCGCCGAGCAGAAGCCGCCGTGCGCCGCATAGTTTGGGGTGCCGAACTGTTTGGCGAACAAGCCTGTGAGCGCCTGCATCTGGTCGCGGCCCGTGAAGAGCGCGAATTGCCTCGGGTCGGTCGCGCGCAAGTGCGCGAGGCGCTTTTCGAGCATGTCGAATGCGGCTTCCCAGGAGATGGGCTCGAACTGGGCGGTGCCACGCAGGGCGTCCGGTTTGCGCAGCAGCGGCTGCGTGAGGCGCGCCGGCGAATACTGCTTCATGATGCCCGACGAGCCTTTGGCGCAGATCACACCCTGATTAAGCGGATGCTCGGGATTGCCGTCGATATAACGAACCTCGCCGTCGCGAAGATGCACGCGTATGCCACAGCGGCACGCGCACATGTAGCACGTCGTGGTCTTGACCTCGAGCTTTTCATTCTGCGTGCGGGGCTGATGTTCCATCGCTCCTCCAGATACGCTTGCGGTGCAGCTGCACAAACTTTGTGCCGATAGTGAATATCGTATAAATGAGCGGCCAATAGAAAAACTCGCAATTTGCGATCTCATTCATCAGCGCGCCCGATAGTTGCGGGCGGCGCGCGTGGAGTGACGTCTGGATTCGAAACTGGACGGGGCTGCGGGGAACGAGGCCGCGCGGCGGCAGAGCGCGTTACGCGCGCATGAGCGTGGGTTGCTCCACTTCATGACCGAACAGGAGACTGACGATTTCGCGTGTCGGCACGCTGGTAATCAGTGTCGATACCTTCTGGGGACGAAACCAGCGGCACCTTAGGATCTCGTTGCTCGGCGCAGGTCTCGCGTCGTCGTGCAGCACGGAGAAAAAGACGTGGTGCCGCTTGTTGAGCCCGCCGAACTGGAACAGGTATCCCAGCTCGCAGCCCTCGAGCGTGGTTTCTTCGGCGAGTTCACGCAGCGCAGCGTCCGCTGGCGACTCTGCACGCCGGATCGTGCCGCCGGGCAGCGACCATCTCGATCGTCCCCGTTCGACGAGGAGAATCCGTCCTCGCTGCCAGCACACGACAGTGGCTCGTTCTTTCATGCTTCGCGTTTCATGACAGATGCCTTCTGCTTCGTATGAGTCGATCGTTGTCCGCCCATCTGCGCCTGTTCGATCGCCTGGCGGACCCGCGGTAGGGGGTAGCAACGATCGAGCCCGAAGTCAGGGCGATACAGGGTCGGTACTAAAAAGTGCATCGAGGAGGTTCGACGCCGAGCGGTCCGCGAGCCGCGCCAGCGACTCGACCATGCGGACCTGGCAGTCGGCGAGCGCAATCGCGCGCACGCCCGGCGAGCCGCCGAACTCCGTGCGCGCGATGACACCCACGCCAACGCCCTGCGTAATCGCGGTTTGCAACGCTTCGCGACCTTCCACGTACAGCACGGGACGCACTTGCAGGCCCTTGCGGACCAGTTCCGCTTCGAGCAGTTGCTGCGTGACGGATTGCGTTTCGCGGAAGATCATCGGTTCGAGCGCGAGCGCTTCATAGCTGAGCACAGCCTGCGTGGCCAGCGCGCTGCTGGCAGGAACGACAGCGACGAGCGGCGCCTCGCACAGCACCCGCGTTTCCAGGCCGGCATGCACGACCCGTGCGGCAGAGATCGCGGCATCGACGACGCCCGCCAGCACGCGCTGCATGCACTCGGTCGCGTTGGCCACCGAGAGTTTCACCACGATCCCCGGATGGCGCATCCGGAACGCGCCGATCAGCCTCATCGCCAGGTCCGGTGCGTCGGCGACGAGGGAAAGCTCGCCCGACTCGAGCTCGCCCGCGGCTTCGAGCAAGCGGCGGGCGTCGCGCTCGCAGGCCACCATCTGGCGTGTCACCGCGTAGAGACGCCGGCCGAGGTCCGTCGGTTCGACACCCCGCGCGGTGCGCTCGAAAAGCTGGACGCCATAGTCCTGTTCGAGGCGCCGCACGTGATCGGAAATCGCCGGCTGGGTAAGCGCAAGCGCGCGGGCCGCCTTCGAAAAGCCGCCCTGCTCCGCCACCGCATGAAATGCCCGCAATTGCGCGTAATGCATGTTGCCACCCTGGGAGGACGATGCCGTTGACCCGCTCGCGAGCAGCCCTTCGGTTGCCCGCAATGACTCAGTCAACTCTTCATGCGCAACGAGCGCGGATCGTATGGCGCTTGCAGATGCAGCGTCGCCGGAATCGGCTCTCCCGCCACGTCGATCGTGTAACGCCCCTGGGCGAGCCACGCGGCATCGACAGGCCCATCCGAGCGCGAGACATAGCCCATTGCAACCGGGCAACCCAGCGTGTGGCCGAAGGCGGCCGACGTTACCGAGCCAACCGGTTTGCCGTCGCGCAGAATGCCTTCGCCGCCCCATAGCATGCGATCGCTTGCGCCGTCGGCGCTGAACACGGCGAGCCGACGCTGCAACGGCTGGTCGCGCAGACGCAGCAGTGCGTCGCGCCCGCGAAAGGCGATGTCCTTGTCGAGCTTGCACGCAAAGGCGAGCCCGGCTTCGAAGGGGTTGTGCTCGGGCGAGAGGTCGCGGCCCCACGCGCGGTAGCCCTTTTCGAGGCGCAACGACTCGATCGCGTAGTAGCCCGCATTCACCAGCCCGAACGCTTCACCCGCCGAGTGCAGCTTCTCGTAGACGCCCACGGCGAATTCGACGGGAACGTATAGCTCCCAGCCTAGTTCGCCAACGTAGGACACGCGCGTTGCGCGCATGGTCGCGTAGCCGATATCGACCTCGCGGCTTTGGCCAAACGGGAAGGCCGCGGGACGCCAGTCGGCTTTCGACACACTCTGCAGCAGCGCCCGCGAGTGCGGCCCCATCACGGCGAGCACCGCGTACTGGCCGGTGACGTCGACGAGCACGCAATGCCGGTCGTGCCCGATCGCCTTCTCGAGGTAGTCGAAGTCGCGCGTCGCCTGCGCGGAGCCTGTGACGACGAGATACTGGTCTTCCGCCAGGCGCGTGAGCGTCACGTCCGACTCGTAAGCGCCGCGATCGGTCAGGATGCCGGAATAGATCGTGGTGCCGACCGGCACGGCGACGTCATTGGCGACGATGCCCTGCAGGACCGCTTCCGCGTCACGCCCCTTGACGAGCAGCTTGGCAAACGACGTCATGTCGAACAGCGCAACGCGCTCGCGGCAGGCGCGGTGCTCCGCGCCGCTCCACGCCAGCCAGTTCTGCTGGCCGAACGCGTACTCGATGCGCGCCTCGGCGGGCTTTGGCGCGAAGAAGTTGGCGCGCTCCCAGCCCATCTTGCTGCCGAAACAGGCGCCATCGGCGGCGAGCAGCGCATGGAGCGGTGAGCGACGGAATGGCCGCGCCGTGTCGAGTTCCCGATTTGGCCAGGGCATCGCATAGTGCAGGCCTAGTGTTTCCTTTACGCGGTCGTGCAGCCAGGTGTCGTTGCCGTTGAAGCGCGCAAAGCGGCGGATGTCCACGGGCCACAGATCCATGGTCGGCTCGCCGGCCTCGATCCACTCGGCGAGCGCCATGCCGGCCCCGCCTGCCGAGGCGATCCCCATCGAGTTGAAGCCCGCGCCGACGAAGAAGCCGCGCAACTCGGGCGCCTCGCCGAGAATGAAGCTGTTGTCCGGCGTGAACGATTCCGGCCCGTTATAGAACTGGCGAACCTGCGCGGTTTCGAGCGCCGGCACGCGCTGCAAGGCATTTTCCATCAGCACTTCGAACTGATCCCAGTCGTCGGGCAGCAACTGGAACTCGAAGCTCTCCGGAATCCCGTTCATGCCCCACGGCTTCGCATTGGGTTCGAAGCCGCCCATCACGAGGCCGCCCACCTCCTCCTTGAAGTAGATAAAGCCGTCGGGATCGCGCATGACGGGCAAATCGGGATGCACGCCCGCGATGCGCTCGGTCACGATGTAATAGTGCTCCGCCGAATGCAAGGGCACCGTGACGTCAGCCAGCCGGCCGATCGCCTTCGCCCACTGCCCCGCGCAGTTCACGACGAGGTCGGCGTGCAACGTGCCTTCGTCGCCGTCCTTGTTGCGCCACGTCACCCCGGCGACGGCGCGCCCCGCGTGCGTGGCGGCCGTGTGCACAGCCGTGATTCGCGTGTTCTCGACCACGCGGGCGCCGCGCATGCGTGCGCCGCGCGCGAGCGACTGCGTCAGGTCCGTCGGATTCGCCTTGCCGTCACCCGGCAGCCAGACGGCGCCAAGCAGGTCGTCGGTGCGCATTACCGGCCACAACTCGCCCGCCTCGCGCGGCCCGATGACGTCGCAGGTCACGCCATAGGCGCGCGCTGACGCCGCCGTGCGTTTCAGCTGGGTCATTCGCTCCGGCGTACGCGCCACCGAGAGCGACCCACACGGCTTCCAGCCCGTGGCGAGTCCCGTTTCAGCCTCGAGTTCGGCATAAAGGGCCGTGGAATAGCGAATGAGCTTCGTCACGCTGTGCTGCGCGCGCAACTGGCCGACCAGGCCCGCCGCGTGCCACGTCGTCCCGCACGAGAGCGCGCCCTGTTCGAGCAGGACGATGTCGCTCCAGCCGAGTTTCGCGAGATGGTAAGCCACGGAGCAGCCGACGATACCGCCGCCGACGATCACGACGCGCGCATGCGCAGGGACAGGGGTAGGCATAGGGTGGGCCTCGATGCGAAGTGAAATGCGTTGCGAGGACAGCTACCGCGCCAAATAATGCAACACGACGCCACAAAAAACAACTCCATTTGCCACGAGCCCTGGTCGCTTGCCGTGGGGTCTCTGCCTCGTCTGGGTGGCGTGGCACCGCGCGACCGTCAAAAAACAACGGTGATTTGCCACGTCTTCGAGAGCAACGAACGGTTCGGCAATTTGTGGTATTTTGTGGCTTACCCTTGTGCGTCCAGTTCACGGGCACCGCCGCGCTTTCCTTTCCTGAAAGGCAACACCATGCCAGATGACCGCGCCGCCCCACCCCTTGCTCCACCCGCGCCGCTGAACCGCCGTCTCGCCGTCGGACGCACCGATTACATTCTGCAAAGCCTCGATGTGCGCGGCTCAGTGAGCGTCGCCGACATGAGCATGACGCTCGGCGTCTCGCGCGAAACGATCCGCCGCGACCTCAAGGCGCTCGCGGAACAGGGCCGCGTGAGTCTGGTCCACGGCGGCGCGGCGAAGCGCCCGGTTGACGAGCCGTCGCTTGCCACGCGCGAAGCGGCGAACGCAGCGGGCAAGGCGGCCATCGGCGCCGCGGCGGCGCGGCTCGTCGCCGACGGCATGGTCGTGCTGCTCGATTCGGGCTCCACCACGCTGGGCCTCGCCGCTGCGCTCACGAACCACAGCGACCTCACCGTCATCACCAACAGCCTGCCGATCGGCCTGCTACTGTGCCGCGCGCCGGGCGTGAAGGTGATCGTGCTCGGCGGCGACATCGAGCCGAACGACGAAGCGGCATTCGGCATCGAGACGATGACCGCGCTCGCGCACTATCGCGTCGATCTCGTTTTTCTCGGCGTGAGCGGTATCTCGCCGGAAGGCGAATTCACCGACTACTCGCGGCTCGCCGCCGAGCAGCGGCATCTGATGATGAACGCCGGCAAGGCGGTCTACGTGCTCGCCGACCACACCAAGTTCGAGCACGGCACGCCCGTGCGAATCACGCCCGTGCCGCACATCGCAGGCGTCGTCGTCGATGCGCCGCCGCCTCCGCGTATCGCTCGTGTGTTCGAACAGCAGCAGTGGCGCGTGATCGTCGCGACCGGCGAGCGCTGAGCCGCATACACGGGCGTTTGCCCATCCACTCCACGTCGTTCCCCTGCGCGCACGCAGTGCCGGGCCGCGCTGCGGCCTGCCGCGGCGCATCTGACTCAGTCACTGCCGATGCATCAGCGTATCCCCTGGTGTTGTGGCAAATAGTGGCATATTGACTGTTTTTGTTGCACGTCCTAAAGTGACTTCAACACGCAGTCAGTCAGAACAGACCTTCACGGAGACACCCCATGACGGCAATTTCCACGGCTTCCTCCCCTGCAGCTTCAGAAACCGGCGATCCGCTGCTGCTCACACCCGGCCCACTCACCACCTCGCGCACCGTCAAAGCCGCAATGGTTCACGACTGGGGCTCGCGCGATGCGAACTTCATCGCGATCAACCGCTCAGTACTCACGCGACTCGTCAGGATAGCGAATGGTTCGGACGACTGGGCGACGGTACCCATGCAAGGCTCGGGCACCTTCGCCGTCGAAGCCATGCTCACGACCTTCGTGCCCGCCGATGGCGAAGTCCTCGTGCTGATCAATGGCGCCTATGGCAAGCGGGCGAAGCGCATTCTCGACATCGCCGGGCGCAGGACGGTGGTGCACGAAACCGCCGAAGACACGCCGCCGGACCTCGCCGCGGTCGAAGCGCTGCTGGCGAGCAACCCTTCCATCACGCACGTGTTCACGGTTCACTGCGAGACGACCTCGGGCATTCTGAACCCCATCGCGCAGATCGGCGCACTGGCGGCCAGATACGGCAAGGGCTATCTCGTCGATTCGATGAGCGCCTTCGGCGCGCTGCCCATCGACGTGCAGGCCATGCACATCGACGCGGTCGCCGCATCGTCCAACAAGTGCATCGAAGGTGTACCGGGCCTCGGCTTCGTGATCTGCCGGGTGGAGGCGCTCAAGCGCACGCAGGGCAACGCCACCACGCTCGTGCTCGACCTGCACGACCAGTGGCTCAACATGGAGAAGACGAGCCAGTACCGGTTCACGCCGCCCACGCACGTGATCGTTGCCTTCCACCAGGCGCTCGATGAGTTCGATGCCGAAGGTGGCGTAGCCGGTCGCGGGGGACGCTATCGCAACAACTGCCGGATCCTGCTCGACGGCATGCGCGCGCTCGGCTTCCGGCCGCTGCTCGCGGATGCGCTGCAGGCGCCGATCATCGTCACGTTTCACATGCCCGAGGACCCGCGCTTCGTCTTTGCCCAGTTCTATGAAAGTTTGAAGGCGCGCGGCTTCGTGATCTATCCGGGCAAGCTGACCGTGGCCGACTCGTTCCGTATCGGCTGTATTGGCCGGATCGGCGAAAAGGAAATCCGCGCCGCACTCGCCGCGATCGGCGAGGTCCTCGAGGAAATGGGCATGGTCGGCCAGATCGAAAAGACAGCCTGAATGGAGATGCAATGAGCACGCTGAACGACACCGCAGTGGCCGTGAACGGCCGCGAATACCGCTTTCCCGCCGCACCCGTCGTGGTGATCTGCCTCGACGGCTCCGAGCCGGCGTATATCGAGGAGGCCATCAAGGCAGGCCGCGCGCCGCATCTGGCGAAGCTGCTGCGCACCGGCACGAGCCGCATTGCGCAGTGCGTGATCCCCAGCTTCACCAACCCGAACAATCTCTCGATCCTCACGGGCCGCCCGCCGAAAGTGCATGGTATTGCGGGCAACTACTTCTACGACCGTGCGAGCGGCGAGGAAGTGATGATGAACGACGCGCGTTTCCTGCGCGCCCCCACGATCTTCGCGGCGTTCCACGACGCCGGCGCGAAAGTGGCGGTCGTTACTGCGAAGGACAAACTGCGCACGCTGCTCGGCAAGGGGCTCGACTTCGCGAGCGGCCGCGCCATCGCGTTCTCGGCTGAAAAGGCCGATCAGGCGACGCGCGAGCAAAACGGTCTCGGCGACCTGCTCGCGTTCGTCGGCAAGCCGCTGCCCGACGTCTACTCCGCCGATCTTTCCGAGTTCGTGTTCGCCGCCGGCGTGAAGCTTCTCGATACGTTCCGCCCCGACCTGATGTATCTCTCGACGACCGATTACGTGCAGCACAAAGCCGCGCCCGGAGCGCCGAAAGCGAACGACTTCTACGCGATGTTCGACCGCTATGTGGGCGAACTCGACGCCGCAGGCTGCGTGCTCGCGATCACGGCGGACCACGGCATGAACGACAAACACCGCGCGAATGGCGAGCCCGATGTGCTCTATCTCCAGGATCTGTTCGACGAGTGGACCGGCAAGGGCCGCGCGCGCGTGATCCTGCCGATCACCGATCCCTACGTCGCGCACCACGGCGCGCTCGGCTCGTTCGCCACCATCTACCTGCCCGAGGGCACCGACGCCGCTGGCGCGGCGACGCTGCTCGACAAGCTGCGCAACACCGCGGGCGTGGAACTCGCGCTGACGAGCGAGGCGGCATGCGAGCGCTTCGAGCTGCCGCCTGACCGGATCGGCGACCTCATCGTGGTCGGCACGCGCGCCAAGGTGTTCGGCACGAGCGCCGCGCGCCACGACTTCTCTGGCCTGACTGAACCGCTGCGCTCGCATGGCGGGATCTCGGAGCAGGACGTGCCGCTCATCGTCAACCGCCAGACCGACTGGCCGCAGGGCCGCGCGCTGCGCAACTTCGACATTTTCGATGTCGCGCTGAACCACGTCGCACAAGCCGCCGCCGCTTGACACACGTATCAACACGAAGCCCCCCGCACGCCGCCGCTCGCATTCGCGAGGGGGCGTGCCCAACCGGATCATAGAACGAGGTAAGCGATGAACGTCATGACCAAACCCGCATTCAGGCAGGAGTCCATGCGCATCGCCGGCCGGAAGGTCTCGACCGACGAAGTGATCGAAGTCTTCAACCCCTACACGAACGAAGTGGTCGGCACCGTGCCCGCGGGCCGGCCCGAACACGTGCAGGAAGCGTTCGCCAAAGCCCACGCCGCGCGCCCGCACCTCACGCGCTTCGAGCGCCAGCGCATTCTCCAGACCACCGCCGAAGCGCTGCGCGACCGCAAGGAGGACTTCGCGCGCCTCATCACCGCGGAGTCTGGTCTGTGCTGGAAAGATTCGCTCTACGAAGCAAGCCGCGCTTACGACGTCTGGTCGTTTGCCGCGCAACTCACGATCAAGGACGATGGCGAAGTCTACTCGTGCGATATCAGCCCGAACGGCAAGAACCGCAAGATCTTCACGACGCGTCTGCCGCTGCTCGGCGTGATATCCGCCATCACGCCGTTCAACCATCCGCTGAACATGGTGAGCCACAAGCTCGCGCCGGCCATCGCAACCAACAACCGGGTGGTGCTCAAGCCCACCGAACTCACGCCGCTCACCGCGCTCGCCCTCGCCGACGTGCTCTACGAAGCGGGCCTGCCGCCCGAGATGCTGAGCGTCGTGACCGGCAATCCGCGCACGATGGGCGACAGCATGATCACGGACCCGCACTGCGACCTGGTCACGTTCACCGGCTCGGTACGTGTGGGCAAGTACATCGCGCAGCACGCGGGCTACCGCCGCACCGTGCTGGAACTGGGCGGCAACGACCCGCTCATCGTCATGGAAGACGCCGACCTCGACCGAGCCGCGCTGCTCGCGGTGACGGGCGCGACCAAGAATTCCGGCCAGCGCTGCACGGCGGTCAAACGCATTCTCGTGGTGGAAAGCGTGGCGGATGCCTTCGTCGAACGTGTGCTCGTGCACGCGAAGAAGCTCAAGTGCGGCGACCCGATGGACCCGAGCGTCGACGTGGGCACGGTCATCAACGAAGCGGCCGCGCAACTGTTCGAGCGCCGCGTGGCCGACGCCGAAGCGCACGGCGCACGCGTGCTCTACGGCGCCCCCCGCCAGGGCGCGCTGTTCGCCCCCACCGTCGTCGATCACGTGCCCTACGACTGCGAACTCGTGCGCGAGGAGACCTTCGGCCCGGTCATCCCGATCATTCGCGTTCCCAACCAGATCGAAGACATCATCCGCATCTCGAACTCGACCGCCTACGGCCTCTCCTCGGGCGTCTGCACGAACCGGCTCGACTACACGACGAAGTTCGTCAACGAACTGGAGGTCGGCACCGTGAACGTCTGGGAAGTGCCGGGTTACCGCACCGAGATGTCGCCGTTCGGCGGCATCAAGGACTCCGGCAACGGCTACAAGGAAGGCATGGTCGAGGCGATGAAGAGCTACACCAACGTCAGGACCTGGTCCATGCCCTGGGAGTAACGGCAGCAACCGGCAGGATTGCGACGCAAGCCGCCAGCGCGCGGCCCTACGAGGTTTTTTTCAGCATCCGAACTCAAGGAAGGTTGAATATGAAAACTCAACTGATCGCCGCGGTGACCTGTGCCTTCGCCTTCGCAGCGGGCTCCGTGCATGCACAATCCGGCGTCGTGACCATCTATAGCGCGGACGGTCTGCACGACGGCACGCCGAGCTGGTTCGGCAACCAGTTCGAAGCCTTCACGAAGGCAACGGGCGTCAAGGTGCAATATATCGAGGCCGGGTCGAGCGGCGTGGTGGATCGCCTCGGCAAGGAGAAGTCGAATATTCAGGCCGACGTGCTCGTGACGTTGCCGCCGTTCATGCAAAAGGCCGCGGCCGACGGCCTGCTGCAGCCCTACTCGCCGGCTGGCGCCGACATGATCGCCGCGCGCGACAAGGACGCCAAGGGGCTGTATGTCGCCATGGTCGACAACTACCCCACGTTCATCTACAACTCTGCGGTGCTCAAGAGCGCGCCCAAGGCCTACACGGACCTGCTCGCCCCGCAGTTCAAGCAGAAGGTGCAGTACTCGACGCCGGGCCAGGCCGGTGACGGCACCGCGCTGATGCTGCAGACCTTCCACGCGTTCGACGGCAAGGACGGCGGCTTCGCGTATCTGCGCAAGCTCCAGGTGAACAACCTCGGGCCCTCCGCCTCCACGGGCAAGCTCACGGCGCTCGTGAACAAGGGCGAACTCTACGTCGCCAACGGCGATCTGCAGATGAACCTCTCGCAGATGCGCGACAACCCGAACATTGCGGTCTTCTTCCCCGCCGGTCCGAGCGGGCGCCGCGCCACCTTCTCGCTGCCCTACTACATCGGTCTCGTCGCCGGCGCGCCGCATACGGACAACGGCAAGAAGCTGATCGACTTCCTGCTGAGCGCCGAGGCCCAGCAGGACGTGAGCAAGTCCGCCTACGGCATGCCCGTGCGCACCGACGTGCATCCCACCGACGCCAACTTCAAGACGCTCAGCGCGATGCTGCAGGGCGTCGAAATCTGGGAGCCCGACTGGAACCAGGTCATGCACGACCTGAAGTCCGACGTGGCAACTTACAACCAGGCGATCTCGAGCAACTAATGGCCAATACATTCACCATGGAACGCGGGCCTGCGCCGCAGGCCCCCGCGGTGCCGGCGGCGGTCGCGCACGGCGCAAGCGGAATCGGCTTCGAGAATGTCTCGGTGACGTACGGCGGCCAGACCATTCTCGACTCGCTCACGCTCACCGTGAAGCCCGGCGAGATCGTCGCGCTCATCGGCCCCTCGGGCTCCGGCAAGACGACCGCGCTGCGGGCCGTCGCGGGCTTTGTGCAGCCGAGCGCGGGACGCATCATGATCGGCGCGCGCGACGTGACACGTCTGCCGCCGTATGCACGCAACATCGGCATGGTCGTGCAGAACTACGCGCTTTTTCCGCACATGCGCGTGGAAGACAACGTCGCCTTTGGCCTGCGTGCACGCGGCACCGATGCGGACACGATCCGCACACGGGTGCCCGAGTGCCTCGGCCTCGTCGGCATGTCGAAGTATGCGAAGCGCTATCCGCGCGAACTCTCCGGCGGCCAGCAGCAGCGCGTGGCGATCGCGCGTGCGCTCGCGATCCAGCCCCAGGTGCTGCTGCTCGACGAGCCGCTCTCCGCGCTCGACGCGCAGATCCGGCGCTCGATGCTCGACGAGCTGGCGAAGCTGCATCGCAGCCTGCCCTCGCTGACCGTGCTCTATGTGACGCACGATCAGACCGAGGCGCTCACGCTCGCGAACCACATCGGCATCATGCGCGACGGCAAGCTGGTGGCCCACGGCGAGACCCAGGGGCTCTACCGGCATCCGCCGAACCGCTTCGCGGCGGAGTTCCTCGGGCGTGCGAACGTGTTGCCGGCGCAGCAGTTGGAGCCCACGACCGACGGCTTCGCGCGGGTGCGCTGCGGCGACTTCTCGATCGTCGGGCGCAATCATCACGGCCTGCCCGCCGCCAGCACGTGTTATGTGTGCGTGCGGCCACACGATCTGCACTTCAGGCCGCGCACGGAAGCGTCCAACCGCGTGACGGGCGTCGTGCAGAGCGTGCAGTGGCTCGGCGAACTGCACAGCGTCGTGCTCGATGTCGGCGGCGAGGCCCTGCGTCTCACGCGTGCGCCGCTCGAAAGTCCGCCGGAGCCCGGCACTGCGATGTCCGTTCATTTCGACGCCGCGGACGTCACGCTCGTACCGGAGGTCGAAGGCCATGGCTGATCTCGTCATTGCACCGCCCGCTCCAGCCGGCCGCTCCCCGGCCAGCTGGCGCGGCCTCTGGATCGCGCCGCCGCTCGTGGTGCTGGCGGCAATCTTCTTCTACCCGTTCGGCCTCATCGCGCTGCAGGCGCTGGGCGGCGGGGCCGACTCCAGCACTCACACGCTCACGCTCGCGAACTTCGCGGCCGTGCTGCATTCGCGACAGTTCCTGAGCGGCCTGTATCACACGATCGCCATTGCGGTCAGCGCGTCGGCGGGCTGCCTCGTGCTGGGCTTCGTGTTCTCGCTCGTGATCGCATTCGTGCCGTTTCCTGGCGCGCGCTTCGTCGGCCGTCTGATCGATACGTTCATCGCACTGCCGACCTTTCTCGTCGCGCTCGCCTTCACGTTCGTGTACGGCTCGGCGGGCCTGTTGAACCAGTCGCTGATGACGTTCTTCCACCTGAACCTGCCGCCCGTCGACTTCCTGTACACGCAGTGGGGCGTCGTGCTCTCCGAGGTGACGGTCTATACGCCGTTCATCATGCGCCCGCTGCTTGCCTGCTTCTCGCAGATCGACAACGCGCAGATCGAAGTGGCGAGCAGTCTCGGCGCGAAGCCGCTGCGCATCATCCGGCAGATCATCCTGCCCGCCGCGCTGCCCGCGCTGCTCGCCGGCGGCAGCCTGTGCCTGCTGCTGACCGTCAACGAGTTCGGCATCGTGCTGTTCATCGGCGCGAAAGACGTGATCACCCTGCCGCTGCTCATCTACGGCAAGGCGATTCAGGAGTTCGACTACACCACGGCCTGCGTGATCGCCGTCATCAACATCGCGCTGTCGCTCGGGCTCTATGCCTGCTACCGGACAGTCGTGTCACTTTGCGGAGGTCGCCGTGCTGCTTTGGGCTAAATGGGCAAAGGTGTCGACCTGGAGTGCGACGGCGCTGCTATTCGCCGCGATCTATGGATTGCCGGTCGCGATGATCGCGCTCGCCAGCGTGAGCGGACAGTGGAACGGCATCCTGCCGAGCCACCTGACGCTCGCCCACTACGCGCGGGTGTTCCACACCGATTCGGCCGACCAGTTGCGCGTGAGCGTGCTCACCGGGGCGTTGGCCAGTGCGGCGGCGCTCGTGAGCGGCACATGGGCGGCACTCGCGCTGCGTGGCATGAAGGGTATGCCGAAGCGCGTGCTCGACGTCGTGTTCTTCGTGCCGAGCGCCGTGCCGTCGGTCTCCATCGGGCTCGGGCTGCTCGTGGCGTTCAGCCAGCCGCCCGTCCTGCTCAACGGCACGGCGTCCATCGTGTTTCTCGCCCACTTCCTGCTGATTTCGGCGTTCACGTATGGCAACGTGTCGGCTGGGCTCTCGCGGCTCGCGCCGGAGTATGGCGAGGTCGCCGAAAGCCTCGGCGCGCGGCCGTTCTACCAGCTGACCCGCGTGACACTGCCACTCATCGCGCCGTATCTGCTCGCGTCGTTCAGCCTGAGCTTCGCGTTGTCGATGGGCGAGCTGGGCGCGACGCTGATGATCTACCCGCCCGGCTGGGTCACGCTGCCCGTCGGCATCTTCGCGCTGTCCGACCGTGGTGCGATCTTCGACGCGTCGACCCTCACGATGGTGCTGGGCGGCGGCACGCTCCTCGTGCTACTCGCACTGTCGCGCGTCTCGACCAAAGCTGCGGTGCGCTGATGATACTCGAGGAGGCGATCGCGGCAGGCGTGCAAGCGATGTAACCAAAAACAACACAAGGGAGGCGCCGGATGATCCTGATCGTGCTTCATCTCGCGGGCGGTGTCGCACTGCTCACATGGGGCCTGCACATGGTCGAGTCCGGGCTCATGCGCGCGTTCGGGGCGTCGCTGCGGCGCTTCATGGCGCGCAGCCTCGGCAACCGCTTCAACGCGTTCTGTGCGGGACTCGCGATCACCGGCGCGCTGCAGAGCAGTACGGCAACCGGCATGATCGCGTCGTCCTTCGCGGCGCGCGGCCTGATGGGAGCGGTGACGGGACTCGCCGTGATGCTCGGCGCGAACGTGGGCTCGACGCTGATCGTGCAGGCGTTCTCGCTCGACCTCAGCTGGATCTCACCCGCGTGCCTGCTGATCGGCATGGCCTTGTTCGAAAGGGGCAAGGGCTCGCGCAACCGCGACATCGGCCGCGCATCGATCGGCCTCGGACTCATGCTGCTCGCGCTCACGCTGCTCGTCTCGACGGTGCAGCCCGCGGAAACCGCGCCCGCGCTGCGTACGGTGCTCGGCGCGCTGTCTGGCGAGCCCGTGCTCAACGCCGCGCTGGCGTGCGTGCTCACATGGGCCGCGCATTCGAGCATTCCGGTCGTGTTGTTCGTGATGTCGCTCGCAAAGCTGCATACAGTGCCTCTCGACATCGCGATCGCCATGGTGCTCGGCGCGAACGTCGGCAGCGCGCTCAGTCCGTATTTCGAGGCGGCGAAGGGCGACGACCTCAGCCGCCGCAGGCTGCCCGCCGGCAACCTGCTGCTGCGCGGCGGCGTGTGCGTGCTGCTGCTCGCCGTGTGCTCGCCGCTCGCGCGCCTGCTCGACACGCTGCCCGGCGACGCCAGCCGCACGATTGCCGATTTTCACACGGGCCTGAACGTCGCCATCGCGATCGTGTTCATCGGACTGCTCGATCCGGTAGCGCGTCTGCTGGAGCGCATGATGCCCTCGCCCGCTGCGGGCGACGACGCGGGCTCGCCGCGCTACCTCGATGAAAGCGCCCTGCAGTCTCCGCCGCTGGCGCTGGCGTGCGCGGCGCGCGAAGTGATCAGGATGAGCGAGATCGTCGAGGCCATGCTGCGCGAGAGCGTTCCGGTGCTGCTCGCCAATGACCGCCGCGCGGTGAGCGATATCGCGAGCCGCGACGACACCGTGGACGTACTCCACGACGCGATCAAGCGCTACGTCACCGAACTGACCCGCGAGCCGCTCAGCGAAGAGGACCGGCGCTGGGCGTCGGACATCATGACCGCCGTGATCAATCTCGAGCATATCGGCGACATCATCGACAGAAATCTGCTCGAGATCGCGCAGAAGAAGATCAAGATGCAACTGAGCTTTTCGGCCGAGGGCACCGAAGAGCTGCGCATGCTGCACGACTCGGTGATCGACAGCTTTCGCCGGGCCCAGGCCCTGCTCGTGACGGGGCGGACGCAGACCGCGGCGCAGCTCATCGCCGACAAGCAGGCACTGCGGCAACTCGAACGATTGACGCGCGAGCGCCACCTCGAACGGCTGCGCGAAGGCCAGCCGGACAGCCTGGCCTCGAGTTCGCTGCACCTCGACGTGCTGCGCGATCTCGTGCGCATCCAGTCGCATATTTGCGCGCTCGCCTATCCTTTGCTGGAACGCGATAAAGCGGATGAAGCGGCGGCGCAGACTTGAGCGTGCGCCGCTAGCCCTGGCGGTTGCTATAGCGGCGCAAGCGCCGGTTGTGGTTGGTGATTCCGTGCCATCCACTCGCTGAAGAGCTTCACCTTCGGCTGATGTGCCACGCACTCGGGATAGACAAAGTAATAGCGCGCGCCCGTTTCGATCACCGTGTCGAACGGCATGACGAGCCGCTTCGCCACGAGGTCGTCATCGACCAGCGTGCGGTCGCCGATCGCGATGCCGAAGCCCTGCATGGCGGCGTTCGTCGCCAGGTCGAGTGTCTCGAAACTCGGCCCCAGGTTCGCGTCCACCTGGGTCGCGCCGACCTGATCGAGCCACTGTCGCCAGTCACGATGGTCTCGCGTCGGATGCAGCAGCGTGAATTGCGAGAGATCGTCGAACTGGGCGAGCGGCTTGCTGTTCAGCAGTTCCGGCGCGCACACCGGCGTAATCTGCTCGTCGAAGAGCGGCACCGCGTGAACATCGGCCCCTGGGGACGAGCCGTAGATGATCGCGGCGTCGAACGGCTCGGCCTGGAAGTCGACGTCATGCTGCCAGGTTGCCGTGATCAGCACCAGCAAGTCGGGGTGCTCGCCCTGAAACCGCATGATGCGCGGCAACATCCAGCGCATGATGCAGGTCGGCACCTTCATGGCGAGATCGGTGCGCTGCCGCGTCAAACGCGCCGACGTCTCCTCGATGCGCGCGAGGCCCTCCTTCACGACGGGCAGCAGCATCTCGCCTTCGGTCGTGAGCGTGAGCCCTTTCTTTCCCCTGATGAAAAGCGGAAAGTTGTAGTAGTCCTCCAGCGAGAGGATCTGCCGGCTCACCGCGCCCTGCGTGAGACATAGATGTTCCGCGGCACAGGTGAAGCTGCGGTGGCGGGCCACCACTTCGAATACCTGCAGTGCGTTGAGGGGAGGAAGGCGTCGCATGGAATTCGCGTTTCCGATTTAACCGAAGCGGCCTAGTGAAGGATTTTTGAAAGGAAGTCCTTCGCGCGGCTCGACTTCGGCTGCGCAAAGAACGCCTCCTTGAGATCGTCTTCGACGATACACCCCTGGTCCATGAAGATCACGCGATTCGCCACCTTCTTCGCGAAGCCCATCTCGTGCGTCACGCACATCATCGTCATGCCTTCCTGGGCGAGTTCGACCATCACGTCCAGCACCTCGTTGATCATCTCCGGGTCGAGGGCCGAGGTTGGCTCGTCGAACAGCATGGCGATCGGGTCCATCGACAACGCGCGGGCGATCGCGACACGCTGCTGCTGACCACCGGAGAGCTGGCCGGGAAACTTGTCCGCATGAGCGCGCAGGCCCACGCGATGCAGCAGCCCCAGGGACTTTTGCGCGGCCTCGTCCTTGTGCCGGCCAAGCACCTTCACCTGGGCGAGCGTGAGGTTTTCGGTAATCGACATATGCGGGAAGAGTTCGAAATGCTGAAAGACCATGCCCACTTTCGAACGCAGCTTCGACAGATTGGTCTTCCTGTCGCCCACCGACTCGCCGTTGATCCTGATCTCGCCGTTCTGAAACGGTTCGAGGCCATTGACCGTCTTGATGAGCGTCGATTTTCCCGAGCCCGACGGCCCGCACACCACGACGACTTCGCCTTTTTTCACTTCCGTCGTGCAGTCGGTGAGCACCTGGAACTGACCGTACCACTTCGATACGTTGCTAATGGTAATCATGTGGAAACCTGCTTCTGAAAAGCGTTGAAGTTCATGCGTTCAGCGGTGACGGGCACGCTGGTAGCGGCCTTCGAGCACACGTGCGTACCACGTGAGCGGAAAGCACATCGCGAAGTACAGCAGTGCGACCATTGCGTAGATCGGGAACGGACGAAATACGGCGTTCGTGATCATGGTTCCGGTCTTGGTCAGCTCGGTCAGGCCGATGATCGACGTGAGCGCCGTACTCTTCACCACCTGCACGAGAAAGCCGACCGTGGGCGGCACGGCGATTTTCCATGCCTGCGGCCAGACGACGTAACGCAGCTGCTGAGGCCATGTCATGCCGAGGCTGGCCGCGGCGCTCCACTGCCCTCGTGGCACGGCTTCGACGCAGCCGCGCCAGATGTCGGCCAGGTAGGCGCTCGTGTAGAGCGTGAGCGTCACCGTTGCGGCCAGCCATGGCGACACTTCGATTCCCACGAGCGGCAGCCCGAAGAACGCGAGAAAGAGCTGCATCAGCAGTGGCGTGCCTTGAAACAGCTCGACGTACAGCACGGCGATCCGACGCAGCCAGGCCAACGGCGACACGCGCATCGCCAGCAGCACGAGGCCCGCAATGCCGCCTCCAACGAACGCGCAAAGCGAGAGCAGGACGGTCCAGCGCGCGGCCAGCAGCAGATTGCGCGCGATATCCCAGAGAGTGAACTCGACCATTACGAACGCTCCTTCGAAAGGCCGGATGCCGCCATGCGGGCGCGACCGGAAAACCACGCGCGCAGGGATGCGCGCGAGGCGCCGGCGCCGCGCGCCGTGCGTCCGGCGAAGAGGCCCTTGCCGAGCCTGTTGATGAGCAGCCGCAGCACGATCGACAGCAAGAGATAGATCAGCGTGACGATCACGTAGCTCTCGAACGAGCGGAAGTTGCGCGACTGGATGAAGTTGGCTGCGTAGGTCAGGTCGGGCACGGAAATCTGCGAAACGACGGCCGAGCCGAGCATGACGATCAGCACCTGGCCCAGCAGCGCCGGGAAAACGTTGGCGAGCGCCTGAGGTAGCACCACGTGGCGGAAAACCTGCCGCCCCTGCAAGCCGAGCGCCATGGCCGCCTGGCGCTGGCCGCGAGGGACAGAGTCGATGCCGGCGCGCACGATCTCGGTCGCGTAGGCCCCCAGATTCACGGTCATCGCCAATACCGCCGCCTGCATCTCGTTGATCTGCACGCCCAGCCCCGGCAGCCCGAAAAACACGAAAAAGAGCTGCACGAGAAAAGGCGTATTGCGGATCAGCTCGACATAGGACGCCACCAGCGCGCGCACCCACCTCGGGCCCGCGACGGCAAGGCTCGCGCCGGCAATGCCGAGCAGGCCGCCCAGCACGGTCGAGACCGCCGTCAGGCCGAGCGTCACTTCCACGCCGCGCGCGAGCATGCCCGCGTAAAGACCGAAGTCACTAAAGTCGAATGTGTAAGTCATCGCTGCGCCGTCTGTCGTTCAGGTAAGCGGGAGCCGGAGCGCATCAAAGACTGGCCGGCAGCGGAGCGCGCAGCCACTTGAGCGAGATGGCGTTCATCGAGCCGTCCTTCTTTGCGGCGGCGATGGCATCGTCGACTTTCTGCTTCAGGCGCGGCTCGTTCTTGTTCAGCCCCACGTGATCGGGCGAACTGAACAACGAGAACTTCTGCTCCGGATCGTTGGCGGGATGACGGGCCATGATGGTCGCGCCGACATCGTTGCCAACCACGAGCAGTTGGGCCTGACCGGACAGGAAAGCGGAAATCGCGCCGTTCGGGTCGTCAAAGCGCTTGATGACCGCGGAGGGCGGCGCCACCTTGGACACGCTGAGATCTTCGAGCGTGCCGCGTGCAACGGCGACCGTCTTGCCGGCCAGATCGCCCGCATTCTTCACCGCCAGCGATTTCGGACCGAATACCGCGAGATAGTACGGCGCATATGGCTGCGAGAAGTCGATGACCTTCGCGCGCTCGGGCGTCTGGCCAACCGAGAGCAGCATGTCCGCCTTGTGATCCGCCAGATAGGCCATGCGGTTGTCGCCCGTCACCTGCACGAGTTCGACCTTTGCATTCAGGGCCTTGCCGATCAGATTGGCCACGTCGATGTCGTAGCCCTGCGGCTTCATGTCGGGCCCGATCGATCCAAACGGCGGATAGTCCTCGAAAACGCCGACGCGCACGACACCCGATTTCGCAATCGTGTCGAGGGCATCCGCGTGCGCGAGCGGTGCGAACGCGCTGAGGCCAGCCATGCCGGCCAGCGCGAAGGCTGCGATGGTGCGAGCCGCCAGGCGCTGCACGCGGTTCGTGGTGACGTGAGTGGTGTTCATGACGGATGTCTCCTTCCAGCTGCTTCTTTGGGGGTAAAAAATTTCGACGCGAAATTTCAGTGCGCGGTATGCGCCGGAATCAGCCTGCACGCGTGGGCCGGCATCTCGGCGAGCACGGGGCGCCCCACTTCGAAGTCCGGCGTTTCGCGGGGCGTGGTGGCGGCGGTGAGCGTGAAGCCCCCGCAATCGATCGTTGCTTCGATCTGCGCGCCCACGTCGCGAACGAAGGTCACCTTGCCGGCGACGACGTTCGGGCCGGGATCCGCCGTCATGGGCCGCACACACACGTCTTCCGGGCGAATCAGCAGGCGGATGTCGCCCGAGCGCTCCGGCGCGCGCATCGCGCCATTGACGGCGATCCGCTGGCCGCCCGGCAGCGCGATGCCGGCGTCGGCTTCGAGCGTCACGGGCAAGATGTTGCCGAGGCCGATGAAGTCCGCCACGAATTCATTCACGGGATCGCGGTAAATGTCGAGCGGCCTGCCGACCTGGGCGATACGCCCTTTCTGCATTACCACGATCTCGTCGGCCATCGTCATCGCTTCGCGCTGGTCATGCGTGACCATGATCGTCGTGATGCCGAGCCGCTGTTGCAGCAGCCGAATCTCGACCTGCATCGCTTCACGCAGCTTCGCGTCGAGCGCCGAGAGCGGTTCGTCGAGCAGCAGCAGTTTCGGCGACGAGGCAATCGCCCGCGCAATCGCCACGCGCTGGCGCTGCCCGCCGGAAAGCTGCGTAACGGGCCGGTTCGCCATGTGCGGAAGCTGGATCAGCTCGAGCAGTTCGGCCACGCGCTTCGCTTGTGCGCGCTTGTCGACGCCGCGCAAACGCAGCGGATAGGCGACATTGGCGGCAACGGTCATATGCGGGAACAGCGCAAGCGACTGAAACACCATGCCGAAGTCGCGCCGGTTGGCCGGCACCTGCGTGAGGTCGCGCCCCGCGAACAGCACCGATCCGGAAGTCGGCGTCTCCAGGCCCGCGATGACACGCAGCAGGGTTGTCTTGCCGCAGCCGGACGGCCCGAGAAAACACACCAGCTTGCCGTCCGGAACGTTGAGATCGACGTGGTCGACCGCGAACGCGTTGTGAAAGCGCTTGGTGATGGCCTGCAAAGACAGATGAGTCATGAGAGTTCCTTTGTGCCCGGGGACCGCGTGAGAGGCGGCGATCAGAGCGCCACGCCTGCGTCGCCGACGAGCTTTTCGAGCAGCCAGATCAAGGCGAAGTCGATCAGCACGATGAAGACCGCGAACGAAAACACGGTTGGGTCGAGCGACGACACGGTGCGGCTGTAGAGCCAGACAGGCAGCGTCATCGTGTTGATGCCGTAGAGGAAGAACGTCACCGTGAATTCGTTAAACGAAATGATGAACGCGAACAGCATGCCGGCGAGAATGCCGGGACGCATGAGCGGCAGTACGACGTCGACGAGCGCACGCCGCGGGCTCGCACCCATCACGCAGGCGGCTTCCTCGAACTCCGGTCCGATCGACGCAACCGATGCCGCGCAGTTCTTCACCGTGAACGGCAGCGCCAGGATGACGTGCGCAATGACGAGCCGCCCCATGCCCAGTTCCACCGGTAGGACATTGAAGACGAGCAGCAGCGAAAGCCCCAGCATCACGAGCGGATAGACGAGCGGCAGCGCGACCAGTTGCTCGATCACGGCCTTGCCGCGAAAGCGGTAGCGCGAGAGCGCGTAGGCAGCGGGCACGGAAACGGCGGTGGCGATGAACATCGTCGAGACCGCGACGATGAGGCTCGTCGTGAGCGCGGTGCCCATGGACAGCACGTCGCTCGCGTCGGGCGACACGAAGGTGTGCCAGGCGGCCCGATACCAGTGCAAGCCGAAGCTCTGCGGCGGAAATTCGAGCGTGTCGGCATTGCCGAACGACATCGTGATCATCGTCAGAATCGGCAGCGCGGCGAGAAAGAGCACGATCGTCGCGCACCATCCCGTCACGCGGCTGAGGCGGCCGGGCATCGTCAGGGGAATACGCAAGGCATTCATGAGCGGGACTCCGCGTGGCGTTGCAGGTTGCGCACCAGCCGTTGCGAGATGGCCATCACCGCAAGCGTCGCGGCCATCAGAACGACACCCGAGGCAGACGCCGCGGGCCAGTTCAGCAACGGCGCGACCTGATCGTGCACGAGTACGGCGAGCATCGGCACGCGGCGTCCGCCCAGCAGCAATGGCACCGCGAACGCGCTCGCGTTATAGGCGAACACGAGCAGCGCGCCCGAGACGATGCCGGGCATCGCAAGCGGCAGCATCACGTGGCGCAGCGTCTGCCAGCGGCTTGCGCCGAGGGTAGCCGCCGCCTCTTCGTACGAGCGCGACACCGCACGCATCGCGCTCGAGATGGGCAGCACAGCGAGCGGAAAGGCCGTTTGAATCAGTCCGAGCAGCACACCGTTCTCGCGATACAGCCACAACACGGGGCGCCCGATCAGGCCGGTGGCCATGAGCACGTGATTGACGAGGCCCGCCGGCCCCAGCATCACGAGCCACCCGTAGCCCTGCAGCAGCAGGTTGACCAGCAGCGGCAGCAGTACGCCGGCCAGCAGGAGGCGTCGCGCGGTGCGCGACTGCGTACGCGCCATCGCGAGTGCCACCGGAATCGCCAGCACGACCGCAACGATCATGCTCTGGAAGGCCAGGCGCAAGGTCAGCCAGAGCGAGCGCAGGAAGTAGGCGTCCCCGAGGTCGACGTAATTCTGCAGCGTGAAGGCATGCCACTCGTTGCCCGGAACACCGAAGCTCATGCGCAGCACGGCGAGCGCCGCCGCGATGAGCACGGCGAGAAACGCGAGGATCGGCGCGAGCAGCAGCAACGGCGGCACGCGCGGCAGCGCCGTTGCGGTGGCGGGCTGGGCCGTCGACTCGCCGGCCTGCGCCGGCGTGCCCGCGCGATGTGAAGAGAGGGCTGACATGGCGCTCACGCGGAAAAGATCTCGGTGAAGCGCTTGATCCACGCAGGCTGCAACGCGGCGAGCGCCTTGTCGTCGTGAAGCACGGCCTTCTCGGCGATCTGCTGCGGCGACGGCACGAAGGCGCGGCTTTCGGCGGGAATGATCGCGCGCGAGTTCACCGGACCGTTGAGCACGTCGGCGGCCATGCGGCCCTGCACGCCGGCATCGAGCGAATGATTGATGAACGCGTGGATGAGATCGATATCGCCGGGATGCGACTTCGGAATCACCGTAAACATCAGCTGGGTCGCGAAGCCCTCTTTCATGCCGTAAGTCACGGCCATCTTGTACTCGGGCTTGCGGATCTGCTCCGGAAAGAATGCCGGTGCATAGATGCCGCCGATGTCGAGCGAGCCGGTGCGGAACAGGTCGGCGACCTGGTTCGGGTTCTCGCCGAGTGTCAGCACACGGTCCTTCAACTGGGCGAGTTTCTCGAAGCCCGGATCGATATTCTGCTGCGAACCGCCCGCCATCTTCGCGGCGATGATCGCGAGATCGACCGCTTCCGCCCATTCGGGCGGCGGCAGGAACAGGCGTCCCGCATACTTCGGATCCCAAAGGGCTTCGTACGTCGAGGGCGCGGCCTTCACGGTGGACGTGTTGTAGATGAGACCGTCCGACCACAGCAGGTAGCCGACGCCGAATCCGTTGGCGCCCGTGCGGTATTGCGGTGCGACGTCTTTCAGGTTCGGCAGCTTGTTCAGGTCCGGCTTCGTCAGCAGGCCCGCATCGGCAAGACCGGAGGCGCCGACCCCGGCAAGCGTGATCACGTCGTAGGTGGGCCGGTCGCCGGCCGCCTTGAGTTTCGCGACCATGCCGGAGGTGCCATCGGCGCGGTCGGCGATGACCTGTGCACCGGTCTTCTGGCTGAACGTGGCGGCGATGTTGCGCAAAGCCGCTGCGCCGGTGTCGTCGGACCAGGTGAGCAGCCGCAGGGTCTTGCCCGCATAGCTCTTCTCCTGTGCCCTGGCAGTACTGATGAATGGCATGGGCAGCGCCGATGCCGCCAGAGCCGTGCCGATCGCCTTAATGGCCTGCCTTCTCCCCAGCTTGATCCCCTGCATGGTCATCTCCTGATTGAACCGTATGGGCGCTGCCCAATGCGCGCTGCCATTACCAAAAATCACGCGAACGTGCTACGTGAATGGACTCTACGTGCGTCAAAAACCCGCAACAAACGAAATCTCTGCATGCGGGCCATGACAAAAGCTCATGCGCCGCGAACGCATTCCACAGCGCCGGCGGCCCCGGCAGGCATGAGCACCTGCTTGATTTCCTGGAAGGCGGCGAGCCCGAACGGACCCAGCTCGCGCCCGATGCTGCTGCGCTTGTAGCCGCCCCATGAGGTCTGAGGAAAGATGACCTGCGGCGCGTTGATCCACACAACGCCCGCTTCCAGTTCGGCCGCCACTCGCCTGCTCCGCCCTGCGTCGCGCGTGACGACCGTGGCGACCAGGCCGAACTCGGTGTCGTTGGCCGCGCCGATCGCCTCGTCCTCGCTATCGAAGCTGCGCAGGCACAGCACGGGGCCGAAGATCTCCTCGCGCCACAGCGGGCTTTCGGCCGGGATATCGACGAACAGGGTCGGTTTCACGAAGTAGCCGGGACCTGCCGGCGCCTCGCCTTCGATCACGAGACGCGCGCCGTCGGACTTGCCGCGCGCGATGTAGCGCTGCACGCGTTCGAACTGCGCGCGGTTGGTGAGTGGCCCCATCTGCACGCCGGGCCGGAATGGATCGCCCACGACCGTGCGCGTTGCGCGGTCGGCGAGACGCGCGGCGAGCGCGTCCGCTATCGGTCGCTCGACCAGTACGCGCGACGTGGCCGAGCACATCTGGCCGCCATTGAAGAACGCGCCGCCCGCCACGAGGTCGGTGGCGAGATCGAGGTCCGCATCGGCGAACACGATGATGGAAGACTTTCCGCCCAGTTCCAGACTCACGCCCTTGATGGTGTCCGCAGCGGTCTTCATGACCTGCGCGCCAACGGCGGTGCTGCCGGTAAAGGAAACCTTCGCGACGAGCGGGTGTGCCGCCAACGGCGCCCCGACTTCGGTGCCCGTGCCCGTCACGACGTTGACCACGCCCCCCGGCACACCGGCGTCCGCAATGATCGCAGCGAGCGCCAGCTCGGGCAGCGGCGTGATTTCGGAGGGCTTGAGAACGACTGTGCAGCCGGCCGCAAGCGCGGGCGCGAGCTTCCATGCCGTGGTGACCATCGGGAAATTCCACGGCACGATCAGCGCGGCCACGCCTGCCGGCTCGCGCCGGACGCTCGCCTGATAGTCGTCGCTGGGAATTGCGACCCCGGACTCGCCGATTGCGTCGAGTTGTTCGGCGAGCCCCGCGTAGTACTCGAAGGTGGCGATCACGTCGCTCACGTCGATTCGCGCTTCCTCCAGCGGTTTGCCATTGTTGAGCGACTGCAGCGCCGCCAGATGCTCGCGCCGGTCGCTCACGCCGCTCGCGATCGCACGAAGCAAGCTGGCACGCTGCGCGCCGGTTGTCTTCTTCCAGGTGCGGAAGGCCCGTGCGGCGGCACGCACCGCGCAATCGACATCGGCGGCGTTGCCGGCCTCGACCTGGGCAATCGTTTCCTCGGTCGATGGGTTGACGACCGGCAGACGCTGCCCGCCCTCGCCCGCGCACCAGAAGCCGTCGATGTAGAGCTGCGTACGCAGCTCGAACCCTTCATGCTGTTTCATGCCGGCACCCGCGCAAACCAGTCGGCTTCGTTCACTTCGATCACTGTCGGGATGTCGCGCGACACGGCCTGCTGCAGCTCGGCGGCAAGCGCATCGGGCGTATCCACGCGAGCAGCCACGCAGCCGAAGCCACGCGCCAGCGCGAGGAAATCCGGCGTGTGGATATCGACGCCGACCGGCACGATGTCGCGCGCCGTCATGTAGCGGCGTATCTCGCCGTAGCCATAGTTGTTCCACAAGAGCACCACCACAGGCACCCTGGCTTCCACAGCGCTGGCGAGTTCCGGCAGCGTGAACTGCAGCCCGCCGTCGCCGATCAGGCAAACCACGGGACGATCGGGCGCGGCGAGCTTCGCGCCAATCGCCGCGGGAAGCCCATAGCCCAGCGTGCCGTAGCCAGTCGACGAGTTGAACCATGAACGCGGCTGCGGTGCGTCGTGCACGAAGTTGCCCGCATACACGGGGCTGGTCGAGTCGCCAGCGATGATGACATTCGGCAACGTGGCAGTGATCGTATCGACAAGGCGCTTCTGCGAGCGCGTTGGCGCGTCGTAGCCGGCCTCCACGGCCTGCCGCGCGAGCGCGACCCGCTGCGCGCCCCAGTCGCGCTGACGCGCCGACATGATGCCTTCATGCAGCCGCGTCGACAGGCTGCCAAGCGCTTGCTGCGAGTCGGCGGCGATGGCCACGTCGGGACTGAAGTTGCGCATCAGTTGCTGCGCGTCGATGTCGATGCGGATCAGCCGGCCCTCGATCGAAAAGCCGCCGTCGAACACCACGTCGTAGTCGGTTTCGCCCAACTCGGTGCCGACCGCGAGCACGACGTCCGCTTCGCGGACCAGCGCCCGCGTGGGCGGCAGCGATTGCGTCGAGCCAAGCAGCAGCGGATGCTCTGGCGGCAGCAGGCCCTTGGCGTTGATCGTCAGCGCAACCGGCGCCTGCAGGCGTTCAGCGAGTTCCTGCAGTTCGGCCGCGGCGTGCAGCGCGCCTCCGCCTGCGAGAATCAGCGGACGTCGCGCCGTGGCGAGCAGGTCTGCGGCCGCAGCGAGGGCCGCCGGGCATCCCGCCGGCCTCGCCGGCCTCGCCGGCAGCGCGGCTGGCAGCAGGTTCATGCCGCGAGCGGGCGCGACGATCACATCCAGCGGAATCTCGATGTGCACGGGCCGCGGCCGCGCGCCGCCGAAAACGGCAAATGCCCGGGCCAGCACCTGGGGCAGCTCCGCAGCATCGAGCAGTGTGTGCGAAAACGCGGTGAGCCCGGCGAACACGTCGCGCTGCGACGGCAGTTCGTGCAGGCGTCCGTCTCCGTTACCGAGTTCGCGGCGTGCATTTACACTCGATATCACCAGCATCGGAATGGAGTCGGCATACGCCTGCGCCATCGCGGTCGCGATGTTCGTCATGCCCGGCCCCGTGATGATGAAGCACACGCCAGGTTTTCCGGTCACGCGTGCGTAGCCGTCCGCCATGAAGCCCGCACCCTGCTCATGGCGCGGCGTGACGTGGCGAATGGACGAAGCCGCGAGACCCCGATAAAGCTCGACCGTATGCACGCCCGGAATGCCGAACACGTACTGGACGCCGTATCCTTCGAGCAGGGTGACGAGTGCCTCGCCGCAGGTTTGGCCCGTTGTATGGGGCCACTGAATTGGCCGCGCGCCGGCTTCCTCGAAGCTGGCGGTGAATTCCGGATAGTTCATGGATGGTCGCGTTCCTGGTTGGTACCGCCCGATGCCGATGCCGGCCCGGCTGGCCTATGCACACGCATCTGCGTCGTTGTCCAAACCATTCTCGGCGGCGCCGCGCGGCGCGGACAATCGATATGTTTTCATGAGGTGCATGAGCTTCTTGCATGACCTGAGGAAAACCCGCCTATGCACGGCGAGGTGCGAGGGTTTACGCCGATCCATGACGGGAGGGCATGCGTCCCATGAAATTATTTCGGTTGTTCGTGTCCCGCCGTCGCGCGGAAAATGCATTCATCGAATGCTTTTAAGCAACTGACTGAATACAACTGGAGCGAATCATGAACACGGAATATTTCCAGCCCCTGGGCGGCAACGCGATGCCGCGCTGCGGCGGGATCGCGACGATGATGCGACTGCCCAACGTGGAGAATGCCGAAGGGCTCGATGCCTGCTTCGTCGGCGTGCCGTTCGATCTGGGCACATCGAATCGCACCGGCGCGCGCTACGGGCCGCGCCAGATTCGCACCGAATCGGTGTTGCTGCGCCCGTACAACATGGCGACACGCGCCGCGCCGTTCGATTCGCTGCGCGTCGCGGATATCGGCGATGTCGCGATCAATCCGTACAACCTCCCCGATTCGATCGCCCGGATCGAGACGGCCTACGACGCCATCCTGAGCCACGGCGCTACGCCGGTCACGCTAGGCGGCGACCATACGATCACGCTGCCGATCCTGCGTGCCATTCATCGCAGGCACGGCAAGGTCGGCCTGATCCACGTCGACGCGCACGCGGATGTCAACGACACGATGATGGGGGAGAAGATTGCGCACGGCACGCCGTTTCGCCGCGCGGTCGAGGAAGGTCTGCTCGACTGCCGGCGTGTGGTCCAGATCGGTTTGCGCGGCACCGGCTACGCCGCCGAAGACTTCGACTGGTGCCGCGAACAGGGTTTTCGCGTGGTGCAGGCCGAGGAGTGCTGGAACCGCTCGCTCGAACCGCTGATGGCAGAGGTGCGCGAGCGCGTTGGCGGAGGGCCGGTGTATCTGAGTTTCGATATCGACGGCATCGACCCCGCGTACGCGCCCGGTACCGGCACGCCGGAGATCGCAGGGCTGACGGTCCCGCAAGCCCTCGAAATCATTCGTGGCGCGTGGGGGCTTGACCTGGTGGGCGCCGATGTGGTCGAAGTCGCGCCGCCGTACGATCCGTTCGGCACCACCGCCCTGCTTGCCGCCAATCTCGCTTATGAAGCGCTGTGCGTACTGCCGGGTGTGAAGCGCCGCGCGTGAGTCGGGTCGCTCGCCTCGTAGCAATCCATAAAAACGAGCGCATTGCAACCAAAAGGCGTCGCACTACGCTGGCCTGGTGGACATAGATGAACCACCGCGCGTCATTAGCATTCGACAATCCATTCGTAGTGCCACGCAGATCTGCGTTCCTATAATGGCCCGGCGTACCAACTCATCCTTACACCCCGGAGCCATTCATGATTCGACGCACCCTGCCCATTCTCGCCGCGCTCGCGCTCGTGCTGCCGTTGGCCAGCGGCCCCGCCTTCTCCGCCGGCGCGCCGACGCCGCTCAAGGTGGGCGTGGCGGGCGGCGTAGACGAGCAGATCTGGGAAGTCGTCACGCAGGTTGCGAAGAAGGACGGGCTGGACGTGGAGGCCATCGTCATCAGCGGCACCGCGAGCCCGAATGAGGCGCTGAACAACGGCGATCTGAACGCCAATTCCTTCCAGCACATTCCGTATCTGCGCGATCAGGTCAAGTCGCGCGGCTACAAGATCGTGGCGGCTGGCGACACGTATATTTCGCCCATCGGCTTTTATTCGAAGAAGTACAAGTCGCTCGAGGCGCTTCCTGTTGGCGCAACGGTCAGCATTCCTGCCGACCCGAGCAACCAGACCCGGGCCCTCGTGATCCTGCGCGATCACAAGCTCATCACGTTGCGCGACGGCTTCGATCCCTACACCGGCACCGCTTCGCTACAGGACGTGCGCGCCAACCCACGCAAGCTGAATTTCGTCGAGGCCGACCCGCTGGTCCAGGCGCGCTCGCTGCCCGACGTCGATGCCGCGGCCATCGTCAATAATGTGGCGTCCGAGGCGGGACTTTATGCTACGCGCGACGGCATCGCGGTCGAGCACAAGGAACACAACCCCTACGTGAACATCATCGCGGTGCGCGAGCGGGACCGCAACGCACCGTGGGTGCCGAAGCTCGTCAAGGCATATCAGTCAGAGGAAGTCAGGCACTTCATCCAGACACACTTCAATGGGTCCGTGATTCCCGCATTCTGATAGTTCACATACCTGCGCATGCTTCCATCGAGGTGAAAGCTTATGTCGCCAACCCTGGCTGACCGCTACGTGCAGGCCCTGCTGCAGACCCTGCTAATGGTGGGTGCCTCCATGCTGATCGCGATCGTCGCCGGCATGCTGCTCGCGATCGTGCTCACGGTGAGCGCACCAGGCGGGCTTTATCCGCGACCGCTCCTGCACAAGGCGCTCTCGACCGCCATCAACATGTTCCGCGCGATCCCCTTCATCATCCTGCTGGTCGCGCTGCTGCCCGTCACGCGCTTCATCGTCGGTACGACGCTGGGCGCGTGGGCCGCCGTCGTGCCGTTGAGCGCGAACCTGATTCCGTTCTTTGCGCGCATCGTCCAGGTCAATCTCGGCGGTGTGGAGCCTGGGCTCATCGAGGCCGCGCGCGCGATGGGCTGCAAACGCTCCCAGATCGTCCACCACGTGCTGTTGCCCGAAGCGCTGCCCGGCATTCTCGGCGGCGTCACGGTAACCGCAATCGCGATGATCGACATGTCGGCGATGGCTGGCGCCGTCGGGGGCGGAGGCCTTGGCGACATGGCGATTCGCTACGGCTACGAACGCTACGAAACCCAGGTGATGATCGTCGTGATCTTCATACTGGTCGCGCTCGTATCGGTGATTCAGCTGGTCGGCGATTATTTCGCACGCCGGGTCGATCGCAAGCGCTGACGCCGCCGAATACGCGGCACGCGCGCGCAACCCGTGCCTCGAAGCAGGCATCGGGTTGGGCGGAGAGAGTGCGGGGTTTAGTGGCGGTAGGCGGCGAGCGCATCGCGCGCCTGGAAGGCACTGTATGTGAGTTGTGCGGCCGCGAGGCCCGCGAGGCCGAAGGTGCGCGTCAGGCTGAATGCGGAAAAGCCTTCGGGCACCGGCACTCCCAGCGCCAAGGCGTCGGCGAGCGTCTCGCCCGCGACCGTGGTGGGCGCCATGCCGTGGCCGCCGAACGCGATGGCATGCCAGACGCCGTCGGCGTCTCGACCGATTTGCGGCATCTTGTGCCGCGCGTAGCTCATCAAGCCCCCCCAGGCGTGCTCGATCTTCACATCCGCCAGTTGCGGATACACGCGTGCGAGGTCGCGCTTGAGCAGCCGCGCGATGGCGTCCGGACCGCGGTCGAGCACCGAGATCCGGCCACCCCAAAGAATGCGCGTGTCCTTCAGCGGCCGGTAATAGTCGAACGCGAAGCGCGTGTCGTAGACCGCATAGGGCGCGTCGATCGCATCGGCGAGGCGCACACCAAGCGGCTCGGTGGCGATCACATAGGTCGCGATCGGCAATACCGCGCGCTCGATACGCGGTGCGACGCCGCGCGCATAGCCGCCACCGGCGAACACGACATCCTTCGCGGTGACGGTGCCGTGCGGCGTACGCACGACGAAGCCCGCGCCGTTCCGCTCGATCGCGCGCACCGGCGACTGGTCGTAGATTCGGGCGCCGCCCTGCGCCGCGGCGTTCGCAACGCCGAGCACATACTTCAGTGGATGGAAATGAAAAGCGTTGGGCTCGAACAGGCCGCCGTGATAACGCGTGGTCTTCAACTGCGCGCGCAACGCGTCCTTGGTTACCGGCTCCCAGTCGACGCCAAAATCGCGCTTCATCAGCGTGCGCGTGGCGTCGAGCCGCGACGGATCATCGAACCAGTTCGCAAGCATGACGCCACGATCGACGATCTCGCAATCGATGCCGTAGCGCGCGATGCGCGTGCGGATCAGGTCCACGGCGTCGACCGTGAGCCGGTACAGGGCGCGCGCCTGGCTGTGCCCGAGCGTGCGCAGCAGTTCGGCATTATCGAGGCTGTAACCGCCGAACACGAAGCCGCCGTTACGTCCCGATGCGCCAAAGCCCACGCGCTCGGCATCGAGCACGACGACGTCGCGCACGCCGCGCTCGACTAGCCCGAGCGCGGTATTCAGGCCGGCGAGGCCGCCGCCGACAATGCAGATTTGCGTATCCGTCTTGCCGGTCAGTTGCGGGTAGGACGGGCGAGAGACGGTGGATTCGTAGTAGTTATTCATGCGATTGCAGAATTTCGATGTGCGAAAGGAAAACAGGAGAAGGTCGACGCCAGCAGCGCGGGATCACACGTCCGAAGCCGCCTTCACCTGATTCACCTGGCTGGCAATGCTCGCGGGATAGCCGGCGCTCGACGAAGTCTCGGTCGAAGCCGCCATCTGGCGTTCGATCCACGGCGCGATCTCCATGTCTTCGTAGCGAACCCGCCGACATTTGCGCACGATCGAATAGCCCAACCAGACCACGAGAAAGAGCGGCAGGCCGATATAGGTCGCAGCCACATCTACCCAGTCTATCTTATTGGCAAGGAAAGCCTGATAGTTCTGGCCGAGCGTGACAACGGTACACAGCACGGCGGCGAGAATCGGGCCGAACGGGAACCATTTCGCGCGATACGGCAATTGCTCGAGGCGATAGCCCTGCTTCAGGAATCCCTTGCGGAATCGATAATGGCTGACCGCAATGCCGAGCCACGTGATGAAGCCCGCCATTCCCGACAGATTCAGCAACCAAAGGTACATCGTCTTGTCGCCATAGAGCGACGAGAGAAAGCACAGTGCCCCGACCGCAGTCGTCGCGTATAGTGCGTTGCGCGGCACGCCGCCCGGCGAGAGCTTCGCAAACAGCCGGGGCGCGCGGCCTTCCATGGCGAGGTTGTACAGCATGCGGGTCGACGCATACATGCCGGAATTGCCGGCGGACAGCACGGCGGAGAGGATGACCGCATTCATCACGCCGGCCGCGAAGGCAAGACCGGCACGCCGGAATACGAGCGTAAACGGACTCACGCCGATATCGGTCACGTCGCTCTTCAGCAGGTTGGGATCCGTGTAGGGAACGAGCACGCCAATGACGAAAATCGCGAGCACGTAGAAAAGCAGGATGCGCCAGAAGATCTGCTTGACGGCGCGCGGGATCGTCGAGCCCGGATTTTCTGCTTCGCCCGCCGCAACGCCGATCATCTCCGTGCCCTGGAACGAAAAGCCCGCGATCATGGCAACTCCGAGCATCGCGCTCCAGCCGCCGGCAAACGGCGCGTCCTTGATCGTGAAGTTTTCCCAACCATTGCTGGGGCCGCCATGCAGGATGCCGAAAATCATCAGGAGGCCGATGGCGATAAATGCAAGCACGGTCAGCACCTTGATCAACGCGAACCAGTACTCGGCCTCGCCGAAGCCGCGAACCGACAACGCGTTGAACGAGAAAACCACGGCCAGAAAGAGCGCGCTCCACCAGATGCCGGGCACGTGCGGAAACCAGTAGCCCATCACGAGTTGCGCCGCGACCAGTTCGACTGCGATCGTCACGGCCCAGCTATACCAGTAGTTCCAGCCAATGGCGAAACCGAAGCCCTCATCGACGAACTTCGCACCGTACGCGGCGAACGAGCCCGAAACCGGCATGAACGCCGCCATCTCGCCGAGGCTCGTCATCAGAAAATAGACCATCAGGCCGATCACCATGTACGAAAGGATCGCGCCTCCGGGTCCCGCCTGCGAAATCGATGCGCCCGTGGCCACGAACAGGCCCGTGCCAATGGAGCCGCCAATGGCGATCATGCGCAGGTGGCGCGCTTGCAGGCTGCGATGGAGTTTGGGCTTCCGGGGTCTCGAGCTGGATGGATTCTCAGTATTCTTGCCGGATTGTGAACGCATGACGTGCGCTGTCTCCATGTCGACTTTCAGAGGCGAAGCACGTCTGGCCTTTCCGCTGCCCTCTTGCGGGGTTCACGCACGGGACCGACCGACGTACGTGCCGTCTTCATTTTTTTGGGGTGGCCGCACGCCTGAAACGAAGCGGCCGGGAATGCGCCTGCGGTGTGCAGCACACACGCGACGCCGGACCGAGTATAGGGATTGGGAAACGCAGGCGACAAACGATATTTAAGAACTAATTGATGCACTTTTTTCATCAAGCCTGCGAAATCGCCCACCGCGCTCCTTTTACGTACTCCGCCACCTTCCGCGCGTACCAGTTGGTGAAGTTGGTCAGCATGAACTCCGAAGGCGCATAAGGCCCCGGCGTATACGCTTTCGAATTCACGCCGCGCTGATTGTGCATCACCAGCGTGGCGTCCTGCTCGTTCGTCGCGCGCCATACCGCTGTGAGCGTCTCTACGTCGTAGTCCACGCCTTCTACGGCATCCTCGTGCACGAGCCACGTCGTCTTGAGCGCCGTCTGCGTGGCCGACAGGGGTAGCACGCGAAAATGGATGATATGGTCCGAGAGGAAGTGGTTCCAGTTGTTCGGAACCCTGAACATCCGTACCGAACCGAGATCGGGCTCGGTCAGGCCGCCCAGCAGCTTCTTGCACGCAGGGCGCCCATCGGCGGTGAACGAGACCGCGCCGCGATGGAACGGCAAGCGGATGCAGCGGAATTCCGTGCCGCCGTCCGCGGGCAGATGCGGTAACCCGAAACGGTCCCAGAGTGCCGTCTTTTCCTGCATCAGGAGCTGGAAATCGCGGTTCGCGCGCGGGTCGTCCGGCAGCGCGAATTCAATCAGCGTGGCGAGCAGTTCCGGATGGCTTCCCACGCAGTGATAACACTCGCGATTGTTCTCGATGACGAGTTTCCAGTTTGCCTCTTCCACGATCGTCATGGAAAAGGCGACCTTGGTACGATCCGGCTGGTGCGGCGCGATATACGGCGTGACCGCCGCCTTGAAGCGTGAGATGTCGGGCGGCGTGTCGGCGATGCAGACATACACCATCCCGCAGATGATCTCGACATGAACGGGACGCAGGCCATGGGCGCCGCGATCGAAACCGGCGGGCATCTGACGCGCGCTCAGCAAGTTGCCGTCGAGCTCATAGACCCACTGATGGTACGGACAGACCAGCCGCTTCGCGTGCCCCGCCGGCCGGGTGCAGAGCACAGATCCGCGATGGCGGCAGGTGTTGAAGAACGCGCCCACGTCCCCGCCCTTCCCGCGCAGCACGACCACCGAAGTCTTGCCGATATCCAGCGTGACGTAGTCGCCTTCGCGCGGAATTTCGGCCGCGTTGCACGCGAACAGCCATTCGTTCGAGAAGACCGCCTCGATGTCGAGTTCGTGCATGGCAGGGTCCGTATAGAAGTCTCCTGCGAGGCTGTAGCCTTCGCGCCTCGCCTCCAGCAACGAACGAACATGGGTAAAATCGATCACGCCAAATACTCCTTTTCAGTCGGATTCCACGAGACGTTCGCCTGCACCCACATCGCACCAGGCGTTATCGGCGATCTCCGGCACCGGCCGCGCTGCGCCGCCGAACCCGGCCTGCGCGAACGTTTCGACCAGAAAGTCCACGCACACTTTCACTTTCGCCGACTGCGCGAGCCGCTCCGGAAACACCGCCCAGACGTTGGCGGGCTGCGTGACCTCGGGCAATACGCGCTGCAGCCGGCCTTCGGCCAGTAGCGGCCCCACGTCCCAGATCGAGCGCAACACGACGCCGCGCCCGGCCAGCGCCCATTGCACCGCGGCTTCGCCATAATTCGTCGAAAGCGGGCCCGTCACCTTCACGGCAGTCGTCTTGCCTTCTGCATCGAGCCGCCAGACGCCGAACGGATGATCGCGCTCCTTGATCGCGAGGCACGCGTGCGACTCCAGCTCCGCGATGGTCTGCGGCGTGCCATGTTGCGCGAGGTACGAAGGCGCGGCGCAAAGCACCCGGTAGTTCGTCGCGAGCCGCTTCGTGATCAGATGGCCCGCGATGTCGTCGCCGATGCGCACATCGAGATCGAAGCCCTCGCCCACCACATCGATCACGCGGTCGAACAAGTCGAGCTGCACGTTCAGTTGCTGATACCGGTCCGACAACGCCGCCAGCGCCGGCGCGACGAACTTGCGCCCGAAGCCGAAGCTGCTCGACACGCGCAACGTGCCGCGCGGAATGCGCCGCGTGCTGGAGACGTCCTCGACGAGCTGGTCCACGTCGTCGAGGATCTTCTCGGCCCAGGAAAAAACGCGCTCGCCCGCCGCTGTCATCGCCACGCGGCGCGTGGAGCGATGCAGCAGACGCGTGCCGAGCCTTGCTTCGAGTATCCCGACGCGCTTGCTCACATATGCCGCCGAGGCGGAGAGCGCGTCGGCGGCCGCACTGAAGCTCGACTTGCGGGCGACCGTGCAGAAGACCCGCAGGTCGTCCAGCTCCGGGGTGGTAGCCGTTTTCATCAGAACGTGTGGCGCATGCCGATGCGCACATCGGCCTGCGTGGTCGTGGAAGACGGCGTGAAGCTATAGCCGATCACCGCATCCACGCCTTCCGACGCCTTCAGCCAGTCGCCCGAGATATAGACGTCCGTACTCTTCGACAGCAGGTAATGCATCGCCGCCGAGAGCTGGTTCCAGTGGTGGCCGTCGAAGTGCGTGTACTGGTAGCCGCCTACGAGACTCGCTGCGGGCGTAATCTGCCAGTTCGCCCCGCCCTCGGCGACCTGCATGTGCTCGCTTTCGCCGAACGCCTTGATCTGCGTGTACGTGAACGCGCCCATCAGCGTAACCTTGTCGACTACGTAGCTCGCACCTACGCCGAAGGCCCCCTGCTTGTCCACGGGGAACGGCGTGCTGGCATAGAGCGAGCTGACGGTGCCCGTGGCGGGATCGACACTCACGGTCGGCCTGCCGAAGAACGTGCGCACGCCGATCATGTTGTAGGGATCGAACGCGTAGATGCCCGACGGGTTGTTCAACTGCGTATAGGCCGTACCCATCGAGAACGCGCCGTGTTGATACTGCGCGCCCACGCTCCACGCGCTGCCCGTGTGGAAGTCCCCCGGCGTATTGCTGAACGAGTACATGCCGCCGAACTGGAAGCCGCCGAACGTACTCGACATGAACTTCACGGCGTTCGGCAGATGGTCGCCGTTCATGCGGTCGAAGTCGCCCTGGTTGATCGCGTAGCCGCTCGCCCATGACGAGGCGTTGTACAGGTAGACGAACTCCTGCGTCATGTCGATCTGGTTGCCGAATGTGAGCGTGCCCCAGTCGTTTTGCAGACCTACATAAGCCTGGCGGCCAAAAAGCGATCCGCCGTTCGTGAGCTTGCCGTTGCCAATGTGAAAGCCGCTCTCCAGCTTGAAGACGGCCTTCAGGCCGCCGCCCAGATCCTCGGTTCCGCGCAGGCCCCAGCGGTTTCCGTACGAAACACCGTCGTCGAACTTCACCTGATACGAACCGCCGGCGTTGCTCACGTAAGTGACGCCCGCGTCGAGCACGCCGTAGAGCGTGACGCTGCTTTGTGCACGGGCTGCCACCGGAAGCGCGGCGAGCGCGAGCGCAGCCGCGTGCAGTGCGGCAAGCCGCATTGTGTTCATCGATTTCATGTTGTAGTCGCTGTGGTGGCGCAATCAGTTCAGGCCGCGGTCGGCTTCGCGCACGAGTTGGCGTTCTTTTTCAATGTCGAGCGAGCGGCAGGTCCACAGATAGACCAGCGCGGCAACAGGCAGGCCCACGAGCATCGCGATGTCGGTGCCGCCAAGCGCATTGGCGACCGGGCCGGTGTAAAGCTCCGTCTTGAAGAACGGGATCATCGCGACGAAGCCCACCGCGTAGGCGGTCAGGCCGCGCCAGTTCCAGCGGCCGTAGATGCCGCGCGGGTTGAAGATCTCGCGCACCGAGTAATGCGAGTGACGCACGATGAAGAAGTCGACCAGGTTGATCGCGGTCCACGGCGTGAACAGGTAGCCGAGAATGCCGAGGAAATCGCCGAACTTGCCCATGAAGTTGTCCGACGCCGCGAACGCGAGCGACGTCGCCGTGAGGGCTACCACGATGAGGCTCACCACGCGCTTGGTCGCGTTCGACTTGAGCGGCTTGAACGAGTCGGTGATGCTGAGCAACGTGAGCGACGCGCCGTAGAAGTTCAGGCCGGTAATGGCGAGCAGCCCCAGCAGCGAAAGCAGCAGCGTGACCGTGCCGAAGCCCGGAAAGATCATGTCGCCCGCGCGCTGGACCGCATCGGAAATCTCGATCTGCGCGTTGAGCGCCGCCGCGGCGGTGCCCACCAGCATCATCCAGACGCCGCCGATGAACGCGCCAAGGAAGGTCCACCAGAAGGTGGCACGCACGCCGGTAGTGGGCGGCAGGTATCGCGAGTAGTCCGAAACGTAGATCGACCACGAGAGCTGATACGCCGCCGCCGAGAAGAGCTGCACGAGGAACGGTGTGGTCTTGAAGCCGGCGAGGCTCAACTGGCCAGCGGGGAACGGCACCTTCACGCACATGCCGATACTGAAGATCGTGAGCGCCGCGAGCAGCGCGAACGCGAGCCAGCGCTGCGCCTTGTGGATCAGGTCATAGCCGAATACCGCGAGCGCGACCGCAATCACGGTGAAGACGATGTAGCTCAGATGCGGTTCGGTACCGAGCAGATGATGCGCGGTCTGCCCCGCCATCAGCTGGTTGAACGAGTTGTAGCCGATATAGGTGACGAGCGCGACCACCCACACGAGCAACGCGCCCATATAGCCGAACTGCGGGCGCGACTGGATCATCTGGGGCAGCCCGAGCTGCGGCCCCTGGCTCGAATGGAACGCCATGAAGAAGGTGCCGAGCACGTTGCCGAGCACGATGGCGATCGCGCTCCACAGCAGGTTGCCGCCCATGCTGATGCCGATCGCACCGGCCGCGATGGTCGCGAGGTTGGCATCGCCCGTGAACCATACGGGCCACAGGTGCCACGCCCGGCCCTTGCGTTCGGCGAGCGGCACGTAGTCGATCGAGCGTGATTCGATTCGCGATTTGGCGCGCGACGGCTCATTGGCCAGCGCTTCGGCTATTGCCTCTTGGGACATGTCTCCTCCAGTTGTGGGGTGGCTCGCGCGAGCCCGCATGACGCGGCTGCGCTTCCCGCGCCGGCCCCGATACCAGAGGTTCCAGTTTCCAGACACGGCGCGGTTATCCTGCGGTTAATCTAAAACCAACAGTTAACAATGGTACGCACCGTAGAGGGTTTCGTCGCACTATCGCATCCTCCTATTGACGCCCGGGGAGAAATCGATTTGCTTGCCAAACGTCAATGGACGTTGATTTATAAGAACAAGAATACGGCATGCGCATCAACGGAAGAGGCACATCCCTCAGCGTCAAGGGATAACCCTGATCCACTGTCGCCGAAATTTCACTTATATTTTCGTTAACCTTTAGTTTCATCGTAACTGTTAGTTAACCAACCCCAGTACGGCGGACCCCATGACCTACCTCCCGATCGAATTCCACAAGCAACCCGAACAGCCGAAACTGCCGGCCGACTTCTGCGCCAACCCGGAACTCGCCTGGACCATCCCGGCGAGCTACTACACCTCCGAGGCGGTATACAAGTCGGAAGAACAGAAGATCTTCGAGAACGCGTGGATCTGTGTCGCGCACCGCAGCGAACTGGCCGAAGCGAACGCCTACGTGACGCGCGAGGTGGTGGGCGAAAACATTCTGCTCGTGCGCGGCAAGGACGGCGTCCTGCGGGCGTTCTACAACGTCTGCCCGCACCGCGGCCACCAGCTGCTCGAAGGCAGCGGCAAGGCGAAGAACGTCATCACCTGCCCGTACCACGCCTGGGCGTTCAAGCTCGACGGCGCGCTCGCGCACGCCAACAACTGCGATCACGTGGAGTCGTTCGACAAGGAGAACTCGACGCTCGTGCCGGTGCGCGTGGAGGAATACGCAGGCTTCGTGTTCATCAACCTGAACCCGAATGCAGAAGGCGTGGAAGCGCAGCTGCCCGGTCTCGAAGCCAGCCTGCGCAAGGCTTGCCCGGTGATCGACGACCTCAAGCTGGCTGCCCGCTTCGTGACCGAAACGCCGGCCAACTGGAAGTCGATCGTCGATAACTATCTGGAGTGCTACCACTGCGGCCCGGCTCACCCCGGCTTCTCGGACTCCGTGAAGATCGACCAGTACACGCACACGCTGCATGGCAACTGGACGGTGCAGTTCGGTCATGCGCAGTCGTCGGAGCGTTCGTTCAAGCTCGATCCGTCCGTGAAGGACCCGAGCTTCAGCGGCTACTGGGCGTGGCCGTGCACGATGTTCAACGTGCCGCCGGGCAGCGACTTCATGACCGTCATCTACGAATTCCCGATGAGCGCCGAAGTCACGCTCCAGCACTACGACATCTACTTCCTCAACGACGAGCCGACCGAAGAGCAGCAGAAGCTGATCGAGTGGTATCGCACCGTGTTCCGCCCGGAAGACCTGCGCCTCGTGGAAAGCGTGCAGAAGGGCCTGAAGTCGCGCGGCTATCGCGGCCAGGGCCGCATCATGGTCGACAAGCAGCGCAGCGGCATCAGCGAGCACGGCATCGCGCACTTCCACAATCTGCTCGCGCAGCAGTATCAGGACTAAGAGGCCAGCATGACGAACCTTCAACATCCCGGCCTGCTGCGTGAGCAGGCCTATATCGACGGCCAGTGGCGCGGCGCCGACGACGGCGCCACGCTCAAGGTGACCAACCCCGCCACGGGCGAGCGCATCGCGAACGTGCCGAACATGGGCGCGCCGGAAGCCCGCGCGGCCATCGAGGCCGCGCACCGCGCCTTCCCCGCGTGGCGCGCCACCACCGCGAAGGAGCGCGCGCGCCTGTTGCGCAACTGGTTCGACCTCATCATGGCGAACCAGGAAGCGCTGGCGCAGATCATGACGCGCGAGCAAGGCAAGCCGCTCGCGGAAGCGCGCGGCGAGATCGGCTACGCGGCCTCGTTCATCGAGTGGTTCGCCGAGCAGGGCAAGCGCATCGACGGCGACGTGATCCCGAGCCCGAACCCGGACCAGCGCCTCGTCGTGACGAAGGAGCCGATCGGCGTGTGCGCCGCCATCACGCCGTGGAATTTCCCGGCCGCGATGATTACCCGCAAGGCCGCACCGGCGCTGGCCGCCGGCTGCACCATCGTCATCAAGCCCGCCAACGAGACGCCGCTTTCCGCGTTCGCACTCGCGGCACTGGCGGAACAGGCCGGCATTCCGCCCGGCGTGATCAACATCGTCACAGGCAAGTCGCGCGAGATCGGCCTCGAAATGACGTCGAGCCCGCTCGTCAGGAAGCTCACGTTCACGGGCTCGACCGAAGTGGGCCGGCTCCTGATGCGCCAGTGCTCGGACACGGTCAAGAAGGTCTCGCTGGAGCTGGGCGGCAACGCGCCGTTCATCGTGTTCGACGATGCGGATCTCGACGCCGCCATCGAAGGCGCCCTGCTCTCGAAGTATCGCAACGCCGGGCAGACCTGCGTGTGCGCGAACCGCTTCTACGTGCACGATGCGGTCTACGACGAGTTCTGCCGCCGCTTTGCTGAGCGCGTGAGCGCCTTCAAGGTGGACGACGGTTTTGCCGAAGGCGTGAACATCGGCCCGCTCATTACCGAAGCCGCACGCGACAAGGTCGACGGCCTCGTGCGCGACGCCGTGGCGCAAGGCGCGCGCGTGGTCACAGGCGGCGCGCCGCATGCACGCGGCGGCAACTTCTACGCGCCCACCGTGCTCGCCGATGCGAAGCCCGGCATGGCCGTGCTCACCGAGGAGATCTTCGGACCGGTCGCGCCCATCGTGCGCTTCTCGAGCGACGCCGAAGTCGTACAGCTCGCGAACGATTCGATCTATGGCCTCGCCGCGTACTTCTACAGCCGCGACATCGGCCGCATCTGGCGCGTGGCCGAGCAGCTCGAGTACGGCATCGTCGGTATCAACACGGGGCTGATCTCCAACGAGGTCGCGCCGTTCGGCGGCGTGAAGCAGTCGGGCATCGGCCGCGAAGGCTCGAAGTACGGGATCGAAGACTATCTGTCGATCAAGTACCTCTGCATGGCGGGTGTCACGCGCTAAGGCCGGCGCCCAGCTTCGAGCGGATGCGGGCCGTGCCGCATCCGCTGCTTTTTCCGGATTCAGAAGTCAAGGAAGTCAACATGAACGCCCGCGAATCGATCACTGTCGACGTCGTCGCCGTCGAACAACTCACTCCGCTCATCAAGCGCTTCACGCTCGCGCTGCCCGATGGCGCACCGCTGCCCGAATTCAGCGGCGGCGCCCACGTGCTCGTCTCGATGCAGGACGGCGAGCAGTGGCACCACAATGCGTATTCGCTCCTGAGCTCGCCGCACGACACGCGCCAGTATCAGATCGCCGTGCGCCGCGAAGAGGCGTCGCGCGGCGGCTCCGCCTTCATGCACGACAAGGTCGAGGCAGGCACGCGGCTCGCGATCGGCTCGCCCGCCAATCTGTTCGAACTCGCGAGCACGAACGGCCCCAAGCGGCATGTGTTCATCGCGGGAGGCATCGGCATTACGCCTTTTCTCGCGCAACTGGCCGAACATCGCCCCGAAGATGTCGAGTTGGAACTGCACTACGCGTATCGCAGCCCCGAGCACGGCGCCTTCGTCGACGAGTTGAAGACCGGCCCGCACGCGGCCAACGTGCACTGCTATGTCGACAGCGAAGGCCAGAAGCTCGATCTCTTCAAGCTGTTCCATGATCTGCCCGGCGACGCGCATGTCTACGTCTGCGGCCCGCAAGGCCTCAACGACGCCGTCTACGCGAACGCTGCGCTACTGGGCTGGCCGAAGGCGCAACTGCACTCGGAGCAGTTCGCCGCGACGGACACGGGCGGCAAGGCATTCACGGTCGTACTGGCGAAGTCCGGCGTCGAACTCGAGGTGGGCGAAGACGAGACCATCCTCAAGGCCATCGAGCGCGCGGGCGTGACGGTCGAGTCGCTGTGCCGCGAAGGCGTGTGCGGCACCTGCGAAGTCCCGATCCTCGAAGGCGAGGCGGATCACCGCGACCAGTATCTGGACGACGACGAGAAAGCCGCGCAGAAGACCATTTTGCTGTGCGTGTCGCGAGCGCGCACGCCGCGCCTCGTGATCGACCTTTAGGGCGGCTGCGTACGCGGGACACCATGAGTCGTGCGTCTGGAACGGCCCGCTTGCCGATCCGTTAAACTAGCGGGAGTTACGGAGCGGACGAAACGTCCGGGCCGCGCGCCCGATTCATCAGAGGCGGCATATGCCCGGCCCCGATCGGCGGCCCTGGGGTGTATGCCGCCCTTTTGCGCTTGATTCTTTCGACCGCGCGAGATTCGTCACAGAGGGAAATGGATGTCCGAGGATACGTTCGCGTTCCGTCTGAAAGTGCTGCTCGAGCACAAGAAGCTGAGCCTGCAGCAAGTCGCCGACGCCGTCGGCATATCACGCCCCGCCGTGCACAAGTGGACGCGCGGCGGCGAGATCGACTATTCGAACCTGCGCCGCCTCGCGGCGTTTCTCGACGTGAACTGGGTCTGGCTGCGCTACGGCGACGAAGCCGTGAAAGACCTCGGCATCGCGGGCAATACCGAGCTGCCGATGACCGACCTGCGCCGCCGCTATACCGCCGAGATCATGTCGAACGAGGCGCGCATGAAGCAGGCGCAGGAACTGGCGGGCATCGTGACGTGGGAATGGAATCTCGTCACCGACGAGCTCATCTATTCGAGCAACTGCGCAAAGCTTTATGGCCGCGAGATTCACAGCAACGCCGAATTCTGGGAAATCCTCCATCCCGAGGATTCGATATGGCTGAACGACGAGACGCTCAGGGAGCTGGTTGCGAGCACGGCGCCGCGCGTCTGGGACTTCCGCATCATCTTGCCGGACGGGCAGATCCGCTGGATCGAGTCGCGCGTCGCCACGCTGCTGGACGACGCCGGGCGCCCGGTGCGCGTGGTGGGCACCACCATCGACATCAGTGCGCGCAAGGAAGTGGAATCCGCGGAGCAACGGCGCCTGCAACTGCTCAACGACGCCGCGCGCATTGCGGGCTTCGGCGCCTGGCGCTGGCTGCGCGCGCAGGACGAGCTGATCGTTTCGGACGAGTGGTGCCGCCTGTTCGGCGTCGATCCGGCGCACGCGCCGCGCCACTATGTCGAGCTTTCGCGGCACATCCACCCGGACGACCGCGCGGCGCGCGAAGCGGCCGTGAACGAAGCGCTCGCGCACCGCGGCGACTATCGCGTGCTGTATCGGGCGGCGCTGCCCGACGATACGTGGCGGCTGGTGGTGGAGCAAGGCTACGCGCGCGTGGCGCCGCATGGCGAGGACGTGTGGCTCACGGCACTGTGCCGTGCCGCGCAGCCTGCCGACATGGCGGCAGGCGTCTCCGCGGCTGCACAGCCGGGCGCCGAAGAAAACGCGGCCACGGGAGCCGCGCCGCACTGAGTGCGTGAGAAGTACCGGGGTGTCCCGCCGGAACACCCCGGGCCTTTGCGCTTAAAGCGCGGCGGCGACTGCCCTGCCGATCTCCGTCGTGTTCGCCGTGCCGCCCATGTCGGGCGTACGCGGGCCTTCCACCAGCACCTTCTCGATGGCCTGCATGATCGCGTCGTGCGCGGCCTTGTATTGCGCGTCGCCGTTGCCGAGGAACTCGAGCATCATCGCGCCCGACCAGATCATCGCGATCGGGTTGGCGATCTGCTTGCCGAAGATGTCGGGCGCGGAGCCGTGCACGGGTTCGAACAGCGACGGGAGCTTGCGCTCGGGATTCAGGTTCGCCGAGGCCGCCAGACCGATCGTGCCCGTGCAGGCGGGGCCGAGGTCCGAAAGAATGTCGCCGAAGAGGTTCGAGGCGACGACCACGTCGAAGCGGTCCGGCTGCAGCACGAAACGCGCGCACAGAATGTCGATGTGCTGCTTGTCCCACTTCACGTCGGGATACGCCTCGCCCATCGCCGCCACGCGCTCGTCCCAGTACGGCATGCTGATCGAGATGCCGTTGGACTTCGTGGCCGCCGTGAGCTTCTTGCGGCCGCGCTGGTTCGCGAGTTCGAACGCGTACTTGAGAATGCGGTCGACGCCGTGGCGCGTGAACACCGACTCCTGCAGCACGAACTCGCGCTCGGTGCCTTCGAACATCTTGCCGCCCACCGAGCTGTACTCGCCCTCGGTGTTCTCGCGCACGACGAGAAAGTCGATGTCGCCGGGCTTGCGGTTGGCGAGCGGGCACGGCACGCCGGGCAGCAGACGCACCGGACGCAGGTTCACGTACTGGTCGAACTCGCGGCGGAACTTCAGCAGCGAGCCCCACAGCGAAATGTGATCGGGCACCTTGTCGGGCCAGCCGACCGCGCCGAAATAGATCGCATCGAAGCCCTTGAGCGTGGCGAACCAGTCGTCGGGCATCATCTTGCCGTGCTGCAGGTAGTAGTCGCAGCTTGCCCAGTCGAAATGGGTGATGTCGAGCTTCAGGCCGAACTTCGCGGCCGCCGCCTCGACCACGCGCACGCCCTCGGGCATCACTTCCTGGCCGATACCGTCGCCGGCGATGGCGGCGATTTTGAATGTCTTGCTCATGTCGCGTTCTCCGTTGCGCGGCGCGCCGGAATGGGTGCGCGCTCGATAGGTGCAAGGATGCCGCAAAGGGTGGCGGAAATTAGCCCCTCCAGCGTTGAGGCGTTGAACACGGGGTGTGAATAATTGGGCGGGGGGTGGTTTTCCACGGTGATTAGGATAAGTTTTCTTATCATAATATATGCATTTATTCCACAAACATTGCCGCCAGCAAACCAATCACGCCTCTCAGCCCTCCCCTGCGCCCTCGGGAGCGCAGAGGTGCACAGCTGAATTGCGCCATAACCTCGCGACCCAGCACATGCCTTCACCAAAGGCGAACGGTGTTGATACTCGCGATTACCAACAGCCTCAAGTCATCGCATGGGCAGACCGGGCCTTCTGTTTCCCGCCTCAGCTCCAACATCATCGGTCTTTACGCGCGGCCACGGGAGATCGGCACGATTGGCGTCTCGCGTGCATCCCGCACAGGCGCAAGATCATCGCACTGGCCGCTAGTCGTAATGATCTTGCGCCCCGCTCGCTCACCGTCTCATACAGGAGTCCATCACGTCCTCTAACCAGTGCTGCCCTCGCGGTTGAAAAGCGGATGCGCATGTCTGTCATCGGGCTCCCCAAGACTAGCGGCTAAGGAGCGTAACCGTGATCGAACTGTACGCGCCCCCCACCAACAACTCACTCCCGGTCAGGCAGGTCGACGGGGAATGCGCCCCTTTTTTTGCTTCAAAAGCGCTTGCCGGTCTCTGATGCCTAATAGGTATAATCGCCGCCCGGGTGGCGCAAAAATCAAACAAGGGGACATGTCGTGCGCGCGACAATGGCAGTGGTAATGGCAGTTGCGGCAATGAGTGTGACGACGGCGGCCACGGCCTCCGTCGAGTATCGCGAACAATCGATGCCGCCGGATGTGTGTCACGGCATCGTCGCGAAACGGACCGAAGCAACAGGTCAGATCGCGGTCGGCGCGGCTGCGGGCAATGCGTGTGTTTGCCAGCCCGCGGGCGCCGGACCGCGCGCTGCGGCAGCCCGCCCTGCACCGCCGTCGGGCGATCATAAAGACCAGGATGACGACGGAGCGCTAAAGGCGGGGGCAGCGATGCTCGGGCTTTGGCCGAAAGACTCCGGGAACCATACAGGTCACGTCGTGACCGGGCAGATTGTCCGCAACGTTCGGCACGAGCCGGTTGCTGCCGCACACGCGCCGGAGGGTGGATCGCATCACGCGTTTAGCTATGGCCGTCGCGCAAACGTTTGGCATGCACCGAATACTGTCGCCCGAACGACAGCGGACGCGCCGCCGCATCGCTCTTCAGCCGGCAACAGTAAGGAGAACACCCGGCACAAGCCGGTCGCTGGCGCGCGCCTGGCGGCAAAGTTACCGCCGCACAGTGACAGCTCGCGACGTTCGCTCGCAACCGCCGCCGCTCATCCGGTGCCGCATCATCGCCTCGTCGTCGAGACAAAGCCGATGCAACCGAAGGTGCTGCCGAACTCGCCACGACGGGAATTGCCGCCCATTCTCAGTTGATACTGCATATATAAACTGCGCAGAGATTCGCTCTCTGCGCTTCGTTTCGCGCAGCGGCACGTCGTGCGACATTCCCGCCAATCGCTCGATCTGGTCACGGCATGACGCATCGAGTGATCACCTGGCGTTCTCCGGGAGGATGTTCCTGCAGATACGTTTGGGAAGCGCCGTTCATGCGCGTGCGCCGCACCTTCTCCCGTTCCCAGCGCACGGTGTCGCCGAACGTCGCTGCGTGTATTCGGAACTGACAGGCCGTTAGTTGCGTTGATTCATCGCTCCCTTCCTGCTGCCGCTTGACATCTGCCCTCCGCGATTTTTTTGATGCGCCTTGTCCGTCAGCATGCCATGCGAGCGTCATTATGATGGCGGCACGATGTAATTCATCCGCCTCAACCCCATGACGGAGGCTCAAATGGAATACCTATTGATGATCTATTCGGCAGAAAACGGCTGGAACCAGATGACCGACAGCGAGCGACAGCAAGGTGTCGCCGCCTATCACGCGTACACCGAATCGCTCCAGAAAGCAGGAGCGCTGATGGGTGCCAACCGGCTGCAGCACACGAATACGGCCACGACCGTGCGGCTGGTCGACGGCAAGCCGCAGGTGCTCGACGGACCGTACTCCGATTCGAAGGAGCAGCTCGCGGGCTACTACCTGATCGACGTACCCAACCTGGACGCGGCAATGACGTGGGCGTCGCGATGTCCAGGCGCGGCACACGGCATCATGGAAGTGCGCCCGGTCTGGAGCGCTCCGTACGATGCGCCATCTGCTACATGAGCCAGTCCGGCGGCGGCCGTCACGCTGACGCCGCCGCACATTCCATTGCCGAGGCAGTCGCGCGCCGCAGTTATGGCAAGCTCGTCGCGCTGTTGGCGATGCGCACGCGCGACGTCGCCGCGGCCGAGGACGCACTCGCCGACGCGTTTGCGGCGGCGCTCACGGACTGGCCGGAGCACGGTTGCCCCGCGAGCCCCGAAGCCTGGCTGATGACAGTTGCGCGCCGCCGGGCAATAGATGGCGCACGCCATCGCCATGTCGGCGACGCAGTGGTGAACCAGCTCGCGATCCTCGCGGACGAAATCGACGAATCTGAACCCGGGGCGTTGCCCGACCGGCGGCTCGCGCTGCTCTTCGCGTGCACTCACCCTGCACTCGAGGCCGCGATTCGCACGCCGCTGATGCTGCAGGTAGTGCTGGGCCTGGAAGCGAAGACGATTGCATCCGCGTTTCTGATGTCTCCCGCCGCCATGAGCAAGCGCCTCGTGCGTGCGAAGACCAAGATCCGCGAAGCGGGCATTCCGTTCAGCGTGCCCGAGCGTGAGGAACTGCCTGGCCGGCTCGACTCAGTGCTTGAAGCTGTCTATGCAGCGTATGCGGAAGGTTGGACGGACCCGGTCGGCGGTGATACCGAACGGCGCGATCTAGCCGACGAGGCGCTGTATCTTGCACAATTGCTCGTCGAACTGCTGCCCGAGGAACCGGAGACGCTGGGTCTGCTTGCGCTGATGCTGTTTGCGCAGGCGCGGCGAGATGCCCGACGCGATGCGGCTGGCGATTACGTGCCGCTGTCGGCTCAGGACCCGGCAACATGGAACGCACCGATGATCGATGCAGCCAACGCGCTGCTGCGGCGCGCGAACGCGTTAAATTCAATCGGTCGCTTTCAACTCGAGGCCGCGCTGCAGTCGGCGCATGTGCATCGCTGCCGATCGCATTGCCCGAACTGGGACGAGATCGTGCAACTCTACGATGGGCTGCTCGCCATTGCAGCTTCGCCCGTGATCGCGGTAAACCGCGCACTCGCACTGGCGGAACGCGACGGCCCACAGGCGGCGCTCGACGCGCTCGCGCCATATGCGGGCGATCCGCGGCTGACTGACTACCAGCCATACTGGGCCGCACGCGCCAATCTGCTCGCGCGTGCGGGCGCTACGACCGAAGCGCTTGACGCGTACGAACTTGCGATTGGCCTCGAGCGCGATCCGGCCGTGCGCCGGTTCCTGCAGCGCAAGAAACTGGAACTTGCATCGGCGAGCAGCTAGGGACGCGTGGCGATGCGAACCTCCGCAATGGAACGCTGCAGCCGCCGCACGGCCCCTGGTCACCGACCGTCCGCTATGGCCGAAATCCTGTCGTCGCGCAACGGTACCGAATGACCTGGCCTCTCGGCGGATTCAACCGGTCATTGCGACACCTCCACTGCTCACGCAGATTCCAGGTGTTGCATCGACCGGTTGAATCCGCCACGCATCCTTCGTCGTTGCTGCGACGCCGGATTGAAATGCTGCATTGAGGCGGTATGACGTATTCGCCGCGCGGTCGGTATATCGCTACATGCGCAATTGCAATGATCCATGCACTCACGGGCGATCCGCGAGTTCGCGCGGATGCGCAGGCCGTCCTTCGCGCTTCAAATAATCCGGCGACGCCACGACATACTGCGTCACCGCGCATAACCGCCGCGCAACCAGCGACGAATCCGGCAGCGCGGCGATGCGCAACGCTGCATCGAAGCCGTCGGCAACGATATCGATGGTCGCATCCGAGAGATGCAGGTCGATCGACACGTCGGGGTACATGCGGAAGAAACCCGGCAGCAGCGGCGCCACCCAGCGCAGGCCAAACGACATCGGCACGGCCAGGCGCACCAGTCCGCGCGGCTGCACCGACATTTCGCGCGCCGCGCTCTCGGCTTCCTCGGCCTGCCGGTAGATCTCGCTCGCCTTCTCGCAGATCGTCCGACCGAATTCCGTCAACGCCATCTGGCGCGAGGTGCGGTTGAAGAGCCGCGCGCCCAGGCGGTCCTCGAGCCGCGCAACGCCGCGCGACACCCGCGCAGCAACAAGGCCTCGCCGATTACCTCGCCGCACAGATTCCGCTGGCGCGACTCGGCGAGCCCGAGGAAATTGCAAGCGCAGCGCTCTTCCTCGCCTCGGACGATTCAAGCTTTGTGAATGGCGCCGAACTGTTCGTGGACGGCGGTCAGCAGCAGATCTGAGCGTGGGGTTTGGTTGTGGGCGCATCGAGCAGTCGAAACGCCCAACGCGCCGATGAATCCCGCCCATACGGATGCTGCGCGTCGCGTCGTATCCGAAGCGCAGCCGGTCGTCTGGGGTGAACGCCTGTTCGCACTACCAACGATGACCGGTTGAGCGAAACCGCAGCTATTGCGACAAGTATCAAAGGCGTTCGTTTTCTCGTACAACATTAACGAACGAAAACGAACCTCCCCCCAGCTCCCGGCCATGACTCGGTCGCCCGATCAAACAGCACCGTGCACAAGCGTCACGCGTTCGTCATCAACAAACCTGACAATCTGCAAGCTTGACCACGAGAGAAGGCCCGCACCGCCATGCGCATGGTGACGGGCACGAGAATGACTGCGGGGATCGTCCTTCGAGAATGACCAACAACGAACGGAGATCGACCATGCTGCAGATACACCGTCTAATGACTTCAGGGATCGTTGCTTTCGCATTGACCAATTACGCACACGGCGCGGTTGACTTGATCGCGAACGGCCAGTTGAGCGGAACGATCGGCGACCGCGCCACCCAAACCGCCGCCCCGCTCGAAAACGGCGTGGCGGGCAACCTGCTCGGCGGCCTCGGTTCGGGCATCGCCTATGCTGGTTGCGAAACGTTTCTCGCCCTGCCCGACCGCGGGCCCAACGCCGTCTCGTACAACGCCGCGGTAGACGACACCGTCTCCTACATCAACCGCTTCCAGACCTTGCGCCTGCGCCTGCGACCTGCAGCCAATGGCGCTGCGCTTCCCTACACGCTCACGCCCGAACTGCGCGCGACCACCCTCCTGCATACCGACGACGCCCTCGTCTACGGCAGTGGCGCTGCGCAAGGCCTGCCCAACGGCGCGCCCGCGCTCAACGCCCGCGAGCACACGCGTTACTTCACAGGCCGCTCGGATAACTTCGTGGCTACGCACCTGTCGACCTGGCCGCTCGACGCGCGCCTCGACCCCGAGAGCATCCGCGTGAGCAACGACGGCGCGAGCGTCTACATCTCCGATGAATACGGCCCGTACATCTATCGCTTCGACCGCCGCACCGGCCGCCGGATCGATGTCATCAAGGTGCCCGATTCGTTCGCCGTGTCCACGTTGAGTCCCGTCGGCAATACGGAAATCAGCGCGAACACCTCGGGCCGCGTCGCGAACAAGGGCATGGAAGGCCTCGCCATCTCGCCGGACGGCAAGACGCTCTTCGGCGCGATGCAGAGCCCCTTGCTGCAGGACGGCGGAACCAGCGGCGCCTATACGCGCATCCTGCGCATCGACCTTCGTACGGGCAAGTCGCAGCAGTTTGCCTATCCGCTCAGCAACATCGGCACCGCTGCGAAGCCGAAATATCCGACCATCAGCGACGTGCTCGCCGTCAACGATCACCAGCTGCTGATGGACGAACGTGACGGCAATGGCCTCGGCGACGACTCGACGGCCTCGTTCAAGAAAGTCTTTCTCGTCGATCTCGACCATGCGCAGGACGTGAGCCAGGCGAGCGGCGAGGCGGGGCTGGCACCCTATGCGCTGACCAAGACGCTGTTCCTCGACGTGGTCTCGGTGCTGACCTCGCACGGCTATGCGACGGCCGATATTCCGGCGAAGCTGGAAGGTCTCGCGTTCGGCGAAGACGTGACCGTGAGCGGCCAGCGCAAGCACACTCTCGTGATCGCCAACGACAACGATTTTCTCGGCACGATTACCGACACCCATCACCCGAATGGCATCGCGAATCCGAACCAGTTCTTCGTGTTCGCGTTTTCGTCGGCTGACTTGCCGGGATTCACGCCGCAGGATCTGCATACACACGCCTGTAACTTCGACCGCGACGACCATCACGGCGACAACGACGACCAGGGCCGCGGCCACTGAAACACCGCCCGCGCGCCCCCACGGCGGGCGGGTAGCGCACACCTCGCCGTAAAGAAAAAGGACCCATGGCTTTTTACCGTGGGTCCTTGCGTTTTTTCCGCGCTTCGCTTGACTGTCAGTCCTTTCGGCTCACGCCTGGCGGGAACAAGACATTGCGCCCCAACGACGTCGCGCTACCCGTGTTGGAGTGAGCAATACAGGTCCGGGAGGCAAAGCGCAATGTCCAGGGACGGTAGAGGCGCCCCCGTATCCGACGGCGCATGCAAAGGGAAGAAGCGTGGGAACGGTGTGGCGCCTGGATGGGGCGCGTCCGCGGAGCCGCCAGGCTCGAACTCGGCCTCGTCTGGAGCTGCAACGCATTCTTGACTCCCTGCTGCCACAATCGCCGCGAATACACAGCAGGCTAAAGCTATTGTGCTGCGGACCTGGAATCTCATGTCCTGTCTCCCCATCCGGTTGTGTCGTTATCCTCATCAATGGAGGAGCCCGAAATCGCTTTCATCCTTAGCCTGTCACGTGGGTCGATCGTCAATGACGAACCATCGGAGCGTGCGAGCCGGTTGGTCAGGCACGGCAATCTGCGTGGGAAGGCTGCTGATCACGCCCTTCACCTCGGCGACAAACGCGTCACCGTTCATCGACGCGAGCGCGACGGTTTTCAGGCCGCACTGCGCCGCCGTGTTCAAACGCGAATGAACGACGGTGAGCCACCAATCCGTCATCGTGTAGCCCGTGTCGAGCCTTTCGATGCACGTCCGATAGTTCGAGGCGACAAACTTCCCCGCGTCACCGGAGGCCGCCACCACCGCCCATGCCTTCTCGTAACCCCCGCCGGCCCGTCCCGGAGCGTCCCCCTCCATCGGCAGCGTTTGCAGCCCATAGAGGTTGGCCACTGCGACACCTGCAATTGCAACGAGTCCAGCGAGAGACACGGGATGACGCTGCGCTGCCTGACGGCCCGTTTTCAGTACAGAAATCATGACGATCCCCTCCCTTCGACGACACGGTCTGGTCCATGGATCTGCGGTGGTTATGGTCACCCTGCAATGCAATAGCGGCCTGTATCTTCCAGGACATCGTAGATTATTCGCTGACGCCCGAACATAACCTGAACAGGTGACACGCGCGAGCCGCGCCCAGCCCGGCATCGTTGCCGGCAAAGCCGCAGCGCCTGCAGTTCGCTATCGCAACTTGCCGAGCCACAGCGCGGTGAGCGTTGAGCGGCTCTGGACGTTGAATTTGGTGTAGATCGACTTCACGTGGACATGCGTCGTATTCGGACTTTGGTCGAGCTTCTGCGCGATCTGTTTTTCCGTGAGTCCGTCGAGCAGCCCAAGCAGCACCCTTCGTTCGGCCGACGTCAGGGGAGCGTCGGCGATGAGCAGGCCGTGGCTGAGCAGTTGCTGCCGGCAGTACCATCTCAGCCCGTGCATCACGAAAGCCAAAACTTCGAGATCCAGCGCAGAAAAGCGGGAGGCCTGCGGATCGCGAAACACAAAGAGGTGAATCCGCACATCGTCGTTGAGCGAGCATCGCACCTGGATGCTGTCGCCGTGACCGACTTCGAGGTAGTGGCGGCGATAGTGCTCGCCTTCAAACCATTCGGCGGGCATCGCCTCGAAGAGCAGGTTGGCGCGGAACGGCTCGTCCCCCGACGCGGCCACGACATGTGACGCGTCGACGTTGCCGGACCAGAGCGTGTCGAACTGCTCCTGCACGGAAGCGACCACCGCGGGTACCGGATGCAGGAGCCGAACCAGACGTGGACGCCAGCCGAACAAAGGATCGTTTGGCGCGGGCGAAGGCAATCGCACAACCACGGCCCACAGCGCATTCTGTGCCGAGACCATCGCACAGAGCGTGGTTAGCAAGTGGGTCAGCGCGGCATCGCCTTCGCCTGCGGAGAACTCGGCCAGCCGATCCCAGAGTGCAAAGACGCCATCGTGGAGCGGTGGATTGGCGGAATCCGCGAATGGATGCATGTCGTCCCCAGCAAGAATGGGCAGATCACCGATCTTCGGTGATCCTGGCCTCCCCTGACAAGGGCCTTCGCACGGTAAACCTGTCGTTGGGTGCGGCCTTTGTTTTCCGAACGGTGCATGCGGCCCGTGCGATGATGTGCCACGAACAACATGAGATATGAAATGAAAACGACATTCGACGAGCCGACAACGGCGGCGATCGCCGCGTTTGCCGAACTGGATTTCTACACGGCTGTGCAGGCAATGCGCGCCGAGGCCGACTACGACCGCGAACTGGACCAGTGGATCTCGCGCTACATCGACGAGCACGGTGGCGGCGCGGACGATGCGGCATACGACGCCTTGCACGCGCAGGCCCAGGCAACCCCGGAATACGCGCAGTTCGTCGACGCCGTTCGCAGGGAAGTCCTGGAGTACTTCGGCGTGGCCGACAATCAACTGGACTGGGTGGTCCTGCTGCGCAGCGACGACAGCGATGAGCTTTGGGCGGAGGTCAACCGGCGGCGAGGCGTGCTGGGAACCGGCGAAGTGCGCGGAGATCTCTGATCATCGCTTGCCATCGGGGTTTCAAGTCGTGCCGGGTGCGGGGCGAGCGTCAGGCCAGTCACGTGTTGCGCCCGGTGCTGGAGGTTTCTTTTTTCAGGCAGCGAATTCGTTTCATAGGACCAGTTACATATCGACGCCGCAACGCGTGCGATTTGAAACAGGAAAGCGCTTCCAGGTTTACCGTTGCTTCCTGTTTTTCTAGTATTCGTTAATTAATCGCGCCAACGACTCGGCCTCTCGGGCAACGGCTTCGTCCGCAGATACGCCATCACCTATCCATAGCTGAACGGTGTCTGCGAACGCTGTTTTTGCCGCGCCGCACAACTGCGCGATGCGAATTCTATAAACACCGTCGAAGCTGAACACTTCCAGCCGCCCTTCATACTCTCGCGCATAGAATTTCATCGCCAGCTCCTTGTGTCGCCGCCGAACGTTTCTTCACTGCTCCAGGTATCGCCGCCGCGCCAGGCGTGCTGCCTACCTCTGGTACGCGCACGACCACAAACCGCGTTCACCCATCATGCGCTCAATCGGCCAGCGGTCGCAACGGTCGTCGCGATACGCCAGCAACGGCCTATGGTCAACATCGCTTCCTGGATATTTGCGCGTCGAATCGACAGCGATATATAGACCTTCGCAAACCAGCTCGATCTGCTTTCTATTCACGGTTTCCGAACGTCGACCTTGCCACTATTGATATTTTCCGCAAGCACAGTGAAATAAATAAATATCACTGACGTTTCCGCGCATGTGGCCTATTGTTGAGATCGTGATTTAAAACCCCTCCTCCAGAAAAGTTTGCCGACATCTTCGGCGCCAACACTTTAATCCGCAATTCCGAGGCCGAAATGAGCGATATTACGATTTCATATCATTACGTTGATTGCAAGCGAAGATTCGAACACTACGACGCCAATCGATCATTTTTTCAGGAATACTATGCCACTCGCCTCGCCGCGGAGCCCGGAATATCCTGCCATGTACTCGACATCGGATGCGGTCACGGCACCAATCCAACCATCAGCAGGATCGAGCATATCCTTGGGGAAGTCGATGGCGTCGACCCCTTCCCCGTTGTTCAGCCCCATCCATTGATCAGGAAGCGGTGGACCTGTGCGATGGAGGAGATCCCCGTGCCATCGAACACGTACGACCTGGCCTATTCCTATAACGTTGTTGAACATGTCGTCAACGAGACTTCGTTTCTCGCCAAAACGATCGAGGTGCTCAAACCCGGCGGCGTGTATTGGTCTATGTCGCCTAACGCGAGGCACCCTTTCACTGTCATCGTGCGGATCATGCAGGCACTTGGGATAAAGTATCTCTACCGTCGGTCAATCGCCCCTCAGGCAAACGATTATCCCGCCTATTACCGGCTTTGCAACGCTGCGAAAGTGCTAAAAGCCATCGAAAAGCTCGATCTTCCAGTATCGAAAATCGACTTCTTTCTGATCCCAAACGTCCAATGGGATACGTTTTTTCCGCGTCGACTTCGCTTCATTGCCCACTTGATAGACCGCGCCGTTGTTCTTAACGCGCCCTCGATGTCAAACATTTTCATGTTTCGCGTGGAGAAAATGGATGCCGGGCCGCGCGAAGTGGGGTCGATATGACCCGCTCCTGTTCCATGACTTCTACGATTCAGCAGCGTGTCCAGAAACGTTACGCTGACCCGCTCGGGCATGATCAAGTTTCCGCAGTAGGCGATTCTTCATCGGCAAGCGTAGCGAGCGCGAGGCGCTAGGATGACGTGAGTTGCGCCTCCGTCTGAGCGGACTGCCGAACTTTCGGCGCGCCGCAACGAGCCTGATCTCGACGGTTGCGTTTCTACCGTTTACCGACGAGCGTTGCGGGGCCGTTTATTTATATTCGCCGCGCATGGTTCCGATTTATTTTTCGAAAGCGACAGGCTGATTTCTGTTAGAAAGGTATACGTAAGAATTGAGTGAAGCCGCCACCTTCAATGGAGCCTCGACCCATGAATCTTCCGAAACGTATGCTCGTTGCCAATGTCGCCTGGGCGCAGGAAATCGCCCGGCGCGATCCGCAATTCTTCAGCACGCTTGCCACAGGGCAAAAGCCCCAGGTGCTCTGGATCGGCTGCTCCGACAGCCGCGTACCCGCCGAAAGCGTCACGCACTGCGCGCCCGGAGATTTGTTCGTTCACCGCAATATCGCGAACCTTTTCCATCCCGACGACGACAACAACATGAGCGTGCTCGAATACGCGGTGCATGTGCTGCGGGTCGTGCACATCATCGTTTGCGGGCACTACGGATGCGGCGGCGTACGCGCCTCGCTGCTGCCGCCCGCCGACGCCCTGCCCCACGTGAACCGTCGCATCAAGCCGCTTTGCGCGCTCGCGCAAACGCACCGCTCGACGCTGGCGCGCCTGCCATTGGAAGAGGCGCGCGTCAACCGCCTTGCCGAACTGAACGTGATCGAACAGGTGCGCCTGCTGCGCGAGCATCCCCTCGTGCGCAACGCCGCAACTGTACCGCTCGTGCACGGGTGGATCTTTTCGCTCAACGACGGCCAACTGCGCGAACTCGCGTCGGGCTACGAAGTTGAAACAGCGAAGGCCACCGTCGCGGCCTGAGCAAATCCATTCTGCATTGTGCAGCCCACGCACGCTTGAGACGCAGGCCTCAAGTCGCGCGTCAGGACCGCCGCCATCGAATCCTCTACCTTGCTTTTCTACCCGCATCCATCATGACTTCGAGAGCTTCCCTGTCCGCGCTCGCGCGTGACCTCGCCGCCGGCACCGTCGTCTTTCTCGTCGCACTGCCGCTATGCCTCGGCATTGCAAGGGCTTCCGGCGCGGAGCCGTTGGCCGGGCTCGTTTCCGGCATTGTCGGCGGCATCGTCGTCGCCGCGCTCAGCGGCTCGCGCCTGAGCGTGAGCGGCCCCGCCACCGGGCTCGTCGTGATCGTCGTGGATGGCATCGCGCGCCTCGGCAGTTTCTCTGCATTCCTGATTGCCGTGCTGCTGTCGGGTGTGCTGCAGTTCGGTTTCGGCATGCTCAAAGCCGGTCGCCTCGCCTCGTATGTGCCCACCCCCGTCATCAAGGGCATGCTCGCCGCAATCGGCCTGCTGCTGGTCATCAAGCAGGTTCCGCTCGCACTCGGACTGACCTCGGGCAACGGGACCGGGTCTCTGACCCACGCGCTTGAGTCGATCTCACCCGTCGTATGCGCGGTCACCGCGATCTCGCTCGCCATTCTTGCGGGTTGGGAAACGCGCGCATTGCGACGCTTCGCGCTTGTCCGGCTCGTGCCCGCACCGCTCGTCGTCGTGCTGGCGGGCGTGAGCGCGACGCTGGTCTGTGGCTCGCCCGGCACGGCGTTCGCATTGCCTGTCGAACAACGCGTGGCACTGCCTGCCATCGAATCGTTCGCGGCTCTGGGCAACGCCCTGCAGTTCGGCGAGTTCGAGCTGAGCTTCGCCCGCCTGGTCGACCCGGAAATCTGGATCGTCGCCCTGACGCTCGCCGTCGTGGCCAGTCTCGAGACGCTGCTGAGCCTCGAAGCCGTCGAGCAGATCGACCCGCAGCGGCGCGCCGCGCCGCCCAACCGCGAACTCAAGGCGCAAGGGGTCGGCAATATCGTCGCCGGCGCCATCGGCGGCCTGCCCATCACTTCGGTCATCGTGCGCAGCTCGGCAAACGTGCACGCCGGCGCGCAAAGCCGGCTCTCCGCGATCGTGCACGGCGTGCTGCTGCTCGTCAGCGTGTTTGCGCTCACCGACGCGATCAACATGATTCCGCTCGCGAGTCTTGCGGCCATCCTCATTCACACCGGCATCAAGCTCGCCAAACCTTCCTTGTTCATCGCGCTCGCGAAACAGGGCGCGGCACCGTTCGCGCCATTCATCGTTACGATCGCCAGCGTGCTCGCCACGGACCTGCTCACCGGAATCATGCTCGGCGTGCTGTGCAGCGCGGGGCTCGCGCTGTGGGCGAATCTGCAGCGGCCGATCGCGCTCGCGCGGCACGACGATCATTTCCTGGTTTCCTTTCGCAAGGATGTGTCATTCCTCGGCAAGGTGCCGCTCAAGCAGATGCTCGCTCACATCCCGGATCGCGCGACGGTGATCGTCGACACCTCGCGCGCCGACTACATCGATCACGACGTGCGTGAACTGCTCGATCGTTTCATCGCCGATGCGCCGCTGCGGTCGATCGCGGTGGAGGTACGGCATGCGGCCGCCGTGCTACCGCCGGCAACTCGCGCAGGCGCCTGAGCGCTCGCCCGGTCACCCTCTACCAGAGGCGCCACCCGATCGCGCCGCAAGGCGTCAAGCGCTGGCCGATGCGAAACGCGCGAGTCGGCTGCCGGGCCATGAAGCGCCAGCCACAGAAGGGTCCGGCCGGCCTTCAAACGTCGGCGGCCGACGGGAACGGCCACCCATCCGCCCTTGCCGACCTGGCACGGAATAGTCCATCGATCCCCCGCCGGACAAGACATTGCGCCTTTTTGTTACGTTTTTGCGACAGTCTATTTTTTTTCATTTCTTGAGTTTGCAGGAGGTGCCGTATCCTCCGGCGCGCAGTAACAGATAAATCAATCCAAAAGATACTCAGGGACACTGAATTACAGATGAAGAACAGCACCATCAAGGCAACGGTTATCGCTGTTGCCGCTTTCGCCGCATCCTCGGCAGCAATGGCACAGTCGTCGGTCACCCTGTACGGCATGCTGGACGCAGGTATCAGCTACACCTCGAACGTCAATGGCCACTCGCTGGTCGCCCTCGTTGGCGGTGCCTCTGGTTCGAACAAGTGGGGCCTCCAGGGTCAGGAAGACCTCGGCGGCGGCCTCAAGGCGGTCTTCAAGCTCGAAAATGGTTTCAACATTGCCAACGGCGGCATCGGCGGCCAGGGCCCCATTGGCTCCTCGCGTTCGCTGTTCAACCGCCAGGCCTACGTAGGCCTCACGTCGGACCAGTACGGTACCCTGCGTATGGGTCGCCAGATCGACGCCGTGACGGAAATGGTTCAAGGCCTGACGGGCGACGCCGTTTCGGCGTCGACATTCTCGACCCCGGGCGACGTGGACAACAACGACAACACGACGAACCAGAACAACGCCGTCAAGTACATTACGCCGATTTTCCACGGCTTCCAGGCTGAAGGCGCGTACTCGTTCGGCGGCGTTGCCGGTGCGATGGGTTCGGGTCAATCGTGGTCGGTGGCTGCAGACTACGCTCAAGGTGGTCTGACGGTCGCTGGCGGCTACTTCCATGCCGCAAACCAGGGTGAGAACGGCTGGCAGAACGCAACGGCGCAACCGTCGTTCGGTGGTGCGCTGGGCTATCCGAGTTCGGGTTACTACGGTGGCAATGCGTTCAAGAGCGCGGGCATCGCTCAAATCGCCGGCCAATACCAGTTCGGTCCGTACACGGCCGGCCTGCGCTACTCGAACGCTCAATATGAAGGCAACGACGGCCAGGAATCGATCCACTTCAACGTAGTGGGTGCCCTTCTGCAGTACCAGGCAACCCCGGCGCTGTCGCTGGCTGCTGGATACACGTACGTCTACGGCTCGGCAGCCACGCCTGCACAAGCCGCTGAGGGCCGCACGATGGCTTCGATCAACCAGGCGTCGCTGGGTGCTACGTACGCGCTGTCGAAGCTCACCTCGGTATACGTGATGGGTGCCTACGTTCACGCGCAGGGCGCTCAGGCTTCGGCTGCTGACTTCGGCAACACGGCATCGGGCGGCAACCAGGTTCAAGCCAACATCGGCATGTACCACCGGTTCTAATAGCAGGTTCAGAAGCCCGGGGGAATGGATGCATTACCCCGGGCCAGGAAAAGCCGCGCTAGTAAATTGCACCCCAAATATTGGACATTGATCCAATGCCCCAACACGATCAGGCGCGCACCTCGATCCGGTTGACCACACCTCCCACGGTGTCCAGACACCACGCATCCATCTCTGCCTGGCGCCTCTCCGCTTCGGTCGCTACGCACCCCGCGAGCGTAATCCGCTTGCCCTGCACGTCGATTGTGATTTGTTCAGCGTGAACGCGCGGATCGGATTCGAGCACGAGAGCGAGGGCCTCGTGAATCTCTTCGTCGCCGTCCGCTTCGGCCGGCACCAATTCCAGCAGATTCGCCACGTCCCGGCACCCGCCGACCCACCACGCGATCACACTTGCGAGCCGTCGATGCGACAGGCTCATTACCTGGCCCGTCAACGTCACGACGCCACCTTCAACGGTCACTTCCACAACGCCGCCGCCCTCCTCGCCGGCCTGGTCCATGGTGCCACGCAGCATTTCGAGCTGGTCTTTCACGCGCGCGCATATCACGCAGTTGCGGAACTCCACCGTCTGCAGAATCCGTTCGCAGATTCGCGTGCGCAACTCGCCGTCGCCAATCTGCGGCATAGCGCTGACGCGCAACTGGTCAATGAGCGCTTCGCCGTCGCTGTAAGTCCGGGTCAGCTGAATCAACCGCTTCTTGGACGCAACGTCCGGCACTTCGCCTGCAACCGTCAAGGCACCGCTCTCGCGGCTGATATGAATGGGGGAATTGTGGAGTTTCAGGTGCGATTCGTGTTCGAACGCCGCCATTACGTGCTTGAGGATCGCATCAGGGCGTTGCATGATCTGCCTCGCGCAAAGGGGGACGAAGCAGCAATCTCCCTGCCCCGCAGTCTAAAACGTGTCACGCGAGGCGGGCGCTGCCCAGTTCATTATAGTTATTGCGCCCCTCCTTCCCCTCAGCGTTGCACGGGTGATCAGACGTCGAAGTACAAATAAAACTCCCACGGATGCGGGCGCAGCCTGATCGCGTCGATCTCACGCTTGCGCTTGTACTCCAGCCACGTGTCGATGACATCTTCAGTGAAGACATCGCCTCTGCGCAGAAACTCGTTGTCGGCCTCGAGCGCATTCAGCGATTCGTCGAGAGAACCCGGCACCTGACGGACGTCCTTCGCTTTCTCGGGCGGCAGGTCGTAAATATTGACGTCAAGCGGATCGCCCGGATCTGTCCTGTTTTCGATGCCGTCGAGCCCGGCCATCAGCATTGCTGAGAAGGCGAGGTACGCATTGGCCGACGGATCGGGACACCGGAACTCGACGCGCCGCGCGTTCGGCGAATCGGAGTACATCGGAATGCGCGCGGCCGCCGAGCGGTTGCGTTGCGACATCGCCAGATTCACCGGCGCTTCATATCCGGGCACGAGACGCTTGTAGGAGTTCGTGGTCGGCGCGCAGAAAGCCATCAGCGCTGGCGCATGCTTCAGCAGGCCGCCGATATACCATCGACACATGTCAGACGTGAGCGCCCAGCCATGCGCATCGTAGAACAGATTCTCGTCGTCCTTCCACAGGCTTTGGTGGCAGTGCATGCCGCTCGCGTTGTCGGCGAAGAGCGGCTTCGGCATAAACGTCGCTACCTTGCCGTGCTGGCGCGCGACGTTCTTGCAGATGTACTTATAGATCATGACGTTGTCGGCCATCCGCGTAAGCGTGGAAAACCGCATGTCGATTTCGTTCTGTCCCGCTGTCGCCACCTCGTGGTGATGCACTTCCACCTGCACGCCGGCCTGCTGAAGCAACAACACGATCGTCGAGCGGATATCCTGCAGGGTATCGTGCGGCGGCGCCGGAAAATACCCTTCCTTGAAGCGAGGCTTGTAACCGAGGTTGCCGCCGCCATACGCTCCTTCGTCACGGCCCGAATTCCAGTCCCCTTCGGCAGATTCGACATAGAAGTAGCCGCTATGGGCATCCTGGCCAAAGCGGATCGAATCGAATATGAAGAACTCGAGCTCGGGCCCGAAGTAGCATGTCGTCGCAATGCCGGTCTGCTTCAAGTAGGCCTCGGCCTTCTTCGCGATGTAGCGCGGGTCGCGCGAGTACGGCTGATGCAGTACGGGATCGATCACGTCGCAGATCATCGAGAGTGTGGGCGTTTCACTCACAGGATCGATGAACGTGGTCGTGGGATCCGGCTTGAGAAGCATGTCGGATTCCTGAATTTCCTGAAATCCGCGAATCGACGAACCGTCGAAGCCTATCCCGTTGGCAAAGAGGTCTTCGTGCACCTCGGGCAGCGTGATGGAAAAATGCTGCCAGAGACCGGGCAGATCCGTGAATTTGAGGTCGACGATCTGAATCCTGTGTTCGCGCAGTAGTTCGATCACCTGTTGCGGGCTATCCGGACGCGCGACACGATAACTGCCGGCGTCGACGGTTACGTCGAACGCCGGTGCACCTCGTGGACTGGCCATGGGGACTCTCCCTGCGCAGCTACTGATCGTGTGCGAGCGCTTCGAGACGGGCGTAGCCTGCGTCTTTCGCCGCGCGCTCCGTGGCGAAGGGTTCTTCGGCGACGAGCGAGCGCCGCACTTCGCGCGCATCGAAGTCGACGAGCGAGATAACCCACACCCAGCCGCCGATCTGTTCGGCCGTCTGCACGAATGCGCGCACGTTGCCTTTGTCCTTGGTGTTCATTTGACCTCCTCAAGAGATAAACCCAAAAGGGAACATGGGTGACGCCAGGCGTGAGGGGCTGCCTACGCCGGGACCAGGCCCCTTTGCTTCAGCCAGTCCAGATTGAAAAGGCGGGAGCGGTACAACTCGCCGCCGTCGCACAGCAGTGTGACGATCGTATGCCCCGGCCCCATCTCCCGGGCAAGCCTGACGGCAGCCGCGACGTTGATGCCTGTCGAACCGCCGACATAGAGCCCTTCTTCGCGCAACAAGCGGTAGACCATGGTGACGCATGACTGGTCATCGACCTGGTAAGCGTCATCGATCGGCGTGCCTTCGAGGTTCGCAGTCAGGCGGCTGGAGCCGATCCCTTCGGTAATCGAGTTGCCTTCCGCGTGAATCTCGCCCGTCTTCACGTAGCTGTATAAACCGCTGCCGTACGGGTCGGCGAGCACGATCCACGCATCGCGGTTCTTCTCCTTCAGGAAGCGGGCCACCCCGGCGAGAGTGCCGCCGGTCCCGGTGGCGCTGACGAACGCATCGACCGTGCCAGCGGTATCGCGCCAGATTTCAGGGCCGGTTGTTTCGTAGTGAGCCTTGCGATTGGCAAGATTGTCGAACTGGTTCGCCCAGATCGCATCGCCCAGTTCCTGCGCGAGCCTTCCCGCGATCTTCTGGTAGTTGTTCGGGTCCTTGTATGGGGCGGCCGGTACCGGGTGAACTTCCGCACCCAGGACGCGCAACAGTTCCATTTTCGCGGGAGACTGCGTCTCGGGAATAACGATGACGCAGCGATAACCGCGAGCCGCGCAAATATGGGCAAGGCCAATGCCGGTATTGCCCGCAGTGCCCTCCACCACCGTGCCGCCGGGCCGGAGTTCGCCGCGCTGCTCGGCGTCCTGAATAATGGAAAGCGCGGCCCGGTCCTTCACCGAACCACCCGGGTTCATGAATTCGGCCTTGCCGAGAATCTCGCAGCCGGTTTCGTCGCTGAGCCGCGCGAGCCTGATGAGCGGCGTGTCGCCTACGCACCCGACAAAACCCGTCCGAACATGCATACCTCCCCCCGTAATCGCAGGCCTGGCAACAGGCCACTCTCACACTGGAAGGATAGGCAAAGATCCGGCGCACTTCCCGAGGTTTGATCCGCAGTCGGCGAAGGTGACAGGGAAGTGGATACGCCATCTGCAAAAAGCTTGCCAATGATTCGGGCGCGCCGATCACCGCCCGGACAGTAGCCGAAGGATTTTCTGCACGATGCGTTCGTGCAACTCGAGCGCCTCACCGAGCGTGCTTGCGCCAAAGCTCTCGTTGTCTTTTCGCGCTTCCATTCCGGCGATGCGCGTCACGAAGAGCACGGGCTCGCCAGCCCGTGCGTCAGCCACACCGCGAAATCGCGTCGTGACCGTCACGCCCGACGCTTCGAGCAGCGTGCGGCGAAAGATCAATTCGTTCTCGGCCATCCAGCGCGACCACTCGCTGCGGTCGCACATCTCAACAGGCCTGTTCTTCGCATCGAGGATGTAGAAGCGTTCGCACTGGGGCGGGACCGGGCGGGATCTCATCTATTCTGATCCGGAGGGTGTGAGCAGAAAGTCGATCGCCTCCCGCCACCAGCTAGCGTCGACGTGGCCAGGCCAGTCGTTATGCTCGGCCGCCTGCACGATCCACAGTTGCTTCGGACCGGGCAGCGCGTCGTAGAGCGCTTCGCCCAGGCGTGGCGGTACGATGCTGTCGCGTTCGGCAACCACCACGAGAACCGGGCGGCCGAAGCCGGCCAGGTGGGCCACGCTGTCGTATCGGTCATGCATCAGCCACTTCACGGGCGCCCATGGGTAGTGAAAAGCGGCGACGTTCAGGAGCGTATCCCACGGTGTGATGAGCATCAGGCCGGCGATCTTGTCGCGTTCGCGCGCGCCGGCGGCGGCGACCACGCCTGCCCCGAGCGATTCCCCGATGACCAGCACAGGCGCGCCGTAAAGGCGATGCGCAAGCTCGATGGTCTCTCGCGCATCGGCGACCAGGCGTTGTTCATCGGGCGTGCCCTCGCGTGGCCCATAGCCCGGATATTCGGCGAGGATCGTGCGCAGTCCCAGCCGGTTGAGCGCGGCGGCGTAGAAGGCGCGGTGTCCTGCGTGCCCCGCGTTGCCGTGAAAAACAATGGCGGTGCCGCTCGCGGTTCCGGGCGGTTCGGCGGCGAGCCCCCGCAACGCCTCCATCGTCGGCCAGGCCGCGAGTCGATCGGAAACGACGTCCTCGATTACAGCCCTTTCGGGAAAGTAGAGAAAACGTTCCTGCAACATGGCGAAGCCTGTCAAAAGGGTTCGGCGCGCGAAGGCGCGCCTCAGCACGATTCCCGTGAACGATGCGCCGGTCAGGGTCTGGCCGCAAGCCGGACTGCCCGATCGTTCGTCTGGAGCACGTGGATCAGGCGATGCGCCGTGAAGCGGCCCCATGCGGCATACTCGAGTCCACGCCCCCAAAGGCCCAAAGACATGGTTGCCGACCTCGCACACTCCTGGTTGACGTTCAGCGCGTCTGTAAGCGCTGCCAAGGCCGCCGGCCGCCCGCTTGTCGCGCTGGAATCGAGCATCATCGCTCACGGCATGCCCTATCCAGAGAATATTCGCACTGCGCGCGAAGTGGAGGCGCTGGTCCGCGAGATGGGAGCTGAACCGGCAACGATCGCACTGATCGGGGGGCGAATCCACATCGGGCTCGCTGACGACGAGCTGGAACGGCTTGGCCGCTCGGAGCATGTGCACAAGGTTAGCCGCCGCGACCTGCCGGCCGTACTGGCCGGCGGCAGGCTCGGCGCCACGACGGTGGCTGGCACGATGATATGTGCCGCGCTGGCCGGCATCGAGGTCTTCGTCACCGGAGGCATTGGCGGCGTGCACCGGGGCGCGCAGGAAACCTTCGACATCTCGGCCGACCTGCAGGAACTGGCAAAGACCTCGGTGGCGGTGGTTTGCGCCGGTGCGAAGTCCGTCCTGGACATCGGGCTCACACTGGAATACCTGGAAACTTACGGCGTGCCGGTGCTCAGTTGCGGACAGGACAATTTCGCTGCGTTCTACACGCGCGACAGCGGCTTTCGCGCGGACTTCCGGCTGGACGACGCAGCGGACCAGGCGCACTTCATCCGCACCAAGTGGGACCTGGGCCTCGAGGGCGGCGTCTTGTTGAGCACGCCGGTGCCAGAAGGATCAGCGATGCCGTCCGCAGAGATCGACGCGCTGACTCAGCAGGCGCTTGCTGAGGCCACGGCACAAGGCATCACAGGCAAGGCCGTGACGCCCTTCCTTCTGTCTCGCATCACGACACTCACGGGTGGACGCAGTCTGGCGACGAACATCGCGATCGTGAAACACAACGCCGAGGTCGGGGCACGACTGGCGTTGGCGTTGGCACACACAGCGCGCGAGACAGGCTCGGCGTAGCCGCCGCACACTCATCCACCACCGTGTTTCCGGCAACCGCCCGCGGGCACATCCGCGCGCGGCCTGTCTTGCCCGCATGCCGTTCCTGAAGTAGATTTTTCTAATCATGTCCGAGGCGGGAGAGACTGCCATGGAACTGAGTGTGGAACGGGTCGAGGTTTGGGCAGCGACCATCGACGACAAACCGGGCGGCCTTGCAAAGGTATTAGGCGCCTTGCGAGATGCGGGTGTCGACTTGCAGTTTATCGTGGCGCGTCGCACGCCGGAGGCATCGGGCAAGGGGGTCGTGTTCGTCGCTCCGATCGAGGGCGACAGCGCGATCGGTGCTGCCAGACAGGCGGGGTTTAGCGTCACCCCGAGCCTTCATTCCGTCCGTGTAATGGGTCTTGACCAACTGGGGATCATCGCCCAATTGACCCAGATGCTGGCCGAGGGGGGCATCAGCTTCCGCGGCGTCTCCGCGGCGGTACTTGGCACGCAGTTCATTGCTTATCTCGCGCTCGACTCATTGGACGACGCCGAAAAGGCAATCGACATTCTGCAAAGGGCCTGAAGCGCCCGTGTCGAGCGCGATGAAAACGCCGACGTCCAGAAGGCGGGTACTTTGGGCGCTTTCGCTCTGCACTATTACCACCTGCGCGGCGGTTGGTGCGGTATTGCTGTTCGAACTGTCGGTGATTGGCCATGCCGTGAGCGATCTGCGCCGGGACGAGGCAATAGCCCAAGCAGGCACCGCGCGGGGCGAGCCGGCTGCGCTCGAGGCGCGCATCGATCCGCCCTGGCTAAAGCAGTACGGGCTGGACCGCAGCCTGTACAAGGAAATGGCCTGACTCAGGCAAACCCACGGTTGGGCACTGGATGTCCAGATATCCAGCATCGGCTGAAACTCCGACGGATTGTCCAGCGTAGGGAAACGGATGGACATCACTTCGGGTGCCGCCTCGCCCTGGGTGAACAGAGGAGAACCGCAATCGGCACAAAAGCTGCGAGTCGCGAGCCTGCCGCTGCCGGCACGAACCGAGTATGTGTTCGGCGTGCCGGTGATCGTCACGTCCGACACGCGGACGATGAGGCCGGAGGCAAAAGGAGCACCACTCGAGCGCTGGCAATCGAGGCAATGGCAGTTTAGCGTCGCAACTGGCGCGCGCGAGCATACATAACGGATCGCTCCGCATGCACACCCGCCGGAAAATGGCACTGTCACGTCGCTGTTTCCTCCTGCCGCTGAACCCGGTTTTACTGGCATCTGCCGAATGCCCCGCTGGAAGCCCGCTACCTGGCGCTTCCTCATCGCCCGCGCAGTGTAGCGCTGGGCGACATCACAAGGCAACGGGCTGGTTTCGCACGCCACGAGCAATCTTGATCACATCAGCGCCGCCCGCTTCTCTCCGACCCGAAGTCGAACAATCAAGTCGTCGGTAACCCTGCGAGCCGTCGATGAATCACGTCGTAACCGTTGGAAGGCGACCATGCACCATGGCACGGCAATGACGATGACAACGCATCCCATGCCGGTAAGCATCGCTGCAATCGTCCGGTTTTCGAGCGTACCGGTATGCGGCAACCTGTGGCGCAGCCACACAAATGCCGGTTCAATCCCAACGTCGTAAGTCATCGCCAAAAGCAGGATCAAAGCGACGTGCAATGCCAGCTTCATTTCGAGGAAAATCGCCGCGCGGTCATTGCCTTCGTGGATGAGCACTATCATCCGGACAGCGATCGCAAGCGTCGCCAACATTAAAGCGCAAAAGCAGCTCGATTCGAACATGGTAATTTTGTGGTCCCAGGTATTCCGTTACATCTCGCAGGGTCAGTCGGGCCGGCGCTCGCTGGCGAGCCACGCTCGCCATCCGCCGAATTCGGAGATATCGGTTCCCGACAGCACGCCATAGGGTTCGCACAAGAAGCCGGTCACCCACGAGCCGTCCGACAACTCGACCTTCCCGAGCACCAGCGGAGACGGCACGGTTGCCAGGAACGAGCCCAACTCGGCGCTCGGCATTTCCCACACTTCGACCGCAATCCCGGAGCCGTTCTCCGCAACTCGCCACAATCCCGGGCGTCGGGTGCCGTCCGCAGAAGCGAGCAGCGCGGCCAGCCGATAGTGGGCCGCCGTATGCGTTATCTGCATCCGTTGCGCGCCTCGCGAAACCAGGTCCTTGTTCAGCGGCAGCCCTTGCATGTGAGCACCGCACACCGCGATGCGAATCCGGTCGTTGGCCGCTATTCGCCGCGCGCCAGGCTCCGGGCGGCTTCCGCCAACACATTCGATGCCACTCGCCGTCTGCAACACATCGGCGACACCCAGCAGATACTGGTCGGTGAACGCGCGGCCGAAGACCGTTACGCCCCACGGGAGGCCGTTCTTCATGAACGCTGTTGGCGTGGCGACGGCCGCGTAATCCAGCAGATTCATGAAGTTCGTGTAGTAGCCGAGCAATGAGTTCGGCCCAATCGGGTCGTCTTCCAGTTCAGCGAGCGTCACAGGGCGCGGATACGTCGGCGTCAGCACGAAGTCCAATGAATCGACCACCGCATCGCAGGCTGCCTTCAACGCCTGCAGGCGATACTGCGCGCGAAACAGTTCGACCGCCGTCGCACCCGGCGCCTTGGCCAGCACGTCCCGAATGACGGGAAGCACGGCGTCCGGCGTCGCTGACATCAACTCGCCAACCACGCTGTAGCGCTCCGCAACCCACGGACCCTGATAAAGGAGATTCGCGGCCTCGACAAAGGGCTCGAAATCAATCTCCACTGCCTCGCCGCCTGCTGCTTCCAGGCGCGCACGCGCCCTTGCGAACAGTTCCGGGCTCTCGGCGCATCCCGCGAATTCAAGGCGCGCGGGAACCCCGAAGCGGAACGACGTAGGCTTGCCGAACGCGCTTGCCGAGTTCCACTGCTGGTTTCTGCGACTGTATGCATCGCGAGCGTCGGTTTGCGCGGTCAACGAGAGAAGCTCGCTGGCTTCGCCGGCCGTGGCCGTGAAGTACGTCACGCAGTCAAGCGTGCGGCAGGCCGGGACGACCCCCGCCGTCGACAGGACGCCCTTCGTCGGCTTGAGTCCGATGAGATTGTTCAGGCCGGCAGGCACGCGGCCCGATCCTGCCGTATCGGTACCGAGCGCGAAACTCGCCACGCCCAATGCAACGGCAAGCGATGAACCCGCGCTGGACCCACCCGACGGGTAGTCAGGATGCACGCTATTGCGGCATTTTCCGTATGGCGAACGCGTGCCGTTCAGACCCGTAGCGAACTGGTCGAGATTGGTTTTCCCGATCGGGATCGCGCCAAGCGAGATCAGTTGGCTGACGAGCGTCGCGGACGCCTCCGGCGTGTACGCAAAGTCGGGGCAAGCGGCAGTCGTTGGGACTCCTGCAAGGTCGATGTTGTCCTTGATTGCGAACGGCACACCGTACAACGGCAGACGCTCGAAATCCTGCTCCTCGAGCCAGTCGAGGTACGGCGCGACTTCGCTTGCGGTCAGAAGATGAATGAAGAGATTGAACTCCGGATTCAGCGCACTCGCTTTTCCGAGCAGTTCAGCCACGAGCTTGCGCGGTGTGAGGCGCCCGTCACGGTACGCGCTACGGAGCGTGGAAAGTCGCAGATCGAATGTCGGCATGATTCTCTGTCCTTGTAGTTAGTGGCGTTCAATGACTGCGACTCGCTGCCCTGCGCGCACGGGCGAGCCAGGGGCCACGTAGATTTCGCCGACTGTCCCCGCACACGAGGCAAATACCGAGATCTCCATCTTCATCGACTCGATAATCAGCAGTACGTCGCCGGCGGCAACGACGTCGCCCGTCTTCACCTTTACCTGCCAGAGGCTGCCGGCGATTTCACAATCCACGGCGACCTCGCCGTCCTCCAAGGGAGCCAGTTGGGCGTCCTCCGCGTCCGGTGCCTCGATTGCCTCTTCCGGGGTGCCCGCTTCGCGCCAACGCTCGCGCTCGGCCTGGAAGGCAGCCTGCTGTCGCGAACGGAACTTGCCGATGCTGACCGCTTCGCTCTCGAGAAATGCTTGATAGTCCACCAGCGAGAGCTCCGACTCCTCGATCTTCAACGGATAACGCCCGAGCGGAAAATCGGCGCGGATGCGAAGCAGTTCGTCGGCCGACACTTCGTAGAAGCGGATCTGGTCGAAAAAGCGCAGCAAATAGTGCTGACCGGCGAAATCCGCGACCTTGCGATAGCGATTCCACATCTGCAACGTGCGCCCGACGAATTGATAGCCGCCGGGCCCTTCCATGCCGTACACGCACAGATACGCGCCGCCGATGCCGACCGAGTTCTCCGCGGTCCACGTACGGGCCGGGTTGTATTTCGTCGTCACGAGGCGGTGACGCGGGTCCAGCGGTGTCGCAACGGGCGCACCCAGGTAGACGTCACCGAGACCCATCACGAGATAGCTCGCGTCGAAGACGATCTCTTTGACGGCATCGATCGACTCGAGGTCGTTGATCCGGCGAATGAACTCCAGGTTGCTGGGGCACCACGGCGCGTCTTTGCGCACCGTGGTCATGTATTTTTCAATCGCGAGCTGGCACGCCGGGTCATCCCAGGAGAGCGGAATGTGCACGACTCGCGACGGCACACGCAGATCCTTTTTCAGCAAGACCTGCTCCCACGTCCGGCGTACGACATCCAGCAGTGGCGCGAGCGCCAGTTGCTCCGGTCGATAGTGAATCTGCAGAGACCGGATGCCGGGCGTCAGATCGATGACGCCGGCAAGCGCCATGGCCTCGAGCGACTGCATGAGCGCGTGCCCACGAAAGCGCGAGACGAGGTCCAGCTCAGCGGGCCCAATTTCGAGCAGCAGATGCGTGTCGCCGGACACGCGCGCAACGAGCCGCTCGCCGCCCGAACCCATGTCGAGCACGATGGGCGATGTCAGGGACGAACGTATGCGGGCCGGCGCGTTCGACTCGATCTCGAGACTTTCCAGTTCGCGGGCGCGCTGGCGTGCGGCTTCACGTGCGTCTTCCACCTCCACCGGCACAAAGCGGACCTTGTCGCCGGCCTTCAGTTGCCCGATGTGCCAGAGGTCGGCCTCGATGATGGTCACCGGACAGACGAAACCGCCGAGACTCGGCCCATCGGGGCCGAGAATCACCGGCATGTCGCCGGTGAAGTCGATGGCTCCGACCGCATAGGGATTGTCGTGAATGTTCGACGGGTGCAGCCCCGCCTCGCCGCCGTCTTCGCGTGCCCATTCCGGCTTCGGCCCGATCAGGCGCACACCGGTACGGCTCGAGTTGAAGTGAACTTCCCAGTCGGTCTCGAGGAAGCGTTCGATGTAGCGGGAGCTGAAGTACTCGGGCGCGCCATGCGGACCATAGATCACGCGGATGTGCCGCACGTCGTCGAGCTTCGGCACGGCATTCAGCGTCTTGCCAGCCTGCGGATTCTCGAGCGCATGGAGGTGAAGCACGTCGCCTGAGCGTAGTGCGCGGCCGCCATGCCCGCCGAACTGACCGAGCGTGAAGGTGCTACGGCTGCCCAGATACACACCGACGTCCAGGCCGCCACGTACGCACAGATAAGCGCGTGCGCCGGCGCCCCGAATGGTGCCGAGCGACAACGTCGAGCCTGCCGGGACAAAGAGGCTCGTATTCAACGGTTGCCCGACGTCGTCGAGCAGCACGGGAATGTCTGCCCCCGTGATGGCGACGACCGCGTCCGTATTGAAACGCAGCGTCGGACCGCTCATCGTGATTTCGAGCGCGGCGGCATCGGGGGCGTTGCCAAGCAGGCGGTTGCCCAGCCGCATGGCGCGGTCATCCATCGGCCCAGAAGGCGGAATGCCGACCGCCCAGTAGCCCAGACGGCCGGGGAAGTCCTGCACCGTCGTCTGCGTACCGCCACTGACGACTTCGACCGTACTGGCCCGGTACTTGAGTCCTTCGAGGCACCGCGTCCATGGTTCGCCCGATGGAAACGGCTCGTCGTCCAGGATCTGACGCAGATAGTCGCGGTTGGTCTCTACGCCGTAAATGCGCGTCTTTTCGAGCGCGTCCTTGAGCGCGCTGCGCGCTTCGTCGCGAGTCGGCGACCAGGCGATCACCTTGGCGAGCATGGGGTCGAAGTACGGTGGCACTTCGCAGCCGGCTTCAATCCACGTGTCGATGCGTAGCGCGCGACCGTCGGCTTGCGGGAACGCAACGTCGGTCAGCAGGCCGGGGCTCGGCTTGAAGTCCCTGCCGGGGTCTTCTGCATAGAGCCGCGCCTGAATCGCATGGCCGCGCGGCGTCAGCTTCGCTGCGAGTTCCTGCAACGGCTCGAGCGTGCCCGCTGCCAGCTCGATCATCCAGCGCACGAGGTCGACGCCCCACACCTGCTCGGTTACGCCGTGCTCCACCTGCAGGCGCGTGTTGACTTCGAGGAAGTAGAACTGCTCCGCAGCGCTGTCGTACACGAACTCGACGGTGCCGGCGGAACGATAGTCCACCGCCTTCGCCAGCTTCACGGCCGCCGCACAGAGCGCCTCGGAAATCCCTTCCGGCAGGCACGGCGCGGGCGTTTCCTCGAGCACTTTCTGGTTGCGCCGCTGCACAGAGCAGTCGCGCACGCCGAGTGCGATGGCATCGCCCTTGCCGTCGCCGAAGACCTGCACTTCCAGGTGTCGCGCCCGCTCGATGTACTTCTCGAGGAAAACGCCGGAGTCGCTGAAATTGTTTTCACCGAGTCGCTTCACGGCATCGAAATGCGCACTGAGTTCGGCCGCGTTCCAGCACACACGCATGCCGATACCGCCGCCGCCAGCCGTGCTCTTCAACATCACCGGATAGCCGATGACTTCCGCTGCTTCCAGCCCCGCCATCAGGTCAGCGAGCAAGCCGGTGCCCCTGAGCATCGGCACGCCTTCCTTCTCCGCGATTTCACGCGCCGTGTGCTTCAGGCCGAAGGCGCGCAGCTGCGCGGGCGTGGGCCCGATGAACGCAATCCCTGCCGCTTCGCAAGCCTCGCCGAAGGCTGCGTTCTCGGAGAGGAACCCGTACCCGGGATGAATCGCCTGCACGCCCTCGCGGCGAGCGATCTCGAGGATTTTTTTCGTGTCGAGATAAGTCATTGCAGCGGGCCCGTCGCCCAGACAATGCGCGACGGGAGCCTCGCTTACATGACGGCTCGCTCTATCCGCCTCCGCAAAAACGGAGACGCCGGTGACATCGAGTTCGCGCAGCGTTCTGAGAATCCGGCACGCGATAGCGCCACGATTGGCGATAAGAATCTTCTCGAACATGGAAGGAATCTTGATTCAGAGGCGGGCCGTCCCGCCGTGGGAAAGGCGAGCCGCGGTCGTCCACGGCCGTATTCGCTTCAGCGATCTGCCTGGGTCAGCGCTTCGCGCGCGAGCGTGAAATGACGTCCCGAGCGCACGAGCATGAGAAACCAGCACCAGCTACGGAGGCGCTTCAGTCCCATATCAGCAATTCCGCTGGCGTCGGGTTGTAGGCGTTGCACGGATTGTTCAACTGGGGGCAGTTGGAAATCAGCACGATGACGTCCATCTCGGCACGCAGTTCGACGTACTTCCCCGGTGCGGAAATGCCGTCTTCGAAGGTGAGGCCCCCTTCCGCCGTGACGGGCACATTCATGAAGAAGTTGACGTTCGCGCCGATGTCCTGCTTCGAGAGGCGGCCGTCATGTGCGCAAGCGCGCAGGAAGTTGTCGCGGCAGCTGTGCATATAGCGCTTTCCCAGCGCATAGCGCACGGTATTGCTCTCCTGTGCGCAGGCGCCGCCGAGCGTATCGTGGCGTCCACAGGTATCGGCAACGACGGTCAGCATGGGATTGCCGAGATTCGAGTACAACACCGAGCCGGCTGTCAGGTAGAGCCTCTTCTGCCGACGCAGCGTGCGTTGTGGGTCAAAGCGCTCGCGCGGATCGGCGAGGCTGTAGAAGAGCGTATCGACCGCCTGGTTGCCTTCCAGATCGACGATGCGCAGTGTCTGGCCCGCCTTCACTTCGTGAAGCCAGGGCTCACCCGCAGCCACCGTCTCGCGGTAGACCGCGCTCTCGGGCTGTTTGTCGCTGACGACAAGCGTGCTCATCATGAAGTGGCCTCCGCTCAAAGAAAGAATCGCTCTGTGTTGATAAAGCCGCGCATGTTTTCCTCGCATGCGGTACGGCACACTTCAGCCACGCCAGGCTGCGCCTCGCTCAATTCGAGTTTCACCGCCTTGGGCGCATATTCAGGGCTCGGGTCGAGCGGGTGCTGAATCGCGGTGAGCACGACAAGCGTGTTCATCGGCGCATACAGTTCGACGTAGTCGCCGTCCTTCGAGTTTTTGCTCACGAAATTCAGCTCTCCACCGCTGGTGACATCAACGCGGCTGAAAAGATTGAGCGTCATCAGCAGGTCTGAAATCTCGAGGCCCCACTTGCCCATCTCGACGAGCAAGTTGTCCGTGCCATTCCGGTAGAACGCGTTGCGCAGTTCCTGATAACGGCCAGCGCCATACCGCGCCGTGACCTCTTCGGCGTTCGTGACGCCACCGATGCTGTCGTGCCACCCGCATGTATCGTCGACGATGGCGGCGAGAACACGCCCCATATCGGAGTACAGGCAGTGCCCCGTCGTGAGCTTTGCGGTGTGCTGGCACTTCAGCGAATCCGGGAGGTTCAGCCGCTCGCTCTTCTCCGATGCATTGACCATCATGACGCTGACGTTGGCGCCGCCGTGCAGGTCGGTCACGCGCAACGATTGCCCGCGCCTCACGATGAGCGAGGTATGGCCGCCGCCCGGTACGGTTTCTTCAAGCAATAACTTCATGTTCGAATTCCCTTCATGAAACCATTTCGATGCTGGACGCGCCTTGAACCGCCGCGCGCGCCAGATGCACCGCGGACACCGATTCGCGGCTGCGGTCGAGTGGAATGTTGTAGGTGATGCGGGCTCCATAGGCGCCCGACGCGTGGGGGTCCACGCGGACCTTGTCGAAAACCAGCACACGGCTTCCCAACGTGAAGCCTTCCTTCAGGTCATGCGTCACCATGAAAATGGTCAGCTTCGCTTCGCGCCACAGGTCCGAGAGCAGCGCGTGCATGTCCTTGCGGATACCGGGGTCGAGTGCGCCAAACGGCTCGTCGAGCAGCAGGACGCGCGGCTTCATCATCAAGGCCTGCGCAATGGCGAGGCGTTGTTGCATGCCACCGGAGAGTTGCTGCGGGTATTTGTTCAGGGCCGCACCGAGTCCCACCCGCTCGAGCATGGCCGCGGCCTCGTCTCGCGCGGCGCGCCGCTGCGCTCCGAAGAGTCTGCCCGTGAGCTTCGCTTTCGGCAGCTCCAGTCCCAGCATCACGTTGCGCAATACGCTTAGGTGCTCGAACACCGAGTAGCGCTGAAACACCACGCCACGATGGGCATCCGGTTCGGCGGGCAGCGGTTGACCGTCAAGCAGGATCTCGCCGCGCGTCACTTGCTCCTGCCCCAGCAGCAGTCGCAGAAACGTCGACTTTCCGCAGCCGGACGCACCGACCATCGAACAGAACTCGCCCTCCTGGATCGTCAGATTCAAACGCTCCAGGACCACCTGGCTGCCGTACTCTTTCCATACATTGCGGACTTCGATCATCGCCCACCTCCGCCGTACCAGGGGAACGACCACTGCGTGATGCGGCGAAGCAGTTCATCGGTGAGCCACGCGAGCAGCGTAATCCACGCGACGTACGGCAGAATCAGATCCATGGAGAGGTAGCGGCGCACGAGGAAGATGCGGTAGCCCAGGCCATCCGTCGATGCGATCGCTTCAGCGGCGATGAGAAACAGCCATGCAGCACCGAGCGAGAGACGCATCGCCACCAGCAGGCGCGGCAGGAGTTGGGGCAAAACCAGACGCAGAATCACCGTCCAGCTCGTGGCCCCCAACGTCTGTGCCTTGACCCACAACTCGGCGGGAATATCGCGGGCGCGAGCATGCAGGTCCCGAATGATCATGGGTGTGATGCCGAAAACAATGAGCACGACTTTGGATAGCTCATCGAGCCCGAAGACGATGAAAAGAATCGGCAGCACGGCCAGTGGAGGCACCATCGAGACGACGGTGATGAATGGCGAGAGCGTTGCGCTGACGAGCGGAAACGAGCCGGTCGCGATAGCGGCCACCAGCGCAATCACCGCGCTCACGACGAGACCGATACCCAGTCGTCGCAAGCTCGACAGCGTGTCGTCCCACAACAGATATTCACCCGTGCGCTTGTCTTCGGTGAATGCGACCAATCTCACGGCATCGCTCATTTGCGCCGCGCTCGGAAGCAGCTTGTCATCGGGATTGAGCTTGAGCCGCTGCGCAGATCCCGTGAAATACACGGCAAACAGCACGACGAACGGCAGCAGGAGCAGCATCATGCTGCCGATCCGGCTCGGATGTCGATTGATGAGTCGCATGGTGACCGCCTGGTTGTGGCTTCGAAATCAGTCTCAGAGCTTGCCCGCGGCCGCCATCTCGACATAGCTCGGGTCGAAACGCAGCTTGACGTTGTTCTTGTCGCCGACGATCACGTTCTTGTCGAACGCCATGCCCACGGAATCCGCACTTTTGGCATCCTGGCCGAGCAGACCGTGGTCAAAGGAGAACTGCGCGACGCGCGTCATGATCTTCGGCATGTCCGGGCTCGTGACGAAAGCGACGGCCGCCTGAGGTGTATAGAAGAGCGCGGTGGTCGACAGCTGTCCCTTGAAGTTCGCCAGGTCGGTACCGGAGGCCTTCGCCATCGACGTCAACGCGCTGGTGCTCGCCGCCGAATTGCTGTGCATCAGCGCGACCATCTCGAACCATGCGCCCGTCAATGCCTTGCCGAGTGCCGGGTTCTCCTGCAGCGTCTTCGTATTGACGACCATCATGTCCATGATTTCGCCGGGAATCTTGCTCGAATCGAAGACTTCGGTGACGTTTGGCTGCGCTTTCAGATCGGCGAGCATCGGGTTCCATGTCACCGCGTTGTGAACAGTCGGAGTCGCGAATGCGCCTGAGATATCGGCGTCGGAGGTGTTCACGACCTTGAGATCGCGCTCGCTCATATGGGCGCTTTCCAAAGCGCGTGCGAGCAGGTAGTGCGAGACCGAGAACTGCACGAGGTTGACCTGCTGGCCCTTCAGGTCGGCGATCTGCTTGCCCTTGCCCTTCATGAGCACGCCGTCGTTGCCGTTCGAGTAGTCGCTCACGATCAGGGCCGTCGAATCGACGCCGCCCGAGGCCGGGATGGTGAGCGCATCCATGTTGGTCATCGCGCAGCCGTCGAACTTGCCAGCCGTGTACTGATTGATCGATTCGACGTAGTCGTTCAGCTGGACGACATCGATCTTGATGCCGTACTTCGTGGCCCACTTCGAGATGATGCCCTGGGTTTTTGCCTGACCCCACGGCATCCAGCCGGCGTAGATGGTCCAGCAAACCTTGAAGTCGCTGCGGCCCGCGGCGAACGCGGCACTTGAAGCGAAGGTGGCGAGGGAGACGGCGGCGATGCCAAGACAGCGAACGAGCTTGCGCATGAGGTTGACCTCGAAGGGGACGGTTAGCAACGGCAGGGAGCAGCGCAAACATCGCGTTCTCTCCCGGGCTTTTATCCCGCCGTGTAACCTCGCCTGAGGTCGCCAGCTCTCGGACCAGCGCCTGCGAGAAGCAGGCCGGAACCCTAGCTGTCCATTTCCAGATTGTCTGAACCGGATGCTGCGCCGGCTCCTTGCCCACTCCTTAAAGCGAGAAGCGTGCCAATGAAAAGAGGCCCGGCTTTGTGGCGTGGAAGGCGTTTGTCTGCCCTGCACTGATAACAATGCGCACTAATATGCGTCACGGCGCACCCGTTTCGGGCACTGCGCTGTGCCGTTCGCTCTCACAGAGACTCGATCAATTGGGAAGCCTCCCGATCGCCGAAGACCTGGACCCAGCCTCCGCGGGTATCCATGCACTCCCTGATCGCCGCGACTTGCCAGTCCTTCACTTCGTAGACGAAGCAGTAGTCGTTCGAGTAGTTGCGCCCGTTGGGCAAACGGGAAGACACAGGATCAATACTGGCCAGATTCGGCCATGAGTATTCCGAATCCAGAACGCAGCGCTACGGGCTCCGCCTTCCCTGCTTCGCCTTCACTCATTCATTGGATCTGCTGCCGTTTTCTGCGCCGTCTGCCTGGCCAATAAAAGTTCGCGCTCGCACTGAGGCTGGCCCGCAAGTTCGGCGCACATCTGGAAGGACTGTTCGCGCGGTTCGAACCCAACCCGCGCGAGTTCCACGTGATGGGTGGCACAGCGGAGTATTACGAGACGCATCGCACGCTACGCATGGAGCAGCGCGGCGCGATTGAACGGCTCTTCCGCGCAGAAGTGTCTCGTGCGCAGATCGACGGCGCCTGGGTTGGGCCCGATGGCGATCCAGTGTCTGCAATCATGCAACGCAGCCGCACCGCGGATCTCGTGATTCTCGGACAAACCAATCCGGACGACCCGGAGTCCTGGCTTGCGGACGGATTGCCGGAGAGTGTTCTGCTGGGAGCGGGAGGCCCGGTGCTGCTGGTGCCCTATACGGGCCGATTCGAGTCGTTCGGCGATCGCGTGCTGATTGCCTGGAACGCGAGCCGCGAAGCCGCCCGTGCGGTTCACGACGCGCTGCCGTTCATCCTGCGGGCGGCGCACGTGAGGATCCTGACGCCCGAGCAGTCGCACGCATCGTGCGAAGAGCTCGCCGCCATGCTTGCGCGCCACGGCGCCAAGTCAGTAGACATCGCCATGCTCGACCAACACGCGGCTGAATCCGCGGGCGATACGCTGCTGAACCATGCGGCCGACGGCGCGTACGACCTGCTCGTCATGGGAGCGTATGGCCATGCGCGATTCCAGGAGCTGGTTCTGGGCGGCGCCACGCGATCCATACTCTCCACGATGACGCTGCCGGTACTGATGTCTCATTGACCGGCTGCCCCCAGCGCGACGACCTAACGAGGCCTCGCAAGATCCCCGGTGCAAGAGAAAGGCACCGGGGACAAGACGCCCTTACATCGGCGTGAACACGACCGGATAACCGAGGTGGTCTTCGACTCCCTTGACGCCGGTGACACGCTCCGCGGAGACGAGTATCGCCTTGCGCTCCTCTTCCGAGCTCACCGTGCCCCAGAGATGGACGATCCCCTCCTTCACGACGACGTTCTCTGCAGCCATCGCCCAGCGGCGCCCGTCGAGTGCACGCAGCACGTCGCGCTGGATCGCCTCGTCCGAAGCGACTGCCGCCGGATCGGGCTGCGTCGCGCTCGCCAACGCGCGTATCAGGTTGGCACGGCTCACGATGCCCACGAGCCTGCCCTGCTCCAGCACGGGCACGCGCTTGATGTGGTGGCGCTCCAGCAGGTCGGCGATCTCGCCCAGTTCCGCTGCCGGCGAGACGTAGATGACATTGCCCGTCATGACGTCGCCGACCTTCACGGCGTTCTCCTTCAGGTACTCGCTTGCGAGCCTTCGAGTCGAGTGGAGCCATTCACCCAGCCAGCTGCGCTGCGGCTTGCCTGTCCCTGTTTCCACGCGATGCAGCAGATCGCCCTCGCTGAGAATGCCGACGACGGCGCCGGTGTCGTCGACGACCGGGACGCCGCTCACGTGATGCTCGGTGAGCAATGTCGCGGCCTCGAAGACCGACGCGTCAGGGCGCAGGCTGACGACGTCCGTGGTCATGATGTCCGAAGCTTGCATGAGTTCCTCCGTTAGCGGCTAAGACCGCACTGGAACCCAATTTAGAGATCGGTTGCGCACGCGCATTGATTTAAATCAATGAATCTGACTCGGGCCGATATGACCTTTCGTCGCCCGGTATGACGTGCTGCTTTTGCGACTGGCGTGGCTCCCGGCCTTCAACGCGGCCACAGTGAACCTATGGCTTCAGCACGGCCTTGACGATGCCGCCGACGGCTTCTTTGGCGCTGGCCGCCGCGTTCTCGTCGTATCCGATGGTTGTCCCGCGCTCGATGCACGAATCGCCATAACTAAACGGTTGCTTCGTTTTGGCGTCGACGAGCAGTCCGTTTTCGACCTCGACCGTCCGGCAGTTTCGTGTGGTCTGCGCCTGCGCTAGCTGCTGAGGCTGCCTGAGCGCTCGCGCGTCGAAGAAGTGACTGGCGCCGGCATACTCGGTCAGCTGGACGTCATGCAGTTTCGTTTTCAGACGTTCCACATAGGCACGGCATGGAGCGACAGGATTGTAGTTGTCCGCAGTCCCCTGGAAAATACGCACAGGTTTGCCAACGACATCCTCGTCTTCGAGATACGTGGAGGTACAGTCGGGATAGAACGCGACGAACGCCGCGAACTGGGTGCCGGGTTGGGCGTGCATCTTCTGGAACCGGCTCAGGCTCGCGTAAAGCGCGTTTTGCCCGCCTCGCGAGAATCCCATGAGCATGATCCGGTTCGGGTCGATTCTCGGGTGCTTCGACAGCGTCGCAATCGCGCGATAGGCGTCCTCGGTCTGTGCCAGGCGGCCGAGTTGCGATTGATCGTTGATCGTGTTGACGATACCTCGGCCGGAGAAGCTGTCGATCACAAAAGTCGCGACACCGAGCGAAAGAAAGTACTCCTCCCAGTCGGTGATGCTGCTGCCGATCCCGCCCGACGCATGCAGCAGAATAACGAGCGGAAGCCGGTCAGTTCCGTTTCGGGGCAGCCGAAGTTCGCCAGCCACCGTAACAGGTTTGCCATCCTCGCGCCCGCTCAGGAATTCCTGGTCGGTGAGCGTCACGGACGAAATCGGGATGACCTCCATGCGCGTCACCTGCGCGCGTGAGGCGTTCGCGAGGCAGCTGCACATGCAGATCAATGCGATGCGGACGAGCGGATTTTTGCTTGTTCTCGACATGACGCGCCTCTTCTTCGCTACCGGTTCGCGTGACTGACTTACGAAGTCCAGTATAGGCAGACGTAGTGCGAAAGCGGGAGATCAGTCAGGCAACGGCGGCAGGCCTTCGAAGCGTGATTCACGCCTGGCCTGCCAGCCTGCGATGGCTTCGGACAGGTCCGCGGTATCGAATATGGCGCTCTGAAGCAGCGCCATGTGTTGCAGCGACTCCGCGGTTGCGTGGTCGCGGGCGAAGTTCAGCGCCGTCTTGCTCCCCGCCACGGCCAGCGGCGATTTCGAGGCGATGCTGCGCGCCAACTCCATCGCATGGTGCTGGAGCGCATCGGCATCGGGCAGCACGGCATTGACGAGCCCCACGGCGAGCGCCCGTTCGGCGCTCAAACGCTCGCTGGTGTATGCCATCTGGCGCGCGACGCCCGCCGGAATGAGTTTGGGCAGGCGTTGCAGCACGCCCAGATCGGCCACCATGCCGATCTGCGTTTCCTGCAGGCAGAAGAAGGCGTCCGCCGTGCAGACACGAATGTCGCAAGCAGCGGCAAGGTCGAGGCCGCCCCCGATGCACCCGCCCTGCACGGCGCAGATGACGGGGAAACGTGCCTTGTCGAGCACGTCGAAGCAATCCATCAGACCTGCCAGGGCGCGCTGGAAACCGAGGCGCTTGCGCGGACTGCGGGTGTCGAAGTCGTTCACGATGTTGGCGAACACCTCGAAATCCATACCGGCCGAAAAGTGCTTGCCGGTCGAACTGATGACCAGCACGCGCACCTCGCCACTCGCATCGAGCGTCTGCACGATTTCGCGCAGGCCCGCATAAAACGCGATGTCCATCACATTGAGCCGGTCGGGACGGTTCAATTGAAGATGCGCGATGCCGGCTTCGGTGTTGAGGCGAAAGTATTTGTCGTTCATGGATTGCTCGCAGCCTTATATGCGGGGAGAACATGAGCCAGACGTGCGCCCATCTCGGCGCCCAGTACCTGCAATGCATTGAACGGCCGGATCATCACTTCGAATTCGACGATGCGACCCGTCTCGTCGAAGCGGATCATGTCGATGCCTTTGAGCTGCTTGTCCTGCACGGTCGCGCTGAATTCGAGCACGACGCTCAGGCCGTCGGCGCTGCCGAACTGCCGATGATAGGTAAAGTCCCCGAAAATGGTGATCACCGTACGCAGCGCCATCAGCAAGGCGGGCGCGGGACCGTAGGGCTTGAACGCCATCGGCGAGCGAAAAACGGCCTCGGGATGCACGATGGACTCCAGCCGGCTGAGATCCTTGCTGGCCACGAGCTCATGCCAGATCGCGAGGGACCGCGCGACAGCGGGAGGCAGGTTGAGTATGGCGTCGGTCATATGAGGTCCGTTTTCAGGTCGAGAGAAAACGCAGCGCGCTCATAACGCGGCTGCGAGCGTCGTGCCCTCGTGGATGGCCCGCTTGGCGTCGAGTTCGGCGGCCTCGGCGGCACCGCCGATCACGTGCACCTTGCTGCCGGCGGCCAGCAACCGGTCGGCCAGTTCGCGCAGCGGCTCCTGTCCTGCGCAAACCACGACGTTGTCGACGGCGAGGGTTTGCGGCACACCGTCGATGCTCACGTGCAGCCCATCGTCGTCGATGCGCTGGTATTCCACCGAGGACGACATGCCGACACCGCGCGCCTTCAAGGCCGTCCGGTGAATCCACCCCGTCGTCTTGCCAAGGTTCTCGCCAACCTTCGAGCGCCTGCGTTGCAGCAGATGCACGCTGCGTGCCGCCGGACCCACCACCGCGCGACGCAATCCGCCGCGTTCGGCGTAGTTCGTATCGACGCCCCATTCGGCGAAGAATTTTTGCGGATCGAGGCTCGCGGACTCGCCTTCATGCACGAGGTACTCGGCCACGTCGAAGCCGATGCCGCCAGCCCCCACGATGGCGACGTCCGAGCCCACCGGCTTGCCGTCGCGCAGCACGTCCAGATAGCCGAGTACCTTGGCATGGTCGGCGCCTTCGATGCGCAGTTCGCGCGGCAGGACGCCGGTCGCCACGACCACCTCATCGAAGCCCTCCTGCATCAGCGCTTCGGCGCTCGCGCGCGTGCCGAGGCGAAGCTCGACGCCCGTCAATTCGATCTGGCGGCGGAAGTAGCGCAGCGTTTCATTGAACTCTTCCTTGCCCGGTACCTTTTTGGCGATATTGAACTGCCCGCCGATCTCGGTGCTGGCCTCGAAGAGCGTAACGGCATGCCCGCGGCTGGCCGCCGTTACCGCACAGGCGAGACCGGCCGGACCCGCGCCCACGATCGCCACACGCTTTGGCTGCGCGGCGGCCCGGATGACGATTTCCGTCTCGTGACAGGCCCGCGGATTGACGAGGCAGGACGTGACCTTGCCGGCGAACGTATGGTCGAGACAAGCCTGATTGCAGCCGATACAGGTATTGATCTCGTCGGCGCGGCCCTCGCGAGCCTTGCGTACGAATTCGGCATCGGCGAGGAATGGACGCGCCATCGACACCATGTCGCACGCGCCGCCAGCGAGCAGCTGCTCGGCGAGCTCGGGCGTGTTGATGCGATTGGTGGCGACGAGCGGCACCGAGACCTTGCCCATCAGTTGCTGTGTGACCCAGGCCCAGGCGCCGCGCGGCACCTTGGTGGCGATGGTCGGGATACGCGCCTCGTGCCAGCCGATGCCCGTATTGATGATGGTGGCGCCCGCCAGCTCGATTGCCTGCGCGAGCTGGATGACTTCCTCGAGTGTCGAGCCGCCCTCGACCAGATCGAGCATCGAAAGCCGGTAGATGATGATGAAATCGCGGCCCACACGCTCGCGCACGCGGCGCACGATCTCCACCGCGAAACGTATGCGGTTCTCGTAACTGCCGCCCCAGCGGTCAGAGCGATGATTGGTACGCATCGCGATGAACTCGTTGATGAGGTAGCCCTCGGAGCCCATGATCTCCACGCCGTCGTAGCCAGCATGTTGCGCGAGGGCTGCGCAGCGGACGAAATCGTCGATGGTTTCTTCGACTTCGTCGTCACTCAGTTCGTGAGGTGTGAACGGATTGATGGGGGCTTGCAGCGCACTGGGCGCGACCAGCATCGGCTGATACGAGTAGCGGCCGAAATGCAGGATCTGCATCGCGATCTTGCCGCCTTCCGCGTGGACGGCGCGCGTAATCGTACGGTGCCGCCCGGCTTCCTCCTCTGTGGTCAACATCGCGCCGCCATGCATGGGGCGCGCGCGTTCGTTCGGTGCGATGCCGCCCGTCACGATCAACCCAACTTCGCCACGCGCGCGCTCCGCATAGAATGCGGCCATACGTTCGAAGCCATTCGGCACTTCCTCCAGACCGACGTGCATGGAGCCCATCAGCACGCGGTTCTTCAAGGTCGTGAAGCCCAGATCGAGTGGGCGAAGGAGGTGGGGATAGCGGTTTGTCATGTTCATGCAACTGGTTGTATGACGGCGAAGTCGATAATGCAACCAGTTGCATAGAGAATCAAGCGAATGCGCGGATTTCGAAAACCTCCTCTACACCGTCGCTTTGATCAGACGTGACTCCCACACGCCTAGCGCGCCGCGATCCCCTGGGCTCCAGGCGGTACGCCGGTCACTGAACCCACCGGTTCGAGCGTGCCGTCGGGCATCACGCGAAATCCGGTTACGGCGCCGTTGCCCTCCCGCACATAGAGGAATTTGCTGCGACTGCTGAGCGCCATGTCGAGCGGCGCGCTGAGCGTACCCGCAGCGGGATTGAGCAGGTTGATCTTCCCGTCCGCGGCAATGCGCAGACTGCTGATCGTGCCGCTACCCGCATTGGCGGTATAGGCGAAGCGCCCGTCGCCGGTTGTGACGAGCCAGCAAGGAGCGGCCTGGCCCAGCGGGATCGCCGCGCTGATCGAATCGAGATGTTTGCCGTCTTCGACTTCGTATGAGGAAACCGAACCGGACCCGGCCTCGGAGACGATGGCATAACCGCGTGTCGTGACGGAAAAGCCGAACGGCGTAACGCCGTTCGAGGCATGCGGGGTCGATGTCGAGGCGTAGCCGGTAAAGCCGACAGAATAGGTGTCAATGAGCTGCGTACCCTTTTCCGTCACGAGCAATTCGTTGCCTTCCGGTGCAAACCTGACTTGCGCCGGCTGGGCGGAGGTACCGCCAGCGAGTGACCGCTGCGAGCCGGGTAACGCGACGAGGCGCTTGCCGAACGCGTCGACAAAATAGCCGCTAATGTTCGGCGTGCCGCCGGCATTGAGCACATACGCGATCGCCCCCTTGACCGTCACGCTGACGGGCATCTGACCGCCCGACGGCTTTCTGTCGAGCAGCGTCAGCTTGCTGCCGTCGATTGCGAAAAGCGAAACGTCATTGCTGCCTGCATTCACGGCGAGCAGAAAGCCCGAGTCCAACGTCAGCGCGCCCTGCGAGCCTAGCGGATCGGCGCCCGTGCCCGCTCCTTTTCCGCCGGTTTGATAGGTGGCCGCGTAGGTCAGTGTTCCGTTCGTGGCTCGAGCATAGACAAGAACCGAGTTTCCGGAAGGCTGGTTCGACATGACGTAGACCGCCCCGGGCGGATCGACCTCGGAAGCGGTTTGCGCAAAGCCGCTTGAAGCGAATCCCAGCGCTGCGGCAAACGCGATGGCCCGCAAAGGAAACGATGAAGCGTACGTGACAAATGACATGACGAACTCCTTGCCTGGTAGACACGACTTCGTTAGGGGAACTGCCACTGCACTGCGCACTCCTTCTGCTCTCGTAGCGTCGCTTGCGAATACAGGAAGCACACCTTATTAACGACAACGGAGAGATCTGATGACGTCATCCCTGGCGGCTCAAGGCGCGCCGCTGGTCACTCGTGCCGCGCCGATGATTGCCCCGTCCGGCGACTGGATCAGAATTGCCGCCTGTTCACCAGCCGGCGACGCCGGTTCGAGCTTCAATGGCGCGCCGGTCCATTCGCCGACGGCCTGTATCGAGCGAACGACATTGGACTCCCTGAGCGTACGCCCCGTGTTTTCGCCTCGCCCGACCGCGGTCACGTGCCCGGTGTCATAGCCGACGAGCAAGACCCGACCGTGGCCGGTGCCGCGCCCCACCATGACTGATAACGTCCCGCCGCGGCGCACGCCACTCACCTCCACCCCTGCCTCGTCCGCTTTCTGCGCGATCGCGATCGCCGCCTCGGCTGCACGTCGATTCGAACCCACCAGTCCCTGCTGGCCGTCGATCACCATTTCCGGGGTGTAGGCGCTCTGACCAAAACGGGCGCTGTACTCGGCCTGGCGCTGTGTAGCGGCTTCCAGCGAGTAAGGGTCGCGCCAGCCCAGGCCGTCCCAGTACGTCACGTGAAACGCGAGGGGAAGCACGTCCTGACGCTCACGCGATAGCTCAGACAGGTAGGCATCCGCGGGAGGACACGAGGAGCACCCTTCCGAGGTGAACAGCTCGACCACGACCGGCCTCGCTGACGCCACGATGGGCGCGACGAGAAAAAAGAACGCCAAAGCAACGAGCCGAACGGACATGACCGGTCTCCAGGACGACAGGACTGCCTCTTAATTCGTTCGGTTACGCATTCCGGTTACAGCTGGAAGGAATTTGTTTCGTCGGGCCTGGCCAATCTTACGGATTGACGCCGTCCGCAGCGCCGGGATCGAGAAAACGCGGAAGCGCTGCAATGGCAGGCTGTGGCAGCGGCACGCTGTAGAGAAAGCCCTGCGCAATCTCGCAACCATGCGCATCGAGAAAGGCGGCCTGCTCCATGGTTTCGACGCCTTCGGCAACGACCCGCTGCCCGAGGCAACGGGCGATGGAAAGGATCGCCTTCACGAGTTCGGCATGGCGTCGGTCCGTCGTGACTCGCTGCACGAACGTACGATCGATCTTGAGCGTATCGATCGGGAATCGGGTCAAATAGCTGAGTGCGGAATAGCCGGTGCCGAAATCATCGATCGCAATCGACAGGCCCATGCTTTCAAATTCGAGGAGCGCGCTCAGAACCGAGTCGTCTTCCTCCAGCAGCAGACTTTCGGTAATCTCGAACTCCAGCCACTCCGGTCGACAGCCGGTTTCATCGAGCACATCCTTGACCGTCAGCGCGAGATCGCGCGACTGAAACTGTCGCGCGGAAAGATTGATCGACACCCTGTGGCGCGCGGCACGCCCGGTATTCCATTCGACGGCCGAGCGACAAGCTTCGCGAAGCACCCACCGCCCAAGCTCGACGATCAGGCCGGTTTCCTCCGCGAGCGGCACGAACTGATCCGGGCGAATGAAGCCCTCTCCGGGGCGATTCCATCTCAACAAGGCTTCCGAACCGATGACTTCCGCGCCGCGCAGCGTCACCTGAGGCTGGTAATACAGCTCGAACTCGCCCAGATCGACTGCACGCCGCAGCTCCGACTCGAGCGAAAGACGCGCCGTGGCCTCGACGGTCAGGTCCTTCGTATAAAAGCGAAAGCCGCGACGCCCTGAGCGCTTCGCGAGGTACATCGCAGAGTCGGCGTATCTCAGCAAGTCTTTCGCGTCGGTGCTGTCGAGCGGATGCAGCGCGATCCCGACGCTGCACGATATGAACACTTCTCTTCCGTCGAGCAGGAAAGGCTCGTCGAGCCGCCGGATGATTCTCGCGGAGATCTCCTCGAGGATGCCGCGATCGGCAATCCCGGGCAGCAGCACGGCGAACTCGTCCCCACCGAAGCGGGCAACCGTGTCTCCCACACGCACGCATGAAACCAGCCGATGCGCGGCCTCGCGCAGCAGCTCGTCACCGACCGCATGACCCATCGTGTCGTTGACGCCCTTGAAGCGGTCCATGTCGATCATCATGACGGCCGTATAGTGGCCGTGCTTGCTGTTCGAGATTGCCTGACGCAATTGCTCGTTGAACAGGACGCGATTCGGCAGCGCGGTCAACGCGTCGAAATACGCCATCCGATGGATCTTTCCTCTGGAAGCGTGCAGTTCCGAGATATCCCGACCTACGGCAAGGACGGTTTCCACCTTGCCGTCCTCGCCCAGTTCCGCTGTCAACCGGATCAGCTGGCATAGTTCCCGGTTCTCGTCAGGCCCCCAGACCAATTCGAATTCCCTGTCGCTTGCCGTTGCGAATACTTCCCGGAGTCGCTGCTCATAGAGGACGGACCCTGGCCCGCCCGGATATTCGGCCGGCGTCCTGCCCAGCAGCGCTTGTGCCCCTCCACTGGCCAGCGCGGCGAAGGTTGGATTGACATAGAGGCGTCGGCAATCCCGTCCGTAACGGGCGACCGTATCGGGCGAGTTCTCGACGAGGGTTCGAAACTCGCGTTCCCGGCGGGCCAGTTTTTCCTCGAAACGGCGCCGTTCACTCATGTCGCGTGCCACGCCGAGGACGCCCGCCACCGTCTCCCCTGCGCCGAACACCGGCAGGCGTCGGGTTTCGAGCAAGGTCCGTTCACGGGTCGCCGGAGCGACCACCCAATCGTCGTTCACGCAAACATGCAGCGCATCGATTGCTGCCTTGTCGCGCTCCCGGAAGTAGTCCGCCAGCTCGGCATCGAAAATGTCGTAGTCGGTTTTCCCGAGAATTTCAGCTTTCGGCTTGCCGACAAATTGCTCGAAGCTGTAATTGCAAAGCAGAAAATTGCCAGCGGTGTCCTTCAGCCACACCAAGTCGGGGATGGTATGGAGCACGGTCATCAACTGTGCGCGCGCGTCGGACAGTTGACGCGCCTTGTCTTCGAGGCGTCCGTTGAGTTGCAGGATCCTCTCGTATTGGGCCCGCTGCTCGGACTCCGCCTGCTTACGTTCGGTGATGTCCAGAATCGCACCGATCAAGCCGGCCTGGCGGCCGTCATCGTCGTGGAAAACCGCCTTGCTGAATTCCACGTCGCGCACCGCTTTCCTTGCGTTCTGGACCTTGAATTCATAGCGCTGGATGCCGCCTTTCGCGAACAGCGCCTCGTCCATGGCGAAATAGGTTTGCGCCAGCTCGGGCGGACTCGTCTCAAAAACGGTCTTGCCGACGAAGCGCTCCTTGGGGACGCCAAGAAATTCTTCGAAAGCCCGATTGAGATGAAGGTACCGCCCTTCCCTGTCTTTCGAAAAGACCGGAATGGGCATGGTATCGAGCAACGATTCGAGAAATGACTCGCGTTCACGGAGCTTTGCCTCCGCACGTTTGCGCGCCGTGATGTTGAAATAGATCGCCAGCACCGCAGGAGCCGCGTCCGGTGTCGGATGGCTTACGAACTGCACGAGGTAGTGCTCACCCGGCGTTTGCGGCAGGCCGTCGAACGTCAGTTCCAGCTCGCGCGCAACGCCCGTGATCGCCACTTCGCGAATGGTATCGAGGTACTGCTGCAGTGTCTGGGGTGAAAACATCCGGGCTTCGGCATGCGTCGCGCAGGCGCTTTCGGATGCTGCCCTCAACATCGCCAATGCCGCGCTATTCAGGTAGCGCCGTTGGCCCTGCGCGTCGTAACGGATGACCGGCATAGGCAGGTTGCCGAGCGGCTCGCCGTACTCGCTTTCTGCGTCCATTCCAGGGTTTGTCATGCTGTCAAAGAGAATGTGTGCTCGTACAACGCCATCTACGCACGCGTTCCCGGAATCGGCAACTTCAACAACGCGCAACACGGCATGCCATCCATGCGCTAACGGCAGGATACGGGAATTCTGAAGAGCGCAAAAATGGGCGCCGATGGATTTCCGGCAAGCACATGGCGGGTATTGCGTGCGAATTCATTCAACGCTTGTGTCTGTTATCGATCACGCCTCACTCTGGCATCGCGCTCGACGACATCGATATGTTATATAGGCGCAGTGCCTACTCTCGCCGAACCTGCATGCCGCTCTTCGATCTGCGCACGGTCATCCTGATGTCTTCGGTCATGCCGGGACTCATGGCAATCGCGTTGCTCTCACTGGCCCGAAGCTTTCCTCAGAACATACGCGGGGTTCGTCATTGGGCATCGGGTGCGCTCGTGGTCAGCGTATCGGTACTCCTCCTCGCGTTTCGTGGCAGCGTGCCGGACTGGCTTTCGATCCTGGTCGCGAACTGCGGCATCGTTTTTGGCGCGGGGCTGGGACTCATTGGCACCCAACTCCTCTATGGGTGCCAACCCAGCTGGCGCTTCGTCTCGCTGCTCGTCTTCGTCGCCGCGGCCGGCATGACCTGGCTGTGGCTGGTCCAGCCATCGGTTGCGGGCCGCACGATCGTAATCACCGGGGTGCTCGCGGTACTCTACGGCACCCACGGCGTGGTGATGCTCCACCTTGGCCGACCCAGCCGCACGGCGCTTGCCGTTGGCGCACTGCTGCTTGCCGAATGCGCAGTGGCGGGCGCACGCAGCATCTCCGTCGCGCTTGCGACGAGGGGCCTGCCCGATCTCTTCCATCCGGAGTGGATGCAGACGTTCTACCTCACCGCGGGCGCCGCGTTTTCCCTGCTCGTGACAGTGGGCCTGCTGCTGATTGCCATGGAGCGCTTGCGCATCCAGCTCGAGCGGCAGTCGTACCGCGATCCGCTGACCGGTTTGCTGAACCGCCGCGCGCTCGCGCTCGCATTCGAAGAGGAACGTGAACTGGCGAAGCGCAACGGGGCCGTGCTCTCCATGCTCCTGATCGACCTCGACCACTTCAAGCGGGTCAACGACGAGCATGGGCACGATATGGGAGACAACGTCCTGATCGACTTTGCGGAACGCGCCAGTGCAGCAATACCGGCCTCAGCGTATCTCGCGCGCTGGGGAGGAGAAGAGTTCGCCGTGTTGCTGCCGGCACTCTCCCTGCAACAGGCTAACGATCTGGCCGAAGTGGTCCGCACGCGAATCGCTCAGCCCGGCTTCACCGCGCCCGTGATTCGATACACATGCAGCATCGGCGTGGCCTGCCTCGCCGCCGCGGAAGCGACGATCCAGCAGCTGGCGCGCGATGCCGACACGGCGCTCTATCACGCCAAGCATCTCGGCCGCAACCGCGTGGAAATCTGCGACCGCGCATTTGCCGCCTGAAACAGACAGGCAGGCTGGTACGCGACGCAATCAGTTTTTCACCGGGAAATACCAGAGATTGCGGTCGGTATAGCCGAACTGCCTGATGATCGATCCCAGCGTGCCGTCGGCGCGAATTTCGTCGAGCGTTCTCGACACCGCGTTGTTCAGATCGACGTCGCCCTTGCGCAACGCGTAGCGCGCGTAGCCGTACTCCTGCGGCAGCGGCCGGTAGTCCGCCACCATTTGCATGGCGGCAGTGGGATGCTGCTTCAGGAATTGCCCGATCTTGATGTCGTCTTCCATCGCAACGTCGATGCGCCCCGCGATCAGATCGGAGAACTCTGCCTCGTTGCTCGTGTAGAGCTTGAGCTCCTTGAGGTCCTTGCGCCCTTCGAGCAACTGGTGATTGAAGCTCCCGCGCACCGTGCCGACGGTATGGCCGGCAAACTCGTCCCACCCATGAATCTTCGACGGATTGCCGCGCTGTACCGCGATGCCCGATCCGTACCAGTATGCCGGGCTCGTGAATGCCACGACGCGCAGCCGCTGCTCGTTCTCGTGCAGGTTGTCGACAATGACGTCGGCGCGGCCGGCGAGCAGTGCCGGAATCATCGCGTCGAACGGCACGATATCCCACGTGACCTTGGTGATCTTGAGCCGCTTCGTGATTTCGCGGAAGATGCGCACGTCCGCGCCGTCGAACGAGTGAGTTTTTTCGTCCCGGAAGGTCGACGGCGGGTCGGCGGCGATCACGAGCGTGATGCCGTTCCTGATCGCGCGCGCGTACGAGCCGTCTCCGCCATCGAAGTGCGCGTCGCCGATTGCGCTGCTATCAGCCGCATGGGCATGGGACAGCAAGGTTGCAACACCCAACAATATCGATGCAAACGCCAGCGTAGCTTTGCGCATGAAACACCCCGAATTGGTTAGTTATCCAGATGTGACGAATCGATCGCGTCATTCACCTTGCTGCCTTACGTACGAGCGCGACGGTCATCGTGGACGCACTGCGGCGTTCGCCGGCCGCGCGGTGCCCATCTTGCGCTCGAGCCAGTGTACGACCAGGGCGCTCGGCCAGGAAAATGCCAGATAGAGCGCGCCGACCAGCGTGAAGATCGTGACGTACTGGAAGTTCGTCGACGAGATGATCTGGCCGGTGAACATCAGCTCCTTGACCGTCACGATCGACACGAGCGAGGTGTCCTTGAAGAGCGAAATCGCATAGTTGCCGAGCGGCGGCACGACGATGCGGATGGCCTGGGGAAGCACGATCAGGCGCAGCGTCTGGCGGCCGGACATGCCGAGCGCCTTCGCGGCTTGCGTCTGGCTCTTCGGCACGGCTTCAATGCCCGCGCGATACACCTCGGCGAGGTACGCTGAATAATTGATCGACAGCCCGATGACACCCGCCGTGAACGGCGCGAAACGAATTCCGAACGAGGGCAGCACGAAGTAGATGTAGAACAGTTGCAGCAGCGCGGGCGTGCCGCGTATGACCTCGATATAAACCGATGCAATGGCTCTCGGCAGCCGCGCGCGGCTGATTCTGGCGATGGCGAGCAGCAGGCCGAACGGCAGGCTGAGCGCCAGGATGCTGAAGGTCAGCTCGATGCTCGTGAGCGCCCCCTTGAGCAGATCGGGCAGATAGCTGTTCGCGTCGTGCAGATCGAACAGATCGAAGAAGGTGGTCAGCATGAGGTCCTCGCCCCGTCGCGGGGGCACCGGTGATCCGCCAGGAGATGCGTGCTAGCTCGCCGCGCCGCGTTGCGAGACAATCTGCGCGCCGAGCATCCGGCTGATGCGTTCTGCATGAGCGCGCAGCGTGCGCCCCAGCGCGTGCAGGTCGTCGTCGTCCAGTCCGTTCTTGAGCGTCGTCACGCTGATCGCAGCCACGCCTTCGCCGTCGCGGTTCGTAATGGCCGCGCCGACGCAAACCACGCCCAGATTGTCTTCTTCGTCGTCGAATGCATAGCCGCGCTCGGCGACGAGGATCAGATCCTTCATCAGCTCCGCGGGCGTCAGGCGGGTGTACTCGGTGCGACGCGGCATGCCGGTATGCGCAAGCAGCTTGACGACGCGCGCCGGCGGCAACAGCGCGAGCAGGGATTTGCCGAGCGCCGAGCAATGCGGGAGCTCGCGTTGTCCGAGCGCGGACGCGATCCGCACGATGCCGGGCGCCTCGACGCGGCTGATTGCGACGGCGTAGCCGTTGTCGTCGAGCACCGCAAGCCGGGACGTGAGACCGGTCGTGTCGGTCAGCTCGCGCAGAACCGGCATCGCAAGCTGGGAGATGCCGACGTCCGCCGCCGCCCGGTCGCCGAGATGCACGAGCGCAAAGCCGAGCCGATAGCGCCGTGAGCCGCCAAGGCGTACATCGGTGACGTAATGACGGGCGAGCAAGGTCTGCAACAACTCGAACGCCGTGCTCTTCGACACGCCGATTGCCGTCGCAATTTCGGCAACCGTAAGCCCCTCGTTATCGCTGGCCCCCAGCGTCTCCAGAACATCGAGCGCCCGGCTGACGCTGCGAAGCGCATTGCGCTCCCCAATGGTTTGGTCCGTTTGTGTCATTAGTATTTCGTCTTTTATCCGCTAGCAGGCGGTCGCGCGTTTCAGCCAGCTTAGCGCTGCCAATATTGACAGTCATCAAGGTGGAAACTACCATAAATAAGCCGCCGAACGTCGTTCGGTCTAGCCGAACAAAATATCTATTCGGCATACAGGACGCCTGATTCGTGGCGTGGCTTACCCAGGTAAATGACAACAGGAGGCCGCAGGGCCGGTGGTGCGCTCGGGGCATGCATGCGCAGCGCCATATTCCGACGGCAAATAAAGATGGGAACAGTGTCAGAAAGGGGTTTGGACGGTGGCGGGCAATCAAGAAAGTCGGGCGCCTGGTCGTCGCAAGTCGCGCACAGCGACATCCTGCACATTAAATCCGTGATTCAGCGATTGTCTGCAGAGGACCTGAACGAGTCGCGTTTGCCGCCGGCGTATTGGCGAAAGCGCTTGCAGGAAATCATGCAAAGCCATCAATTGTCGAAAAGCCAGTTCGACGAAATCGACCGGCTACTCGCGACATTGAAGGAGTAATGGCGCACGGCATCGGCGATGGCTCGACAGCCATCGTGCGAACGACTAGCAGGCAAACAGCGAATTCGCGGCTCGAACCGATTTACGGTCAACCGCCTGCAAGCGCCACTGCCATGCTGTTTCGTTGCACGCGCTGCTGTCCGGCCAGCTCGCATCGCCATGCCCGGAATGGAATTCCTGGCGCTCGTCCAGGCTGAGACCGCGCATGATGCATAGAGGCGCATCGGTTTGCGGAGCGCATAAGACCGTCTCGTCGCCGCCGGCGCGGACGTCGCCCCACGAAGGCAGGTCGACCCCTTCGTGTGACTCGCGCGACCAGCGTTTCTGGTCGAGATCGATCCACACAAGGGCGAATTCGTGTTTGTCTGCCGGGTCAGAACCATTGATCAGGATGGTCAGTCGCATGAGCACTCCGTGCAGTGCGGCTCGTTAGTGGGATCGCGGCGCGAATCGCAAGTTGTCAGTCTAGAAGTTCCGCGATGGAACGCAAGCGGATTTTCCATATATTGGGAAAACTCCGTGGTGCGCAGGCGCACATAACGCGAAGGTCAAGCCGGAACCCGAAGACGTCCGCACAGCTTCGGTTCGCCCGGGGGTCGGAATGAGTTCTCCGCATCCTGGAGTCCGATCTGGTCTATCCTCATGAAATCATATGATTTGAATCGGGGAGACGACGTGCTTACGTCCGCCAGGGGCGACAAGTTCTGGACCGCCGGCACTTTGCGCCGCATTTATGTTCTCCGGGTCCTCGGCTACGCGATCGGCTCCATACCCGTTCTGTCCTTGCTGCACGTGCAACATGCGCCGGCGTCGCTCTTCGCCGGCGTTCTTGCCATCTGTCTCGTCTGGCCGCATGTCGCTTATTCGCGGGTACGCGCCAACACTGACGATGCACTCCGCAAAGAGAAATGGAACCTGCTCTTCGATTCGGCGTTCGGCGGCTGGCTGGCCGCGGCGGTTCATTTCGAACCGGTCGCAACCGTCGTCATCCTGTTGATGTTTGCGCTCGACACCATGGCCGTGGGCGGTTGGCCGGTCTTCGTCGCCGGGGTGGGCGCGAGTGCGGCGGGCCTGATCGCCGGGGCGGCGATCTTCGGTGTCGCCGCCACGCCGCTGGACGTACGGATCGCGCCGGTGTGGCTGCCCATCATCTTCATCTATCCACTCCTGTTCGCCAAAACGACCCATGACGTGTCGGTCAGGCTTCTCGATCGTTCGCGCCGTTTGCGCGAACTCAGCGAATGCGACAGCCTGACCCGGCTCGCGAATCGTTCGGCGCTCAGCGCACGATTGCACGCACTCCTGACTGACCCCGCCCGCCACGGCGAAACCGTCTATGTCGTTTTCCTCGATCTGGACACGTTCAAGACCGTCAATGATGCGCTCGGGCACAGCGTCGGCGATCAGCTGCTCGTCGAAGTTGCCGGGCGTCTGCGGGGCTGCGCGCGGCCGGGCGACATTCTCGGTCGTTACGGCGGCGACGAGTTCATGATCGTTGCGCCGCGCGGGCAGGACGACACACGCTTCGATCTTCCCGATGCCGTACTCGCGGCGATTGCGAAACCAATGCTCGTCGGCGGGAACGAGCTCGTGGTGAGCGCGAGCGTCGGCATCAGCGTGTTTCCAGCGGATGGAGACAATGTGGAAACGCTGATCTCGTGCGCGGACATGGCGATGTACGCGGCCAAGAGTCGTGGCCGCAATTGCTGGGATCGCTATCGGCCTGAGATGGGCGAGAACGCCGACGCAAAGCTCATCCTTTCGGCACGGCTGAGAAAGGCGATCGAAGCAGGGACGCTGCGCGTGCACTACCAACCGCAGGTCGACATGCGCAACGGCCACGTGCTTGGCGTCGAAGCATTGGCGCGTTGGCACGATGAGATTTACGGCGAGATCGCGCCGGCCGAATTCGTTTCGATAGCGGAAGCCTCCGGATTTGTCGAGATGCTCGGCGAGTGGGTGCTGCATGAGGCCTGCCGGCAGTCGGCGCTATGGAGGCACATGGGGATTGCGCCGGTGCGCATCGCGGTCAATCTGTCGCCGCTCCAGTTGCAACGCACGGATATGGTCGAGACGTTTCAGACCATCCTGCAGGAGACGGGCGTCGATCCGACGATGCTCGAGCTCGAGGTCACCGAAACCGCGTTGATGAAGCAACCGGAGATCGCCGCGCGCCGCCTTCACGCATTTCGCCGCGCGGGTATTCGTATTGCCATCGACGATTTCGGCATGGGCTACTCGAGCCTGAGTCAACTGCGCGCGCTGCCGGTCGATCGCATCAAGATCGACCGTGCGTTCGTGCAAGGCGTCGGGGAAACGGACACGGGTGCGATCGTGAAGGCGATGGTTACGCTTGCGCAGGCGCTCGGTTTATCCGTCATCGCCGAAGGGGTGGAGACGCTCGCCCAGCAGGAGTGCCTGCTCGCGCTCGGTTGTGTGGAAGCGCAGGGATTCCGCTTCAGCAGGCCGCTCGATGCCGAAAGCATCACGCGTATGCTCGCCGACGGCGGCCCGCTACCGCGGGCTTCGCTTGCCACGCTCGGCGAAAAGCCGCACGCCCCGCCCTGCGTTGCGCATTGAAGTGCTCGACACGCTCGAACCGCAGATCCGCGTGCGCGACAACGGTCCCGGCATTGCTCCCGAAATCAAGGCGCGACTCTTGCGGGACCCGATCACGACTCACGCCGAAGAAGGTGTCCACGGCATGGGCATGATCTTCTGCAACCGCATCATGCGATCTTTTGGCGGCGGCCTGGAAGTCGACTCCACCGTGGGTGTCGGGACGACCGTCACGATGCGCTTTGGCACCCGCAGGGAACGCGCGCAAGCCGCTAACACACAACGGCCGCTCGAGCCTCAGTCCTCGCTCGACACGCCCGGCTGATCGACCGGGCTTATCGCCGCCACAAAATATTGATGCAGCGCGTCGGCCGAGCGGTTTCCCAGTGCGGTGGTCTGGTCGAGCCAGTCGGTCTCGTCCGGCCATTGGCCATCGAGGACGCGCGGATAGATCTGCTTCACATACAGGTGCAGCGCTTTCGCGCCGATGTTCCCGCTGATGCCTGAAAGCACGTGTAGCGTCGCGTGGACTGCCCGGATGTCACCGGCCTCCACACTGGTTGCAAGCTGCGCCAGTAGCGAGCGGATTTGCGCAATGCCCTTGAGGAAGGTCTGATCCAGCATGTCGAGCGACGCCAGTTCGTCGAGGTGTGCCTCATCGAGCAGGTCGTTCTCCGCGATCGCCGGCCGATTCGCAGCCCGGTTTGCAACCCGCATGACCGGCGCTGTCGGCCGCTCGCGTTTCTCCGGGGCGCTCGCCACGCGCGAGTGCGCAAACTGCCGCGCGAGACAGGCATAGAGCACACCGACCTGCACCGGTTTCGTCATGACCTCGTTCATGCCCGCCGCGAGACAGGCCCTGACTGCCGCCATATCGGACTGGCCGGTCAGGGCCACGATAGGCAGCTCGCCATACTCGTCCACGCGGGCGCGAATCCACGCCGCCGTCTCCACGCCGCCCATGCCGGGCATGTTCATGTCCATCACGATGGCGTCGACATTGCCGCCGCCCTGCAGGCGCGCCAGCACGCCCTGTCCGTTTTCCGCCTCCACGACGCTGGCGCCACAACGCTCCAGATAGCTCTTCGCGACCATCCGGCTGTAGGTGTCGTCGTCCGCGACGAGAATCGTCTTGCCCGCGAATCCGTCGAAGCGCGGGTGGCGCAAATGGCGATCGCCGCTTTCCATGAGTTTCTGCAGCGTACTCACCAGTTCCACCATGCGTATGGACTTGCTGATCGTTGCGTCCATGCCGGCACCCTTCGCGAGCACGCGAGCCAGGTTGTGAGCTTCGGCCGTATAACCGACCACAAGAAGGCCCCCGCCAGCCAGGTCGGCGTCGGAACGGATCTTCTCCGTGGTCGTGTAGCCGTCGAGACCCGGCATGTTGATGTCCATCAGGACGAGATCGTAGGCGGCGCTCTCTCGAAGGAGCGTCAGCGCGCGTTCACCGCTCTCCGCTTCGACGACCCGGGCGCCCACCCCCGCAAACGCATGGCAGACTTTCTCGCGTATCACCGCGTCATCATCCACAAACAGGATCGCCTTCCCGCTGAAGAACTCCGTGGCGCGCGCGAGTAGCGTCTGCCGGTAGGCCGCGATTTCGCTCTCCGGTATGGCAGGAAACTCGAGCGTAAACTGGGTGAATCGGCCGGCTTCCGAGCGGCACTCGATCGTGCCGCCGAACGAGCGCATCGCACGCTGGCAGTAGGCAAGCCCCAAACCCGTGCCGGCAGCATTTCCCTGGGTGCGGAAAGGCTCGAACAGATGGGACATCATCTCGGCTGCGATGCCCGGTCCCGTGTCGTGAACGATCACCTTGTTCCGGTCGACAGTCAGCGTCAGTGTTGCCGTGGGATGCGCCGCCATGTGATGCAGCGCATTCTTGATCAGATTGAACAAGGTAAACAGATAGACGGTCTCGTCGACCTTGAAGGTAAAGTCTTCGAGGACCATCAGTTTCACGCGGCTGCGCTCTTTCCTGCCGCCAAAGCCGTACTCGTCGAGCGCCTTGCGTGTCGCCTCCGCCGCGCTCGCATAGTTGAGATTGTCCGACTGCATGGGCTTGGCGCTGACTTCATCGAGCGTCATCGCGATGATTCTGAGCCCGCGATCGATCGCCAGCTGTCCGTGCGCAACGTGCTGCGAAAGCGAAGCCACCGCGTCGACCGGCAACGCCGGCACAGGCTTCGACTCGGCCATCGCGGGCAGCGCCTCCTCGACGCGATCGAGCACGTACCTGAGCTGGCTGAGCGGATTCCGCATTTCATGGGCGATCGTGCCCGCGAGCGCCCGAAGTGCGCCGTTCTTGGCCTGCGCCGTGATCCCCCGCATGTTGCTGTAGCTGAACGTGAGGCCCGCGCTGATGCCGAACGCGAAAACCGGCAGGTAGGTATAGAGCAGCAAATGGCCGTCGACGTGCAGGGACTCCGGCGTGACGATCCACGCGCACAGAATAGCGAGGCCAACCCCGAGCGCGAGATTCACCGCCAGCGCGACGAACGACGGAAAAATCGCGATCAGGAAAAACATCATCCCGACTTCCGCCATCGACCAGATCATCGAATAGTGGCCGGTGATCAGGTAGTAGGTGAAAAAGAACGGTAGCGTATAGGCTACCGTCAGGAAGTAATACCACGGCAGGAAAGGCACTGCTGCTGCGGGCCAGAAGCGGCGCAGCAGCAACAGCAGACAGGCGAGCGCGCCGATCACGCGCATCAGCGTGCTTTCATTGGGCTGGGGGTCGATGTAGGTCCACCACAACCAGTACAGCGGATGGCCGATGGTCCCGATCACGCCCACCGCCAGCACGCTAAGGTCCGACAACCCATATGCGTCGCGAACCCGCTGCATCAGATAGCGAACGCCTCCTGCAATGCCTTTCATATCGTTCTCAATAGACTGATACCGAGCCTCAGAACAGGAAGCTGCTCACGTTGAACGACATGCCGGCGCTGCCGACCCAGCACAGCGCCCTGTCGCCCCGCTTCAGCTTCCCGGTCTCCTTGGCCATCGAAATCGCGGCCGGAATCGAGGCGGAAACGAGATTTCCGGTATCCGGATAGATGTGATACATCTTATCGTCGATGCCTGCCTTCACGCCGTAGCCGTGCCACGCGGCCTTGGAGGAGGCGTGCGTAAACACGATGTCGATGTCCTTTTTGGGAACGGCCAGTCTGGAGAAGACTTCGGTAAGCTCATCTGAATTTTTGTGCAGTTCGTGGCCGAACGAGGTAAACCGCATTTCGCCGTTCTTGCCGATACGGTCGGTGGGATGGCAATACCCCTCGTAGCCAGGAATCGGAATCGTGCACAGGTCCGAGACATCGGGCTTGCCGCGAAATGCAAAGCTGAAGTTATCCGGCTCCTTCGCCACCACCAGCGTGGCCGTCGCCGCTTCGCCTATCGTAAACGACGGCAGGGTGTATTCGACCTGTGCGTGATGCTTGAGCGCGAAATTCGAAGGATAGAGCGGCCCCCCTGCGAGCATATTGAATTCGGCATTCACGATCATCGCGTTCTTATACTGGCCGGTCTTGAAGAGACTGTCGACGATCGACATGGCCCGCGTCCAGCTCATGCAGGCATCGACCACATCGAAGCATTCGGCATTGCCAAAGCCGAGCGTGCTCGCCATCATGTGGCTGTTGCCCGGCTCGAGGAACCCTCGACCGATGCCGACGAAGATGAACAGTTCGATGTGCTCCGGCCTCAGATACGTTTCCGACAAGACCTTGCGCGTCGCCATCGCAACGTGATCGATGGGCGACTCATGGCTGTCGCACCAGCGACGATGGACCAGCCCGCTCCGGTCGAGCAGCGTCTTGATGGTTCGCGCGGTCCTGTCGATGTCGCCATCGAAAGCCGTAGAGTGGGAGCGGATCATATCGACGACTTCTTCGTTCGTGACGACCCTCGAGGGAAGACTGACTGCGACATTCTTGATAAGCATAGAGAATCCGTGAATCGCGAAAAGATGGATGGGTAAAGGTCTCGCGCGTGTGGCACGCGGATATCTGGACACCAGATATCCGGCCGGACGGCCCCCGTACGTTAGCGCCCCCACCGTTTATCACGAATTCCCCCCTTCCCTACGCGTTGACTTTCAGCGGCCGGGTCTCGAGCGCCCGGGGTTCGTCGCCATGCTTCCGGGAACCTGCCTCCCTCCCATTCTTTCAATTCAGCTTCTGGCTACCTGAGCCATTCGGCGACGGCTCAGGCTTCACGACTCATGTTCGGCGCATACTTTGCGGGAATGATCCCGAACGGAATATCGGCAACAGTGAGTGGAACTTGAGCGTCGGGAAATCGACCCACCGGGCTCGTCAACGAGAGCGTGCGCAAGTTCATTGACTGGCCAAACGAACCGGTCGCATCGAATGGCTACGGAATCCGCGAACTCGTCATTCCGGGCGGCCGATGTGCCGTCGCCGCGGTCCGGGTCGCTACCGGCTCAACACACGTCTCTTAGCCAAACCGTGCGGGCCAATACGGCGTGGGATCGATGAACGGCGTTTCGCCGACGATCTGCTCGGCAACGAGGCGCGCCGTGACCGGCCCGAGCGTGAGGCCATGATGATTGTGACCGAACGCGAACCACAGCCCCGCATGACGCGGCGCAGGCCCGAGCAGCGGGCGCATGTCGGGCGTGCACGGGCGCAAGCCCATCCACGGCGTTTCGTCCAGCCGCGCGCCGAGGCCGAACACAGGACGCGCCTCGCGCTCGGCGGCGTCGAGCTGCGCATAGTTGGGCGGACGCTCGCGCGTGGCAAGCTCGACGCCCGTGGTCAGGCGCAGGCCGCGACGCATCGGCGCGACCACGTAACCGCCTTCGATATCCACCACCGGACGCACGAGCGGCGCACGCGCTTCGCTCGCGTAGTGCATGTGATAGCCGCGCTTGACCATGAGCGGCACGCGGTAGCCGAGCGGCTGTGTCACGAGGTCCGACCATGGGCCGAGCGCCACGACCGCAAGCTCGGCGCTCACCGGCCCTGCGTCGGTCTGCACTCGCCAGCCCTTGCCGTCGGGCATCAGCGTACGCGCGTCGCCCTGTGCAAATGCACCGCCTTCACGCAGGAATAGTTGCGCATAGCCCTTCGTCAGCGCGCCAGGATCCGCCACGCTCGCGGGATCGATCCAGTGAATCGCGCCCGCATAGCCCGCGTTGAGTGAAGGCTCCAGTGCAATGAGGCCCGGCGCGTCGAACATCTGCACATGCAGGCCATGTGCGTCGGCCACGCCCTGCGCCGTGTGCATTTCTCGCTCGAAGCCAATGGGCGAGCGCCACGCTTCGAGCCAGCCGACGGGCCGCACGATGTCGCGCAAGCCCGCGCGCGCGATCAGCGCGTCGTGCTCGGCCACGCTGCGCTCGATGAGCGGCAGCATGTCGCGCGCGGCGTGTGCGAGGCGCGCCGGCGACGACTCGCGCCAGAACGACGCGAGCCAGCGCGCGTAGGCGGGCAACGAGCGCACGTCGTAGCGCAGCACGGTCGAGTCGTTGCGCACGAGGCGCAGCAGCGTGCGCCAGTCGCGCGGAAAGCCATAAGGCACCACCGACGACGACTCGATCAACCCCGCGTTGCCATGGCTCGTTTCCTCGCCGGGCCCGCGCCGGTCGACCAGCGTGACCTGCACGCCGCGCGCCTGCAGATGCAGCGCGACGCTCACGCCCACGATGCCCGCCCCGAGAACGATCGCGCTCTGGCTCATGAATCGGCTCTGGAGTCCAAAGTCATCGGCATCACTTCGCGACGATATCGCGGCCGAAGTACTTCATCGACAGTTTCGTGAGCGTCCCGTCCTGGCGCAGCGAATCGATCGCGGCCACCACCTTCGCCTTGAGCGCCGCGTCGTCCTTGCGCATGCCGAAGCCCGTGCCTTCGCCGAGCGTGGCCGGGTCCTTGAGCGGCGCGCCCGCAAATTCGAAGCCCTTGCCCTGCGGTTTCGAGAGGAAGCCGTCGGTGGCAGTCTGCACTTCCTGCACCGCGCCGTCCAGGCGCCCGGCCGCGAGGTCAGCAAAAATCTGGTCCTGGTTCTCGTAGGTGACGACGTTCACGCCCTGCGTGCCCCAGTGCTTGCGAACATAGTCTTCCTGCGTCGAGCCTTGCAGCACGCCGACCGACTTGCCCTTCAGGCTCGCGGGCGTGGGCTGCAGACCCGAGCCGCGCTTCGCGACCATCTGGATCGGCATCACGTAGATGGCGGGCGTGAAGGCGATCTGCTGACGCCGCTTGTCGGTGATGTTCATGGCCGAATTGATGACGTCGAACTTGCGCGCCTCGAGCGCGGCGATCAGACCGTCGAAGCTGTTCTCCACCCACACGCACTTCATCTGCAGTTTCTGGCACACCGCGTTGCCGATATCGATGTCGAAGCCTTGCAGATCGCCCGAGGGCGTCTTGCTCTCGAACGGCGGATAGGATGCCTCCACGCCGAAGCGCAGCGTTTTCGGGTCTTGCGCGTGCGCCGCGCCCGCCGTCATGCCCGCCAGGCACGCAAGGCTGGCCGCAGCCGCAAAGCGAATCATCTTCCTGTTCATCGTCGTCACCCAATTCGTAATAAGTGTCTGTTCACGTGTGTTGCGCTTTCGTGCGGCGCCCTTTCACGAGGGCCGCGGCCGCAGGAGGAATATAGACGAAAAATAAAAATAAAGTCTAGAATGGACAAAAATGTCTACATCGCGACTCCGGAGCCCCAACATGAACGAGATGTCCCAAGCCATCGCCGCGCCGCTCGTCGTCGACGCCGCCCAGGTGCGCGCCGCCCTGCCCAGCCTCGACGTACGGGGCGAACTGGGCCGCCTGTTCGCCTCGCTCGGCCGCGGCGACGCCGTGCAGCCGCCGCAAACCCTCACGCTGTTCCCGAAGCAGGCAGGCGACTTCATCACCTATCTCGGCGTGCTCGCCGAAGCGGGCGTGTTCGGCGCGAAACTCTCGCCGTATATCGTCGGCGCCGAAGGCCAGCCGCCCATCATCACCGCATGGACCGCGCTGATGTCGATGAAAACGGCGCAGCCGCTCATGTGGTGCGACTCGGCGCTGCTCACCACCGAGCGCACCGCGGGCACCACGGCGCTCGCCGTCGACCAGCTTGCGCCGCGCGAGGCGAAACGCCTGGCCGTGATCGGCTCGGGCGCGGTCGCGCTGGCGCATCTTCGTCACGTTGCGCCGCTTCGCGCGTGGGAGAGCATTCGCGTGTTTTCGCCGAAGCTCGCGGGCGACGCACAGCGTCAGTCTGAACTGCACGCCCTGGACGCACGGGCAAGCGTGGCGCAGACGGTCGAAGCCTGCGTGCAAGACGCCGACGTGGTGATGCTGTGCACCTCGTCGGGCAAGCCCGTGCTCGCGCTGGACACGCTCACGAAACCCGCGCTCATCACCTCGATCAGCACGAACGTCGCGAACGCGCATGAAATCGATCCGGCCGCGCTGCCCTCGCTCGATGTGTACTGCGACTATCGCCACACCACGCCGCAAAGCGCGGGCGAAATGGTGCTGGCCGCGCGCGAGCACGGCTGGTCGCCCGATGCGATCGCGGGCGATCTCGCGGAACTCGCCAACGACGCGTGCCCGCGCCCGGCTTACGCGCGCCATGCCTTCTTCCGCTCGATCGGTCTTGGCCTCGAAGACATGGCCGTCGCGAACGCGCTGTATAAGCATCTGCAAAGCGCACGTTGATGCCCGTTGATACGCGGCGCCGACTGGACGCAGTATCATCGATGTCCTTTCTGCCGCCACCCGGTCCCAGTCCGATGCCGAAACGAGAAGACGAGAAAACCCGCGTGAAGAAAACCGCCAGCCCGAAGTCCGCGCGCGACCTGCTGCTCGCGCGCTACGCGCACGTGGCGGACAGCATCACCACGCTGTTCTTTCCGTTCGCGGAGGTCGTGATTCACGACCTCTCGGACCAGACCGTGGCGTATCTCTCGAACAACCTCTCGAAGCGCGAGGTCGGCGACGACGCCGCGCTCGAAGACGTCGAGGAAACCACGCGCAACAAGCTGCTCGGCCCTTACGAGAAGGTGAACTGGGACGGCCGGCGCATGCGTTGCGTAAGCACGGCACTGTTCGACGACGAAGGGCACGCGGCGGGTGTGATGTGCATCAACTTCAACATCGCCGCGTTCGACGACATGCAGGCCACGCTCAACCTCTTCCTGCGCGGCGCAGGCGTGATCGCACAGCCCGAGGAGCTATTCCGGGACGACTGGCAGGAGCGCATCAACACCTTTTTGCACGGCTGGCTGCGCGAGCGGCAGATCGCGCTCAACTCGCTCACGCGCGAGCACCGGCGCGAACTGGTCGAGGCGCTGCACGCCGAAGGCGCGTTCAAGGGCAAGAGTTCCGCCAACTATGTGGCGAAGGTGCTGGGCATGGGGCGCGCGACGGTCTACAAGCATCTGCGCGAAATGAAGGCGGACGCCGAATAGCGCGCAAGCCGTGCCTGACTAGAAGCGCCAGTACAAGGGCGCAATGAACACGACCACGGCCATCGACCACGACACGATCAGCACGCCGATCTTCCAGTAGTCGCCGAACGCGTAGGCGCCCGGCCCGTACGTGACGATGTTCACCGGCGTGCTCATTGGCGTGAGGTGGGCTGCGCCCGCGCCCAGTGCGACCGCGATCAGGAACGGCGTCGCGGACACTCCGAGTTCCCGCGCCGTGGCAACCGCAATCGGCACGGTCACGAGCGCGGAAGAGTTGTTGGAGATGACCTGGGTCAGCACAGCCGCGACGACGAAGAGCCCCGCCATCACGGCGCGCGGGCCGCCGGAGCCGACGATCTGGATCACGTAATCGCCGAGCAGATATGCGAGCCCGGTCTTCGACATCGCCGTGGCGAGCGGGATCAGCGCACCGACCAGCACGCAGGTGTTCCAGTCGATCGAATACAGCTGGCTCAGCTTGATCACGCGTGTCAGCACCATCGCCGTTACGCAGATCAGCGTGGCCACGGCGGCCGGCACGACATTGGTCGCAAGCAGCACGACCAGCACGGCGAGGATGATGAGCGCTTCGCGAGCGCCGCGACTGAGCGCGACAGTCTGGCGCCGGACGGCTTGCGGCGCATCGACCATGAGGATCTGCGGGTCGGAGAAGTGCTTGTCCAGCGCCTCCCAGGTACCCCGGAACAGCAGATGGTCGCCGGCGAGCAGATGCGTGGAGGGTCCCGGTACGTCTTCGCCACCCCGCTGGACGGCGAGGACGATCAGGTCGCCTTCGTGCGTCGCCATGCCCGGAAACACGGCTTGACCAATCAACGCGGAGCGCTGCGGAATCACCACTTCGGCAAGGCCGGACGAGCGGTTGAACAGCGCGTTGGTCACGGCCTGCGATTCCGCGGACGGCTCGCGAATGGCGAGGTGCAGGTCGTTGGCCAGCCGCGAGACAACCTGCGCGTCGCCGCGCACCAGAAGGTGCTGTCCCTCGAGCGCGGCTTGCCCACCCAGCTCCGCATCCTCTTCGTCCATGAGCCCGAGGACGCTGAGGCCCGGGTATTGCGACAGATCGATGTCGGCCGCCGTCTTGCCGATGAACGGCGAGCCGGCACGCACGCGCAGCCGGCACACGTCGTCGGCCATGCGGTACTGTTCGACGAGCGTATGCGCATGCTGGCTGAAATCGGCTGGCAGCGATCCCGAACTGCGCTTGGGCAGCAAGAGCGGCCCCAGCACCAGAATGATGACGAGGCTGCCCGCAAAAAGCGGCAGGCCGACAATCGACCATTCGAAGAAGCGGATCGGCGCGCCGCCTGCCGCATCGGCCGCGCTGGCCGCGATGACATTCACAGGACTGCCTAGCAGTGTGAGCTTGGCGCCGGTCAGGCACGCAATCGACACCGGCATCATCAGTTGGGAAGGCTCGAGCCGCGTGCGTACGCAGACGATGACCGCGATCGGCAACATCGCGACGACGGCGCCGTTCATGCCGATCAGCGCCGTCGAGATGGCGGACAGGATCAGCAGCGAAGCGATGAGCCGTTTCTGGCTCTGGCCGGCATGACGAATCAGCCACTGGCCCGCCCACGTGCCCACGCCGGTCGTCTCGAGGCCGATCCCCACGCCGAGCAGCGCGGCGATGAAGACGATGAGCGGATCGCCGAATCCGCCCAACGCCTCGTGCATCGTCAGCACGCCGGTGAGGTAGAGCGCGAGCAGCGACATAACGGCGACCACCGCCGCCGGCAGCTTGTTCCAGATGAACAGCACCATCGTTACGGCGAGGATGAGCGAGGTAACGATCATCGGGTTCATAGGTTCGACCCTTTGCGCGCGTCCGCCAGTCCGCAGTCAGTTGCCGCGGAAGCTAGTAGCCCAGCGCGGCGCCATCTCCGCGCGGATCGGCGCCGCCTTCATAAAAGCCCTGTTCGTGATCGACCCGGATCGCGTGCGCATGTCCCATGTTGTCGTTCCAGTGCGTGACCATCTGCACGGGCTGACCCCGGCGTTTCAGTTCGCGCACGACTTCGTCGGAGATGCGTCCCTCGAGCGACATGTTGCGCGATTTGGTGCCCCAGGTGCGGCCCATCAGCCAGCGCGGCGCTTCGATGGCCTGCTGCACGTCGTAGCCGAAGTCCACGATCCGCGTGACGAGCGCCGCCTGCGTCTGCGGCTGCCCTTCCCCACCCATCGAACCGAACGCGAGGCAAGGCTTGCCGTCGCGCGACATCAGCGCCGGGATCAAGGTATGGAACGTTCGCTTGCCCGGCTGCAGGCTGTTCGGATGATGCTCGTCCAGCGAGAAGAACGCGCCGCGATTCTGCATGATGATGCCGGTGTCGCCACCCATCACCGCGCTGCCGAAGTCGTGATAAATCGACTGGATCAGCGACACGACCATGCCGTCCTTGTCGGAGGCGCAAAAGTAGCAGGTGTCGCCGTCCGGCGCGCGGCGCTCGTGCGGATGCTGATACGCAATGCCCGCGGGCACCGTTGCGATGTCCAGCGCACGCTCGGGGTCCAGCAGCTTGCGGCGCTCGTCGCAGTACGCCTTGGAGATGAGCTCGTCCACCGGTATCGCGACGAAGCTCGGGTCGGTCAGCCACTCTTCGCGGTCGGCAAACGCGATCTTCACCGCCTCGGCGAGGTGGTGATAGTAGTCCGCCGTCCCATCGCCCCACGCGGTGACGTCGTAGCCCTCGATCAGGTTCAGGATTTGCAGCGGCGTGAAGCCCTGCGTGTTCGGCGGCAGTTCATACACCGTGTTGCCCCGGTACGTCGTGCTGATCGGCGTCACCCATTGCGCGTGGTACGCGGCGAAGTCGTCCGCCTGCAGCGGCGAGCCCGCCTGACCGATCGCGCCGCAGATCCGTGCGGCGAGATCGCCTTCGTAAAATCCCGCCCGTGCGCCGTGATCGGCGAGGTGCTGCAACGAGCGTGCGAGCGCACCCTGCACGAGGCGCTCGCCGTCCGCCGGCACGCGGCCGCCCGGCAGGAAGATCGCCGCGGTTTCGGGATATTTGGTGAGGATCGGCACGTCCTGCACCGTCCAGTCCGCGAGCGAGCGGCTCACCGGCACACCGTCGCGCGCGTAGCCGATCGCCGGCGCAAACAGCTCCGCCCACGTCAGCCGCCCAAAGCGCTCGTGGGCGAGCCGCCAGCCATCGATCGCGCCCGGCACGGTGAGCACGGCCTGTGGCCCGCGCGCCGCGATTTCGTCGGCGCCGGCGCTGCCTCGATAGCGCGCCAGTGTGGCTTGCTGCGCAGCGGGTCCGCTCGCATTGATGGCGTAGACCTGCTCGCTCTTGCCGTCGGCGATCAGCCAGAATCCGTCGCCGCCCAGTCCCGCCATGTGCTGGTAGGCGACGCACAGCACGGCATTCGCGGCAATCGCGGCATCGACTGCCGTGCCGCCGCGTTGAAGCATGGTTAAGCCGGCCTGGCTGGCGAGATAGTGAGGGGTCGACACCATCCCTTGCGGTGCGCGGGTGGGCGGCCGACCGGTGCGAGGGCCGTTTGGATGACTCATGATGAATGCGCTCCCGTGATGTTGATCGGGCAAAGCGACACGCTTGAACGCGCGAAACCGACGAATCAATCAGGAGGCCCGATCGTCGAACTCGACGCCCGCGTCCCTGACCTTGTCTTTGGAGTGGTCCATGAAGCGCGTGATGATAGGCAACGCGCCGCCGGCAATCACGCATAGCAGGCCGAGGCTCAGCAGCAGCGTGTTACCGGTGGTCGCGCCCCTGCTGGTGAGTGGAAAGGCCAGGAACATCAGGATCAGCGCCACCGTTTCTGCCACGAGCTTGTCCATGCCGATGACCTCACGCGAGCATGACGAGAACAATCGTGCCTATCCCCGTGAGGATCGCCACGATGATCGTCCACGGGATGGCGAGTTTCATGACCGCGCCTTCCTGCCCCTTGATACCGGTGATGCTGGTGCCCAGCACGATATTCGCGGGGCCGATCGCATTCCCGTAGGCGCTGCCTGCGGCCTGCGCCGCCACGATCGCCTCCACAGGCAGCGAATGCAAATGCGCCACGTCGCTCTGCAAGCCGCCGAACAGGACGTTCGATGCGGTGCTGCTCGACGTCATGAACGCGCCTAGCGCGCCAATCACACTGGCAATGCCCGCGTAGACGAGCGGCGGCGACGCGTCGGCAATACCGTGCGCGAGCACCATGGTCTGGCCGCTGTGATCGAGAACCCGGCTCGTCACGAGGAACGCGATGACGGGCAGCGACGCGGGCACGCCATCCACAATGAGCGAGCGCCCGAGGTTCTCCTTGCCATGACGCGACTGCCACGCCCCGTAGTAGCCATTCGCGCGATACACGATCCACACGATGATGGCCGATATCAGCAGCATGGTGCCCGGATGGGTGAACGGCGCGAACGGCGCATAACGCACGACCGCCGCGTTCGTCACGCCGAAGCCCGTGGTCACTTCGGGGAACGGCAGACCGATACGGAATTGCCGCAAGGCGTTGTTCAGCGGATCGATGAGCAAAATTCCCAGCGTGACGACCGTGAGCACGACATACGGCAGAAAGGCCATGCCGATGCTCATCACCGGCTCGCTCGCATCCGCCTGGGTGCGGACCGCCGTTTCGTCCATTGCGGGCCGCAGCGGCACGTCGGCTTGTGGAACCGGCTCGCTGAAACGGCGCCAGCGCGAGAGCGGGTACAGCGCGATCATCGCAATGGCCGCTGCGAGAAACGTGGAGAGCTCCGGACTCAGGAACGCAAAAATCAGCTGGCCGAAGCCGAGTATGGTGCCAAGAATCAGGACGAGCGGCCAGGCATGACGCACCGCGGCCCAGCGTCCGTACAGCCACACGATCAGCAACCCGCCAAAGTAGGTGGGAATCAGCAGGAGCAGCGACGATTCGAACGCGGCCCGCGTCACGTCCTGCACATCCGCCACCTGCAAGGTCGCCAGCCAGCCGACACCAAGCGTGCCGAAGAACCGCGCCCATGCATGCGCAATGATCGAAATGGCGGCGGCGTAAACGGGTCTCACGCCGATTGCGAGCAGCAGCGGAGCCACAACGGCAATCGGCGCGCCGAACCCGGCGATGCCTTGAAGAAACGATGAAAATACCCAGCCGAGCCCGAGAATGACGAACAATTCATTTCGGCTAAAGCGGGAAATCCCTTGACGAAGGGCGTCGTATCCGCCGGCCTGTTTGGTGATCTGGTAGAGCAGCAATGCCGGCCACATGACATACAGGATGAATATGGCGTCCCATACGCCCTTCGCGCTTGCGACGGTCAATGTCCCAAGTGGGGTGCGGAATGCGAAAAAGGCGATCAAACCCGCCACGAACATTGCACCCGGACCCGCCTCGGGCGCGCGCCAGCGCAGCGGCACGAGAAAGACAAGCAGCGCGACGATGGAAAGTGTTGCCAGAATCCAGTGAATCAGGTCGACCGGAATTGATGTCTCAGCCATCTCCTTCCCTCATACCGACAAAGTCTCCGCTGACGTTGGGAGATTTGGCCTGGAAATCGATTTAACTGATGATAGTCGCTTTTGTTTAAGCCGCAAGATAAAAATCCAGTGACTTATTTCGTTGTGCAACATTTTTCCGATTTGAGTGGCTTATCCTTTCCTTGAAAATTATTTCGTTATTTAACGTCGTTCTCAACCGATTACCGACTTTCGAAAAAAGACAATGATTGCGCCCGCAATGAAACATCGGCATTTCCGCAGGCGGGACATCCCACACATTGGGATGCCGTTCGCGCGCCACTACCAGGTTTGCTAATGCGATCGACCGTTGCGTGGCGCATCAACCCCGCATGCGAATTGGGGATCAAGTGTAAACGCCCGGATTATTTCCCGCGCCGGCGAAATAGCTGACGCACGCCGCGCCGAAAAGCACCGCTTTCGGACACGCCTATGTTGGTGACTGCCGGCTCGCCCCGGGCGTATGCTGAATCGTGACGAGTTGCGGCATCGAGCTCGTCGGTTCCACGGATACCGCGGCGATGGACGATAAAGTCAATGCGTTGGAAGGCAGTGACTACCTGCTGAGGCTTGCGGTCCTTCGAATGCAGGTGGTCGATCTCTGGTCCGGCGAAAAGACACGCGTACGGTCCGATCTGTCGAAATTCATCAACTTCGTCGAGGCGCAACTGCCTGACGACCTACGCGTTCAAAGCGCCTGCAACATCGCCCGATCGCTGGTCGTGCTGGAGCGGCCATTTTGCGCGCTCCTTCGCATCGAGTTGCTGCTTGCCCAGTTTGGGCACTTCGCTGACTCCTGACTCATGTCCGGAGCCTGGCGGCACTGACGCAGGAATGGCCGTTTAGGCCGCCGGCCACCGTCCGCGCCCTCCGCATGAAAGGCTGCGCTGTTGCGCGACCTCGCGTCTGAGCAGATCGCGGTGCAGCGTCATGGTCTGCATGATGTCGTGCATGACACAAAGCAAATCTTCTCCTGCCACGCTGGCGGTGCCGTGATCCCGCTGACGCTGGACGCATGCCGTGAGCACCGCCAGCCTGTGGCGAGCTTCCGCGAGGTGAAGGTCTGCGGTATGAAGCTCGAGCTCCTCGGCTGATGGGTCGTTCATGATGCCCCTCTCCGGATTCGCCGCAATCGGCCGCAACGAATGGCAAGGCTGGCACCGCGACCACCCCAGTATATGCCTCGCACGAGAAACTATCGCTGTACAAATGAAGGCCGGGGCGTAGTATGAAAACTTCCGTCGACTGCGACCGATCCCGCCGCTCCTCCTGCCACTTCTCAGGGATCGCGCCGCTCCCCTCCATCGCAGACCACGAATGCCGCCGGCCGAAGACAGCTTGCGGACTCTTCACTGGGATTCAGGGAGCGAACTATGCGTTCAGATCCAGACCGGTTTCATATCGATCCCACGCCACGTCGGGCGGATGGGGAATACATGGCGCACGCGCGCATCAGCACCAGCCGTATCGATGGAAGCGAGTGCGAAGTCCACTCCAGCGGCGATCTCGCGGGATTCGACGCGCGCGAGGATGCCATTGCCTTTGCGGAGAACTGGGCAAGGCAATGGCTGGATGCCCGCTTTGGCTAGGCGGTCCCATCGGCTGCTCCGCGCATTTGCGGCTCCGCGGCCTGCTCGGGTTGGGGCCACGCCAGGCTAAAGGAAATCCCGGCCGTGTCGTTATACCGGGGGCGAATCCAAATGTTCCTGAATGGTGATGGTCGCTGGCATGCCGTACACGGGAAGAACCCGATTTCTCGAGAAACGACGCAGTTTTCGGGACGCCACAGAACTGCGTCTATTCCTCGAGAGTGCGGCGGAGAGTTCACGTCATCTCGCTGTGGCGGTCCAACTCTTCGGGCTGGTGTCATGACGGACTACAAGGGCGTGATCGGCGAGACGCGTTTCGATTCGAAGGGCGATCTGCAGAATGCAACGCTGACCCTCTACACGTTCAACGACGGCAAACGCGAAAGCCTCGGTGTCCAGCACTGAGCCACGACCGCATCGCGGCCCGGCGCGATGCTTTTAGCGGGACGCACGCGAGAAACGCAACTGATACTCGCGCGGCGAGAGACCCGTTTTACGCTTGAACAGCACGCGAAACGAACCCGGATCGGCGTAACCGACGCGGTCGCTGAGGTTTTCGAGCGCGATGGGCCGGGATTCCAGCAACTGTTTCGCCACTTCGATGCGAAGATTCTGCAGATATTCGAGTGGCGCGAGGCCCGTGGCCTGCTTGAAGCGGCGGTTCAGCGTCCGTTCGCTCACGGCGAGCCACGTGGCAAGCTCGCTCAACCGGAACCCCTCGGCAATCGTCGCTTCCATGCGCTGCTGCGCCCGGGCGATGAGGGGATCCGTGTGACCGTGTTCGTCGACCAGCGTCGCATAGGATGCCTGATCAATCCGATTGACGTCGATCAGCAAGGATCTCGCCGTCACGGCAGCAAGCTTTTCGTCGGCGAGTACTTCCACGAGCCGTATCGCGAGGTTGAGATACGACGTGACCGCGCCGCTGGAAATGATGCGGTCCTGCCCGGTCAGGACCTCGCGTGCCCGCAGCTCGACGGCCGGATAACGGCGCGCGAAGTCGGCCGCCTTCGCCCAGTGCGTGGTGGCGACCCGCCCGTCCAGCAGGCCCGCCTCGGCAAGCAAATAGTTGCCTGTGCAGTAGGCCGCCAGCACGGCGCCGGCCTTGTGCTGGCAGCGCAGCGCCTTCGAGAGCTTGTCGATCCGCTCGCGGTGGCCAATGAACTCGTCCATGTCGGCGAAGAACGGCGCCGTGAGCAGGATGGCGTGCGCGCCTTTGCGTCCGTCGATCTTGCCGTCCACCGCGATGGTCTGGCCCGACGCCGCCCTCACCGGCTGCCCGTCGAGGGATTCGACGCGCCATGCGAAACGCCACGCACCATGCCCTCCGCGTGCCCCCAGTTGATTGGCGGCGTTGAAAACGTCGATGGGGCCGGCCACGCCGGAGGCCAGAATGCCGTCGTAAACCCAGATTCGGATCGTGATCATTGGCGTGTCCGATATGCCTTCAATAATGGCGATCTTGCCACTTCCTCGCTAGCCGGTAAAGCCGCATGATCGTCCCATCCCAACACCTGATCGACGGAGTAGCGCCATGCCCATGATCGACGCACTGTGGCCCGAAGACGCCCTGACACCCGAAGCCGAAGCCGGGCTCGTCAAGGAACTCACCAACATTCTGATCCACGCGGAGGGCTACGATCCCGGCAACCGCATCGCGCAGGGCGTGACCGTGCTCTATCTGCACCGGCCGGCCGCCGTCTATGTCGCCGGGGAGCCCTCGCCGCTGCCGCGCTACCGCATCGTTCCTTCGGCGCCGGAAGGTCAGTACACCGATGCTTCCCGCAAAGCGCTCGTCAGGGCCGTGACCGAAGCCGTGGCCCGCGCCGAGAACCGTCCCCTCGAAGACGTGGCGCCGCGCGTGTGGGTTTTCCCGACCGAGATTCCGGACGGCACGTGGGGCAGCCGCGGTAGCATCTGGACGTTGCCCGATATTCACGCCCTGCTCGAAGGCGAGGCCGAACGCGACGTGGGCGCGGCGCGACTCGCGCGCCGACGCCGCGAAAAAGCGCGTACCACGCTCGCGGCAGCGCTCGACGCGGCATCCACGGGGCACACTGACGAGTAACGGCGAAAGGCCCTTCGCAAGCGAAGAGCCTCTCAATGGCGACGGCCCGCAGGGCCGCGCGCCCGACAAGCATCGTTAATGCGCGTAGACCGGACCGAGCCCGGGCGTGTCCTGCCTGGACGAAACTGTCGCCGCACCGGCGCCTGCCGCCGACGAGCCGTCCGCCACGCCGCCAAATCCCGAAGCCACCGCGCCGTTCTGCGCGCTCACGCGCGCCTCGGCCGCCTGAATTTCCTGCGGATAGTTCGCATAGTCGGCGGTAGGGTTGTAGCCGGCCTTCTCCAGCTGGACGAGCTCCGCGCGAACCTGTGCACGCGTGAGCGGCTCGCTGGATTGCGCGAAGGAAACAACCGGAACGGCGACGATAGCGGCAACGACCAGCGACTTGATGAGTTTCATGGGATCCACCTGTAAGCAGTATTGGGTCAGACCACGGTTGCGTGGCACGTGCATCCAGTCGCCTCGACGTCTGCTTTGCGACACCGCCGACTGGCATGGACGCATTTGAAACCCTCAACGTATCCGGCTTGTTTCCGTGAACCCCGGCTTTTGCAAGCCTCCTTGTCCTCTGGCGCGATGGATACACCACGATACAAAGTCCGCAAGATCGCTGCGTGCCGTTCGGGTCGGCGCGCCTGTCTCAATCGTCTGAATGTTGCGGATGCCGGGCTAGTGCGTGCGGCGCGCCGTTCCTGGCGACCCCGCACGGGTTTTGTATCCCCATGTATCTGGCCGCCGCGTGGAAACAGGCACATACACAAAGGCGGGCCGCCCGACACGTGCGGGATACATCGGCACGCTTCAATACGTCAACCGGGCCAACCGCCCCGCACGAACCCTGGAGTCGCGAAGCATGTCCTGTATCGAAACCGTTCCGCGCAGCACCGAAGCATCGGCCAGCGTGAGCGCGCAGATCGCCCGCCACTGCCTGCTGACGCGCACCCGGCAGATCGCGCGCGTGCTGACCGGCCTTTACGACGAGGCGCTGCGCCCGCTCGGCATCAGCTCATCGCAGCTTTCGCTGCTCGTGCTCGTCGCGGAGTACGGCCCCTTGAGCCGCGCCGCGCTCGGGCGCAAGAATCATCACGACCGCACGACGCTCACGCGCAACCTGCAGCCGCTCATCGCCCATGGCTGGGTCGCCGATGGCGAGCCTGGCGGCGACGGCCGCAGCCGTGCGCTCTTGGTCACGCAAGCGGGCCGCGCGCTGCTTCGGACCGCCGGGCCGGCGTGGTCCACCGCGCAACAGCGCGCCGCCGGCGTGCTCGGCCTGGAGGGCGCGAGCGCGCTCATGAACATCGCGGCGGATCTGTCGTCAGCCACTGTCTGAATTTTTTTCGTCGTCAATGTTGCATATGCAACACCATCAGGAGCCTGCAATGAAAGTCGTCAAAGCCGCCGCCGTCCAGATCAGCCCCGTGCTCTACAGCCGCGAGGCAACGGTTGCCAAGGTCGTGCAGAAGATTCTCGAACTCGGCCGCAAGGGCGTGCAGTTCGCCACGTTCCCCGAGACCGTGGTGCCGTATTACCCATACTTTTCCGCGGTGCAAACGCCCATGCAGTTGCTCGCGGGCACCGAGCATCTGCGCCTGCTCGAACAGTCCGTGACGGTGCCCTCGCCCGCCACCGATGCGATCGGCGAGGCCGCACGGCAGGCGGGCATGGTGGTCTCCATCGGCGTGAACGAGCGCGACGGCGGCACCATCTACAACACGCAACTGCTGTTCGACGCCGACGGCACGCTGATCCAGCGCCGCCGCAAGATCACGCCCACCCATTTCGAGCGCATGATCTGGGGCCAGGGCGACGGCTCGGGCCTGCGCGCCGTGGACAGCAAGGTGGGCCGCATTGGCCAGCTCGCCTGCTTCGAGCACAACAACCCGCTCGCGCGCTACGCGATGATCGCCGACGGCGAGCAGATCCATTCGGCCATGTATCCGGGCTCGGCCTTCGGCGAAGGCTTCGCGCAACGCATGGAAATCAATATCCGCCAGCACGCGCTGGAATCCGGCGCCTTCGTCGTAAATGCGACGGCGTGGCTCGATGCCGACCAGCAGGCGCAGATCATGAAGGACACGGGCTGCGCGATCGGGCCGATCTCGGGCGGCTGCTTCACCACGATCGTCGCGCCGGACGGCTCGCTGATCGGCGAACCGCTGCGCGAGGGCGAAGGCGAAGTCATCGCCGACCTCGACTTCTCGCTGATCGACCGTCGCAAGATGCTGATGGACGCGGCCGGCCACTACAACCGTCCGGAACTGCTCAGCCTGCAGATCGACCGCACGCCGACGGCGAACGTTCACGAACGTGTGCAGCACGCCGCTGCGGCGACCGGAAACGACAGCGAGGAACCACGTACGATCGTTGCCTGAGGGCGCACTGCATCCGCTCTGGCTACTGCCTCTCTTTAAATGTGTATATACACTCTTTAGTGTTACGAAACAGGTAAGCGAAATGACCACTCAAACCCAGCATGACCGTCCGATTCTCGTCACGGGTGCGGCAGGCGCAATTGGCGCCGTCGGCCGCAGCATCACCGAAAACCTGCTTGCGAAGGGCCATCGCGTGCGCGCGCTAGTGCGCCGCGAGGACGCGCGCGCCGACGAACTGCGCCGCCTCGGCGCACAGGTCGTGCTCGGCGATCTGACCGATCTCGATTCGATGCACCGCGCCATGGAAGGCGTCTCGCGCCTCTACTTCGGCATGTCGGTGTCGCCCGCGTATCTCGAAGCGACGATCAATACCGCAGCCGTTGCGCGCCATCACGGTGTCGAAGCGTTCGTGAACATGTCGCAGATGACCGTCTCGCAGATGAGCATCACCGAAACCACCGACAGCGTGCAGCAAAAGCAGCACTGGCTCGCCGAGCAGGCGCTCGCCTGGTCGGGCCTGCCCGTCGTCACCGTGCGGCCCACGGTGTTTCTGGAGAGCTTCTTCCTGCTTCTTGCGGCAGAGGGCGTGCGCAAGCACGACGAACTCGTGCTGCCGCTCGGCAAAGGCCGGACCTCGCCGATCTCGTCGCTCGACGTCGCACGTGCCGTCGCGGAGATCCTCGACAATCCGGCGCCACATATCGGCCAGGTCTACCACCTCACGGGCCTCGAATCCTGCGATATGGAGCACTATGCGCGCCTCTTCTCCGAGGTGCTGGGCCGCACGATCCGCTACCGCGACGTGCCCGTCGAGGCATGGGCTGCGAAGCTGGGCGAACTCGGGATCACCGCGCACGTCGTCAAGCATCTCGCGGTCATGGCCGAACTGCATGCGCAAGGCCGCTACGACCGCATGACCGACGACCTGCGCAAGCTCACGGGTCAGGCGCCGATCGGCATGCGCGAGTTCGTGACGCGCCATGCTGCGGCATTTGCGAGCGGCGCGGCATCGGCCTGATGCGACGCACGTTTGCGTGCCGGGACATCCGGCGCGAATTCCGTTGGCGAGCGATGCAAAACTGCAGCACATGCGCACGCCAGCACAACTACGCCTGGTATTGCGAAGCATCCATGTGCGCTCTGCCTCCGATACCAGAAAAACGGAGTACCTATGTCTGACGATTCTCTCATCCCGTCGCCGTCGCGCCGCCGCTTCATGGGCGCGACCGCGGCCGCCGTGGCGGCAGCCTCGCTGAGCCAGCTGGCGTTCTCGCAAACCCTGCAGGGCATCACCGAAGTCAAGTCCGCACCGAACGGCGACAAGACCGCGATTCGCCCGCTGCGCGTGCATGTGCCCGAAGCGCAGCTCGTCGATCTGCGACGCCGCATCAAGGCCACGCGCTGGCCCGACAAGGAAACAGTGAACGACGATTCGCAAGGCGTGCCGCTCGCGATGATGCAGGAGGTCGCACGCCACTGGTCGACCGACTATGACTGGCGCCGCTGCGAGGCGAAACTGAACGCACTGCCGAATTACATGACCGAAATCGACGGACTCGATATTCATTTCATTCATGTGCGCTCGAAGCACGAGAATGCGATGCCGCTCATCGTCACGCACGGCTGGCCGGGCTCGGTCATCGAACAGTTCAGGATCATCGACCCGCTGACCAATCCCACGGCTTACGGCGCGAGCGCCTCCGACGCCTTTCATCTGGTGATTCCGTCGCTGCCGGGCTACGGCTTCTCGGCCAGGCCGACCGAGGTCGGGTGGGGTCCCGAGCGGACCGCGCGTGCGTGGGTCGTGCTGATGAAGCGCCTTGGCTACGAGAAGTTCGCGGCGCAAGGCGGCGATCTGGGCGGCATCGTCGCCAACGTGATGGCGAAGCAAGCGCCGCCGGAACTGCTCGGCATTCACGTTAATTTCCCGGCGACGATTCCGCCCGAAATCGCCAAGGCGCTGCAAGCCGGCTCGCCCCCGCCAGCCAGTCTCAGCGACGACGAAAAGCACGCCTACGAGCAGCTCGCGAGCGCAGCCAAATCGCGGCGCGCCTACGCGCTCGAACAGGGCACGCGCCCGCAAACGCTCTATGGGCTCTCGGATTCGCCGATCGCGCTGGCCAGCTGGCTGCTCGATCACGGCGACGGCTATATCCAGCCGGCTGCGGCGCTCACCTCGGCCGTGTACGGGCGCGACGTCAACGGAGAATCGGCGGGCGCGATGACGCGCGACGACGTCCTCGACGACATCACGCTCTACTGGCTGACGAACACGGGCATCTCGGCCGCTCGCTTCTACTGGGAGTCGCACTTCAATTTCCTGGCCGCCGCCGACGTATCGGTGCCGGCCGCGGTGAGCGTCTTCCCACGCGAGAACTATCAGGCGCCGCGCAGCTGGACCGAACGCGCCTATCACGACCTCATCTACTACAACCGGCCCGACAAGGGCGGCCACTTTGCGGCGTGGGAACAGCCGCAACTGTTTGCACAAGAGGTGCGAGCGGGCCTGCGGCCGCTGCGCCAGTCATAGCGCGAGCCGTCTGTACGGCGCCGGGACGCGACTCCCGGCGCCGACCTGAAACCGAAGGAACATCCGACATGAAATTCAACGACACTGCGCCTGTCTTGGCGCCCGAAAACACGCCGCCGCTCTGGCTGGCGAAACTGGCAGAAAATGCCACGCTGGAAGCGACCGTCCTGAAGCGTCCGATAGAGGGCCGCGCGGATATCCTTGCCGTGATCAGGCATGCCGTTTCTCTCTATGCGTTCCAGCATCACAGTTACAAGGGCAAAATCGGCAACAGCCTCTACCTGGAGTCCTACCGGTCGCAGATCCAGGGACAACCCATCGAAACCGTGGTCGTCGCGCATCTGAACCAGAATGGTGAAACGGATTCGGTCGTCATCAACCATCGGCCGCTCGAGGCAGCGCTGTTGTTTTCGGCCCTGATGTGGGAGCGAGTAGACGAACGATTCCGCGACCACTATCTGAGTGGACCGGAAGCGGCGGCATTGAAGACGACGTAGGTCACGGGGCAGCCGGAGGTGATCGCGTTGATCGAGCGGATGCGCAAAGCGTCCGGAGACACGTCGTCACGATAGGGTGAGAACGTGCAATCGTTCGAGGACGCGCTCATCGACATTCCCGAGATCACGCGCGCGGAGCGTCTGTTCGGCGAACCCGACTACATGCTGCATGTCGTCACGCGGGATCTATTGAGTACGACAAGACACGTGATACGCACGAACTGGAAATCATCAACAGAATGACCGCCACCGTGCGCGCCCGATGGCTGGAAGCACGTGCGTGGTAACCTCCCCGACGGCCGGTCCGCCGCCACCCGTTCGCCCGGCGAGGCACTCCGCACGACCGGCGACGCATCAGGAACCGCACATGAATTCAGGCAAATCAACCAGACGCGCGCTGCCAGGCAAGCGCGAACTCGAAGCGATGTCGGCGTTCCGCTATGACCTGCGCAAGTTTCTGCGGGCTTCCGAAGAGATCGCCAACGCCGCGGGCATCACGACGCTCCAGTACCAGTTGCTGCTGCACGTATGTGGCTTTCCCGACCGCAACTGGGCGACCGTCGGCGAACTCGCGGAGCGCTTGCAGGCGGCGCCGAACGGCACGGCGGCGCTCGTCTCGCGCTGCGAGTCGGCCGGACTCGTGGCGCGCAAGCCCGATCCCGCCGACCGTCGCCAGGTGCAGGTCCATCTCACAGCCAAAGGCGAGATGTTCCTGCTCGAACTCGCGGCCGAGCACAAGGCGGTCTATGGCGCGTTCGGCTGGGTGTTCGACGAGGCCGGCAGCTAGCCCTTCCCGGAGCGGGCCTGTTGGACTGTGGCGGATGAAAAGGCAATTTATGTCACAATGTGCCTTAAATGCCATTTTCTCCGGCTACCCATGCGATTTACGAACATTTTTGATCGGCGCACGCTTGTGCGAAGCCATCGGCGCTGGCGCTATTTCGGCGTGTTCTGGGTCGGCGCCATCGCGACCGGGCTCATCGCGGTCCTGTACGCGCGGCTCATCGACTTCGGCTTCGACCTCTTCGTACAGGTGACCGCCCACTACTGGTGGTTACCCCTTGTCATCACGCCGGCGATCGCCGCGTTCAGCGTCTGGGCCACGCGACGCTGGTTTCCGGGTTCCGAGGGCAGCGGCATCCCACAGGTCATCGCGACGCTGCACGACGTGCGCGGACTCGGCCCGCGCCTGCTCACGCTGCGTATCCTGATCGGCAAGATCGCCCTGTCGTTCCTCGCGATCCTCGGCGGATTCACGATTGGCCGCGAAGGGCCGACCATCCACGTGGGCGCCGCGCTGATGTACAGCCTCCGGCGCTTCTATCCCGCGCGGCTGCGCAGCATGTACGGCGTCGGCCTCGAATACAAGCTCGCGCTCGCGGGCGCCGCCGCCGGCCTTTCTGCCGCGTTCAACGCGCCGCTCGCAGGCGTGGTCTTCGCCATCGAAGAACTCACGCGCAGCTTCGAAGCGAAAACCAGCGGCGTCATCATCACGGCCATCATCTTTGCGGGCGTCGTCTCACTCGCGCTGCAAGGCAACTATGTGTATTTCGGGACGATCGCCATCGGCGGCCATTTTCCCGATCTGCTCGCGGTCGCCGTCATTCTCGTTGGCGTGATCACGGGCGTCGCGGGCGGCGTGTTCTGCTGGCTGCTGCTCAATACCGAACGATGGATGCCCTCACGCTTGTTCACTCTCCGAAAGGACAGCCCCGTAGCGTTCGGCGCGCTGTGCGGTTTGTTCATCGCCGTGATCGGCGTGGCGACCGGCGGCCACCTGTTCGGCAGCGGCTATGCGGAAGCGCGCGGCATGCTCGAGGGTCACTCGCAGCTCGGCGCGGCCTATCCCGTGCTGAAAATGGCCTCGATGGTGGGCTCGTATCTGCCAGGCACGCCGGGCGGTCTCTTTGCGCCTTCGCTCGCGATCGGCGCCGGCATCGGCAATGCCCTGCACATGGTGTTCGGGCAGATGCAGTTGCCGATGCTGATCGCGCTCGGCATGGTCGGCTATCTGGCCGCCGTCACGCAGAGCCCGATCACGGCGTTCGTCATCGTCATCGAAATGATCGACGGGCACGCGCTCGTGATCTCGTTGATGGCAACGGCGCTCGTGTCGAGCCAGGTCTCGAAGCTGTTCGCGCCGCCGCTGTACGAAGCCCTGGCGCATCGCTATCTGAAGCATTGACGCGCGCTGAGACATCCGTTCGTCACAACGGACGTCTACCAAAACCCCCATCTATCGTTGCTCGAGCCATTCGCGCTCGCCCGTCCCCGGCAACCGAAAGCGCACTTCACATCGTGAAATACAGCTTGAATTCCCGAAGCGGCGCCATTTCGCCTTATGAAAACATGTTCTATAGCGCAAAAATTGTTCGCTATCTATTTGATAAATAAAGAATAAATAACTCATATGTCTTATATAAGACTTTGCTGCGACGCATCAGGAAGACCCTACAATTGAGCCATGCAGTTCGCTTCGACTTACGTGGCGGCACGCTGAACCATTCATTCAATCGCGCTTTGCTCTTCGGAGACTTAGGAGATACACATGGCTCAATATCAAGACGACATCAAGGCAGTGGCTGGTTTGAAGGAGAAACAAGGCAGCGCCTGGAATGCCATCAATCCCGAATCTGCCGCACGCATGCGGGCCCAGAACAAGTTCAAGACGGGCCTCGACATCGCGAAGTACACGGCGAAGATCATGCGCGCCGACATGGCCGCCTACGACGCCGATCCGTCGAAGTACACGCAGTCGCTGGGTTGCTGGCACGGCTTCATTGGCCAGCAGAAGATGATCTCCATTAAGAAGCACTTCAACAGCACCGAGCGCCGCTACCTTTACCTGTCCGGCTGGATGGTGGCCGCGCTGCGCTCCGAGTTCGGCCCGCTGCCGGACCAGTCGATGCACGAGAAGACCTCCGTCAGCGCGCTGATCCGCGAGCTGTACACCTTCCTGCGCCAGGCCGACGCCCGTGAACTGGGCGGCCTGTTCCGCCAGCTGGACGCAGCTGTTGGCCCGGCCAAGGCCGCCATCCAGGAGAAGATCGACAACCACGTCACCCACGTCGTGCCGATCATCGCCGACATCGACGCGGGTTTCGGCAACGCGGAAGCCACCTACCTGCTCGCCAAGCAGTTCATCGAAGCGGGCGCATGCTGCATCCAGATCGAAAACCAGGTGTCCGACGAGAAGCAGTGCGGCCACCAGGACGGCAAGGTCACCGTGCCGCACGAGGACTTCCTGGCCAAAGTCCGCGCGATCCGCTACGCCTTCCTGGAACTGGGCGTGGACGACGGCATCATCGTGTGCCGCACCGACTCGCTGGGCGCAGGCCTGACCAAGCAGATCGCCGTGACCCACACGCCGGGCGACCTGGGCGACCAGTACAACTCGTTCCTCGACTGCGACGAAATCGCGGCCGACGCACTGGGCAACGGTGACGTCGTCATCAAGCGCGACGGCAAGCTGCTGCGTCCGAAGCGCCTGCCGAGCAACCTGTTCCAGTTCCGCGCCGGCACGGGCGAGGCGCGTTGCGTGCTGGACTGCATCACCTCGCTGCAAAACGGTGCTGACCTGCTGTGGATCGAAACCGAAAAACCGCATATCGCCCAGATCGCCGGCATGGTCAACGAGATTCGCAAGGTCATCCCGAACGCCAAGCTGGTGTACAACAACAGCCCGTCGTTCAACTGGACGCTGAACTTCCGCCAGCAGGCGTATGACGCGATGAAGGCCGCGGGCAAGGATGTGTCGGCATACGACCGCGCCCAGCTGATGAGCGTGGAGTACGACGAGAGCGAACTGGCGAAGGCCGCCGACGAAAAGATCCGCACCTTCCAGTCCGATGCGTCGCGCGAAGCCGGCATCTTCCATCACCTGATTACGCTGCCGACGTATCACACCGCTGCGCTGTCGACCGACAACCTCGCCCGCGAATACTTCGGCGACCAGGGCATGCTCGGTTATGTGGCTGGCGTGCAGCGCAAGGAAATCCGCCAGGGCATCGCCTGCGTCAAGCACCAGAACATGTCCGGCTCGGATATCGGCGACGACCACAAGGAGTATTTCAGCGGCGAAGCGGCGCTGAAGGCGGCGGGTAAAGACAACACGATGAATCAGTTCTGATAGTCGTCAGCCCCCATGTACAACGCCAATCCTTTCGGGTTGGCGTTTTTTTATGCGTCGAGATTGCTCGTGCAGCGGCCTGTCACGCCGCACTGTGCTTCCACGACCTGAACAGATCGAGTAGCACCCTGACCTGGCGGCTCAAGGTCACGTCACGATGCCATACCGCGCCCACGTCCATGGTCGGCACTGCAACACTCAGGTCCCTGCGGCTGATGCGGTTGCCTTCCAGCGACCACGGCCGATAAACGAGATCCGAAAGAATGGTCACGCCCTCGCCCAACGCGACGAGACTGCGCACCGCCTCGATCGACGTGCTCTGCATGCGCACGCGCGGCGAGACGCCATACTTTCCCCAGTAACGCGCGACCGTCTGCACGTGCTCGTCCATGTCGAGCAAAAGATAGTTCTCCTGCGCGACGTCTTCGAGCGTCACGCGCTGCGCTTCGAGCAATGGATGATCGGGCGGGGTCCACAACCGGCGCGGTGAACGGATCATGGTTTCGCACTTCAGGTCGTCGTGCAGCGCGGTGTTGGAGACGAGCAGCAGCGCCATGTCCAGTTCGCCGTCGAGCAACTGGCGTTCGATGGTTTCGCGCTCGCGCTCGATGACCTCCACCTGCAGATTGCGGAAGCGCCGCGTGACGGTCGACATCAACGACGGCAACAGATACGCGGAAATCGTCTCCGTCATGCCGATACACACCCGCCCCGAAATCTGCTCCGGCACCTCCTGCGCCGCGAGCACGGCCTCCTGCACCGACTGTTGCGCCTGCTGCACGTGCCGCATGAATCGCACACCCGCATCGGTGAGGCGCACTCCCTTGGCATGGCGCGACAAAAGCGGCACGCCAACCGCGTCCTCGAGGTTTTGCAGCGCGATGGTCATCGACGACTGCGACACGTTGCAAAGATTCGACGAATGCGAAATCTGCCCGGTATCGGCGACGGATAAAAAGTACTCGATCTGGCGCAGGGTGATCTGGCGCGGCATAGGAAACGCCCGAATGTGAGGTATTGAAAAACTCTATATTGCCGGATCAAAAATATGAATTTGGCATCGTTTCTGGTTTCGTAGCATAGCCCTATCGAACCCGGAGACGAGATGGAAGTACAGGAAAAAAAGGGCTATTGCACGCTTTGCCGCTCGCGCTGCGGCACGATCAACATCGTGCGCGGCGATCAGTTGACGGAAGTGCGCCCCGACCGCGAGCACCCGACAGGCCACGCGATGTGCCTGAAGGGCAAGTCCGCGCCGGAACTCGTGCATAGCCCGCACCGCGTGCTTCATCCGATGCGCCGCACCGCGCCGAAGGGTGCCGGCGATCCGGGCTGGGTGCGCATCGGCTGGGACGAGGCGCTCGACGAAATCGCCGCGAAGCTCGACAGGCTGCGCCGCGAGCACGGCGCGGAATCGGTCGCATTCGGCGTGACGACGCCCAGCGGCACACCGATGAGCGACAGCATCGACTGGGTCGAACGCTTCATCTGGTCCTACGGCAGCCCCAACATCTGCTACGCGACGGAAATCTGCAACTGGCACAAGGACGTCGCGCATGCGTTCACGTTCGGCTGCGGGATTCCGGTTGCCGACTACCGGCACGCCGAAGTCATGCTCCTGTGGGGCACGAACCCCGCCAACACGTGGCTCGCGCAGGCCGACGCGATCGCGGCGGGACGCCGGAATGGCGCGAAGCTGATCGTCGCCGATCCGCGTCCGACCGCCCTCGCGCGTGAGGCCGATGTCTGGCTGCGCGTGCGTCCCGGCACCGACGCCGCGCTGGCGATGGGCATCGCGCGCCACATCATCGACACGCGCGCCTATGACGACACGTTCGTGCGCACATGGACCAATGCGCCTCTGCTGGTAAGACGCGACAACGGGCAGTTTCTGCGCGAGCGCGATATCGAACCCCGCGCGCCCGCGAATCGTTACGTCGTATGGAACGCGACGCGCGGCCGTGCGCAAGCGCTCGGCGAGGACGCGCACACGACGCCCGACGACCTGGCGCTCGACGGCCTGTACACAGTCGCCACCTATGCATGCGAACCGGCATTCGCCTGCTACTGGCGCGCGCTCGATGACTTCACGCCCGAGCGCGTCGAAGCCATCACCGGCGTCGCTCCCGATGCGCTCGAACGCGCCGCCGCGCTGCTCGCGCCGGGTCGGCGCATCGCGTATCACGCGTGGTCGGGCGTCGGCCAGCACACCAATGCGACGCAAACCGAGCGCGCCATCGCCACGCTCTACGCGCTGACGGGCGCCTTCGACACGTGCGGCTCGAATCGCGAGTTCGTCAAGCAACCGGCCAATGCCGTGAGCACCTACGCGCTCTGTGCGCCGCAGCAGCGCGCCAAGGCGCTCGGCCTCGGCGAACGCCCGCTCGGTCCGCCCGCGCAAGGCTGGATCACGGCGCGGGACATGTACCGTGCGATGCTCGAAGGCGAACCGTACAAGGTGCGTGCACTGTTCGCGTTCGGCACCAATCCGCTCGTCTCGCAGCCCGATGCCGAAGCCGCGCACGCCGCGCTGAGTCAGCTCGAATTTCACGTGCATTGCGACCTCTACGAAACCCCGTCGTCGCGCTACGCGGACATCTTTCTGCCGATCAACACGCCGTGGGAACGCGAGGGCTTGCGCATCGGCTTTGAAATCGACGAGCGCGCGGTGGAACTCGTGCAACTGCGACAACGCATGGTGACCCCGCGTGGCGAAAGCCGCGCCGACTACGACGTCGTGTTCGCGCTCGCGACGCGTCTCGGCATGGGCGACGCGTTCTTCGGCGGCAGCATCGAAGCGGGATGGAATCACATGCTCGCCCCGCTCGGTCTCGATGTGGCGACGTTGCGCGCGCATCCCGAAGGCATTTCGCGCCCGCTCGAACAACGCGAGAAGCAATACGCGCTGCCGATGCACGACGGTCCGCGCGGCTTTCGCACCGAAACGCTGCGTGTGGAGTTGTATTCGGAGAAGCTGTTGCGGCACGGCTACCCGCCGGTGCCGGCTTACGTGCCGCCCGCTGGCCTCGCAAAGGAAGCGCGCGACCCGGCCTGGCCCTACGTGCTCACCTCGACCAAGAATGGCTATTACTGTCACAGCCAGCATCGCGGCGTGACGCGGCTGCGCAAGCGCGCGCCATATCCGCTGGTCGAATTGAGCGCGGCGCTCGCGGCCAGCAAGGGCATCGAGAACGACGACTGGGTGGTGTTGCGTACCATGCACGGCTCGGCGCGTTTCGTCGCGCGTATCGAGAACGCCCTCGCCGATGACGTGCTCGTCGCCGAATACGGCTGGTGGCAGGCATGCGACGAACTCGGCATGCAAGGCTTCGATGCGCGCGGCAAGCTCAACAGCAACTTCAGCAATCTGGTGTCGGGCAGGCAATACGATCCGCTGTCCGGCTCCATGCCGATGCGAGCGCTCGCCTGCGATTTGCAGCGCGACCCGTCGTTCGAACGCAAGCGGCGTGCGTGGAACGGCTGGCGCGACTTCGTCGTGACGAAGCTCGCCGACGAAGCCGAAGGCGTGCGCACCGTGACGTTCGCCGCTCGAGACGAAGGCACCCTGCCCGACTATCTGCCGGGACAGCACGTGAGCGTGCACGTCGCAAAGCTTGGCGAACGCGGCACCACACGCGCCTATTCGCTCGTTGGCCATGCGAAGGAACGCGGCCGGCGCACCTACACGATCTCTGTACGCCATCATCCGCAAGGCGCGATGTCGAGCCACATCCATCGCGAACTCGCCGTGGGCGACGCAGTGGCCTTGCGCGCGCCCAGCGGCACCTTCGTGCTGCCGATGCGTTCGCGCCAGCCCGTGGTGATGTTCGCGGGCGGCATCGGCATCACGCCGTTCATTTCGTATCTGGAGTCGCTCGCGCGCGATGCCGCGACGAAGCAGCGCCCCGAAGTGCGGCTCTTCTATGCGAGCCGTCACGGCGCGGCGCATGCATTCAAACAGCGCATCGCGGCCTTACGTGAAGAATGGCCCGCATTGCGCGTGTCCGACTGCTATGCGCATCCGCGTCCGGGACTCGACATGGCCGGCATCGACTACGACCGCGCCGGTTATCTCGACGCCTCCGTGATCGACGACGATCTGGTCCGGCGCCGCGCGCGCTTCTACCTGTGCGGCCCCGAGCCGATGATGACGTCCATCATCGACGGGCTCGTCGCGCGCGGCGTACCCGCGTTCGACATCTTCAAGGAAGCGTTCCGCTCACCGCCGCAGCCGCGCGCCGATGCATCGCAGGTGTTCTCGGTGACCTTCGCACGCTCCGGCAAAACCGCGCGATGGACGCCGGCGCAAGGCAGCCTGCTCACGTTAGCCGAAAGCATCGGCGTGTCCTTGCCGAGTGGCTGCCGCGTCGGTCAGTGCGAAAGCTGCGCGGTGCGTATCGCCCAGGGCGCCACCGATCACCTTGCGGGCAACGCGCCCGAGGAACCCGACATGTGTTTCGCATGCCAGGCGATTCCGCTATCGGACCTTGTCGTCGAAGCATGACGACTCACCCATACCAACACACCCGCAAACACGCTCGAGGAGAAACAGCATCATGGAACAGGTCACACAGGCAAAGCCGCTACCGTCCGGTCCGGGCGCGGGCAACACGATGGAACGCACGGCCGCATGCGTTACCCGCTGGGCCGAACGCTGGTTTCCCGATGCGTATATTTTCGCGGCGATCGCCGTGGTCGTCGTCGCGCTGGGCGCACTGGCGATCGGCGCGCCGCTGCAGCGCGTGGGCATCGCGTTCGGCGACGGCTTCTGGAGCCTCATCCCCTTCACGATGCAGATGGCCGTCGTCGCGATCTCGGGCTACGTGGTCGCCGTGTCGCCGCCCGCGTCGAAGATGATCGCGCGGCTCGCGCACCTGCCGCGGACCGCGCGCGGCGCGGTGATGTTCGTCGCGTTCGTGAGCATCGCCACGTCGCTGTTCAACTGGGCGATCAGCCTCGTGTTCAGCGGCCTGCTGGTGCGCGCGCTCGCCCGCCGCGCCGACCTGCGCATGGACTATCGCGCAGCGGGTGCGGCGGCCTATCTCGGCATGGGCGCGACCTGGGCGCTCGGCCTCAGCTCGGCGGCCGCGCAGTTACAGGCGAACGCCGACAGCCTGCCAAAAACACTGCTCGCGATCACCGGCGTGATCCCATTCTCCGAAACGATCTTCCTGCCGCAGTCGATGTTGATCGTCGCGGCGCTCACCATCGTGTCACTCGCGATCGCGGGTCTGGCCGCGCCGGTCGGCGAGCGTGCGCGCACGGCGCAGGATCTTGGCGTATCGCTCGACGACATCGACATAAACGTGGAGAAGCCCGCACGCCCCGGCGAATGGCTCGAATACAGCCCGCTCGTGACGATCCTGATCGTGCTGCTCGGCATCGTGTGGATCGGCCATGAGTTCACGACGAAGAACCCGCTGCTCGCGATCTCGAACCTCAACACCTACAACTTCGTCTTCATCCTGCTCGGCATGCTGCTCAACTGGCGTCCGCGCCGCTTCCTGAACGCGGTCGCGAAGTCCGTGCCGTCGACAGCAGGCGTGCTGATCCAGTTTCCGCTCTACGGCGGCATCGCATACATCCTCACCAAAGCTGCGGCGCCCGGCGGCCTGCCTTTGTCGGAGCATCTCGCGCACTTCTTTGTCGCGATCTCGTCGCAAGCTTCGTTTCCCGCCGTGATGGGTGTGTACTCCGCGATCCTCGGCTTCTTCGTGCCGTCTGGCGGCGGCAAGTGGATCATCGAAGCGCCCTACGTGATCGAAGCGGCGAAGTCCCTGCAAGTGCATCTCGGCTGGGCCGTGCAGGTCTACAACGCGGCCGAGGCGTTGCCCAACCTCATCAACCCGTTCTGGATGCTGCCGCTCCTCGGCGTGCTTGGACTGCGCGCGAAGGACGTGGTCGGCTTCACGTTCACGCAGCTCATCGTGCATATCCCGCTCGTGGTGTTCATGCTGTGGGCGCTCGCGCCGACCCTGACCTACCACGCGCCCGTCATGCCCTGAAGGACATCACATGGAAAATCCGCACATGAAGATTCTGGATTCGACTGTCACACGTGAGGCGCTGCCCTTTCCCGAACTGATCGACGCATTGCGCGAAATGTTCATCGAAGGCTGTCATGTACCGCTTCGCCATAACCACAAGATCGCGACTGCGAGCGACGAAGGCACCGTGCTCATCATGCCTGCGTGGCAGGACGGGCGTTATCTCGGCATCAAGACCGTCAACGTGTTTCCCGGCAATGCAGCGCGCGGCCTGCCGGGCCTGCATTCGACCTATGTGCTTTACGACGCCCGTACCGGCGCGCCGCTTGCGCAACTCGACGGCAACGAAATCACGTCGCGCCGCACGGCCGCGGCGTCGGCGCTGGCGGCGAGCTATCTCGCGCGCAAGACGGCATCGCGCATGACGCTGCTCGGCGCGGGCCGCGTGGGCAGTCTCGTGCCGCAAGCGTATCGCGCCGTGCTACCGATTCGCGAAGTCGATGTCTGGGATGCCGTTCCCGCCGCATCGGAACGTCTCGTCGCACGTCTGAACGGACTCGGCTTCCATGCGCGCGTCGTCGACAATCTGCCGGAAAGCGTGGCGCGCGCCGATGTCGTCACCAGTGCGACGCTCGCCACCGAGCCGGTCGTGCGTGGCGAATGGCTCGCGCCGGGCTCGCATCTCGACCTCATCGGCAGCTTTACGCCCGCGATGCGCGAAGCCGACGACGCGTGCTTCATGAACGCGACGCTGTTTGTCGATACAGCGGAAGCGTTCCAGAAATCCGGCGATCTGCTGGGTCCACTGCAGCGGCACGTCGTCACCGATCCGCAACGTTGGCCGACGCTGGAAGCGCTGTGCCGGGGGCAGGCGCCGGGCCGCACCAACGACACGGAACGCACCGTGTTCAAGGCAGTGGGCACGGCGCTCGAAGACCTGGCGGCAGCGGCGCTGGTCTATGAGCGACGCGGGGACACCGCCGTATCGCACGAATAACCCAGCCGCAGGAACGAAGAATGCGACTCCGGAGGGGGATTCAACCACCGGAGCGCACAATCATGTCCCATCGACTCAAAACAGGCGATCGCGTCACGTGGAACACCCCGGAGGGCATGGCGACAGGCACGGTCGTCCGCCGGATCATCAGGGATACGGAACTGGAAGGTCACACTGTCGCCGCGTCGAAGGACGACCCGTATTACGAGGTCGAAAGCGAGAAAGACGGTCAGCACGCGGTGCAACCCGCCGACGGACTGGAGAAGGTGCACAAGCACTGATCGGCGCGGAATCACACGGTCGAATTCGTCGGCCGGGGGCCTGACCTCTTTGAGGGACAGGCTCGCTGTTCCCTGATACAACTCGAAACGTTCTGTGCACGATGAGTCGGTAAACTTCTCGTGCGGGCAAGCCGATGGCTTGCCGAAGCGCACCGCTGCTACCCTCATCACCCTTTCCCCGGCGCGCGGCCGTATGCCACCGCCGGGGAATATGACCTGGAACGTATTGTGGACGACCGATTCGACCGACGCGAACTGTTGCTGCACCTCGGAGATGTTCTCGAAGCGATGCGTAACGTCGGCGCGACTCAACCCTTTTCGCCCGTTGCGCTCCTTGCGTCGCGCGAGCCTTCCCTGCAGGCGTTGCCCTTTCTGCAGCAGATGTCGCCTCGCTTGCGCGCGAGAGATTTTCTTGAACGGGCCGCAAGTGCCTACGCGAGCTGGCCAAGGGCGCTCCTGGAAACCGAACTCGATCGAATCGAGCTTGCCTCGACGGTGCAGCGCGAACTCTTCGCGGACGATCCGCAAGGTTGGGCATCGTACGCCGCCTGGGTCAGGCAGAAGGTCAGCTGGTTCGGACTCGAGCTCGACGAGACAGCCCAGGCCTCGACACGGGTGAACGATCGTGACGACGGGAACGGCGGAACGAAACCTGCACCTGCGATGAGGACGGGCTGGCCGTGGAAGCCGATCGAGTGAGCTACGCTCCCCGCAAGGGGCATCGGACGCCGAAGTCAGTTCAGGCCAACGCCCGAAATTGAGCTGGCAAGGGTTCCTCCACCGGCATAAACCCTGGATGAATTCCTCAATCCTGCGCCTTGACAGGCGTTTTTCTTCGCCCGATACTTTGTCCGTACAAAGTGACAATCACCGAACAAAGTCGGATGAAACCGGAGACGCAGGCAATGGACGTAAAACGAGAGCAGATTGGCGAAACGCGCCGTATCCGCGCCAGCTACGGGCGCTATCTGGAAGACTTCGAAATCGGGGACATTTACGAGCACCGGCCGGGTCGCACGATCACGGAGGCCGACAACATTCATTTTTCGCTGCTGACGATGAACTTTCATCCCATGCATTGCGACGCCGCTCATGCCGCAAAGAGCGAATTCGGCCAATTGCTCGTCAATAGCGGCCTGACTGTGGCCATCGTGCTCGGCATGACGGTCAACGACGTGAGCGGCAAGGCCATTGCGAATCTCGGCTGGAAGGAAATCAATCTCACGGCTCCCGTGTTTTGCGGCGACACGCTTTATGCGGAGTCCGAAGTGCTCGAGAAGCGCGAGTCGCGTTCCCGTCCCACCCAAGGCATCGTCACCGTGCATACGCGTGCGTTCAACCAGAACGGCGTGCGGGTGATGGACTTCGTGCGCAGTGCACTGATTCCGAAGCGTGGGCACGGAGTCGGTGACTGAATTCACTGGGTAGCTGCGATCGCAGGGGGATTGGCATGTCGAATGAAAGTCTCACGCAGTTCAACGCCGGCGCGCAAGCGTGGGCGGAGCACTTCGGCGCCGCGCCGCTCACCGTCGCCCACGCCGCTACGCTAGTGGAGGCGGCACACGCTACGGTACGGGCGGTCGCCGATGCGGCGCAATTGCTCGACTGGATCGAAGCCGACGCCTTCGCGCAAACGCTGCAACAGACGGAGCCCGGACATGCGCGCTGAGGTATTCCCGCTTCCGACGCAAACCTGCGAGCAGCGCACGGCGCACGCGCTGCGCGAAGCGGCGCAAGCGGGTGAGCGTGGAGGCTTTGTCCGGCTGCGCGAGGCGGCCGCATTGGCGCAAGCGCGCGCCGTCGACACGCAACGCGAAGAAGGCCTGCAGGCAGGCCGGTTGAACGGCGCGCCGCTTGCGCATAAGGACATGTTCTTCCGTGCGGGAGAGCTGAGCGAGTGCGGCAGCCGCATCCTGGCGGGGCATCGTGCCTCCTATACGGCTACCGTGCTCCAACGCCTGGACGCGGCAGGCGCAACCGACCTCGGCGCCTTGCATATGGCCGAGTTCGCGATGAGCCCCACCGGCTTCAACGCGCACCTGGGCCACGGCCGCAATGCATGGTCCGACGCGCATGTGAGCGGCGGTTCGTCCAGCGGCAGCGGCATTGCGGTGTCGCGCGGCCTCGTGGCGGGCGCGTTGGGCTCCGATACGGGCGGCTCGGTACGCATTCCGGCGGCGGTGAACGGCGTCACGGGCATCAAGCCCACGCAACATGCCATTTCGACGCGAGGCGTGATGCCGCTTTCGCCGAGTCTGGACTGTGTTGGCGTCCTTGCGCGCACGGCGCAGGACGCTGCCTCCATGCTGCAAGCAATCTGGGGGGCCGATTCGCTCGATCCGCATTGCCTTGCGACCGGGAGGCGCGATTTCGAAGGCGCGATCGAGCGGCCACTGACGCCCGACGACATCATCGCCGTACCCGCATTCGACGACGACGCTCCCGTTTCGGGAGAGGTGCGTGCGGCTGTCTTGCGCATGGCCGATGCGTTCGCGTCATGCGGCGCAACGATCCGCAAGGTCGACTTGCCGGACCTGCGCGAAACGGGCGCGCTAGCGACGCTGGTGCTCGGCGCGGAGGCCACGTCCATTCAGGCCAAATGGCTGCGCGAGCGCCGCGGCGACTATGGCGAGCAGGTGCTGCGCCGCCTCGAACGCGGTCTGCTGTATCCGGCCACGCGCTATGTCGATGCGCTGCGCTTACGTGCACCCCTTATGGCGCAGTTCGTCGAGCGCTATCTCGGCGGTGCGCAAGCCTTGTTGTTGCCCGCCCTCCCCTACGCGGTGCCCACCATCGAAGAGACTCTCGAAGGTGACGCCAGTGAAATCGAGCGGCGCTTCGGCAATTTTTCGTACTGGACGCGCGGCATCAACTATCTGGGCTTGCCCGGCATGAGCGTGCCTGCGGGCAAGAGTGAAAACGGGATGCCGGTTGGCGTGCAACTCATTGGGCGGGCGTGGAGCGAGGATGTGTTGCTGCGTCTCGCGCATCAGTTGCAGCGCAACACCGACTGGCATTTGCCTTCCATACTCTCGCATCGATCACGCGTGGCCTGAAACCGTCCCGCATATTGGAAGTCAATTCGGCAGTGAAGCAACATACAGGATAACTAATCGTGTAGTGCCATTTGGCATCGCATCACGCCGGCCCAGACTGGCAGATGCCGCATCGTTCAGGAGACAATCGCATGAACGCTTCGTCCGTCAACGCAGGCGCCCGGCTAGACCGGCTGCCGCTCGCGCGCTTTCACTGGAGAATTCTCGGGCTGATCAGCGGCGGCGCCGTGCTCGACGCCTTTGACGTCTATCTTGCGGCGGGTGTGCTTGCCGCCATGGTGAAGTCGGGTTTTTCTACGCTCGCGACCAACGCCGCGTTCATTTCGGCGACATTCTTTGGCATGCTCATCGGTTCGGCGCTCGCCGGGTGGGTGGGCGACCGCTTCGGCCGGCGCGCATCGTATCAGATCAATCTCGCCGTATTCGGCGTTGCGTCGCTGTTCGCGTGCTTTGCGCCGAACATCGAAACGCTGATCGTACTGCGATTCCTGATGGGCCTCGGACTCGGCGCCGAACTCGTCGTTGCCGCGGGCACGCTGTGCGAATTCGTGCCGCCAGCGTTTCGCGGCCGCTGGATATCCCTCATGGGCCTCGTGATCAACTCCGGGCTGCTGATCGCCACAAGCGTGGGCTATCTGGTGATTCCGCACCTCGGCTGGCGCTGGATGTTCGCCATCGCAGGCGCGGGCGCGCTCGTCATCTGGATCATGCGCAAACGCATGCCGGAGTCGCCGCGCTGGCTCGAATCGGTGGGACGCACGGCCGAAGCCGAAGCCACACTCGCTGAAATCGAAGCGCAAGTGGAACGCGAAACCGGCAAGCTGCCACCCGTGCTCGGCATGCAGCCCGTCACGCCGCGCCAGTTGCCGCTTTCGGTCCTGTTCTCGCGCCCGGTGGTGGGCCGCACGCTGGTTGCGGCACTGGTGTGCGTGGCGGTCAACGTTTCGGTGTATGGCTTCGTTGCCTGGCTGCCCACGTTCTTCGTCAAGCAGGGCCTGACAGTCGTGCAATCGCTCGGCTTCGTCACGCTCATGGCGTTCGGCGCGCCGGGCGGTGCGTTGGTCGGCTACCTGCTCGGAGATCGTCTTGGCCGGCAACGCGGGCTGATCGTGTTCTCGCTCGCGACCATCGTTCTCGGCTTTATTTATCCGCAGATGCGTGATCCAGTTGCGATCTCGGTCACGGGCTTCGCGCTCGTCACGTCGATCTACACCTTCGTCACGCTAGGCCTCTACGGCTATATCCCCGAGTTGTTCCCAACGGCGTTCCGCCTGCGCGGCACGGGTTTCGCGGGCGTATGCGGCCGCGCCGCTTCGATGAGCACACCCTACGCGGCAGTCGCGCTGTTCCAGAACTTCGGCGTTTCGGGCGTACTCGCCATGGTGATCGGCATCCTGAGTCTCCTGATCGTCGCACTGCTGGTGCTGCGTGTGGAGACGAGCGGCCAGTCGCTCGAAGAAATCGGCACGGTGGTCGAAGAGGACGTCACGGGCATGGCAGCCGCGGCACACGCTGACCGCTGAACTCACCAGCCGGCGGCACGAAGGCGGCCGGCGCAGACACAGGAGATGACATGAGCCCACAGGTTCTACGCGAAGACGATCAGAAAACGGACACAGTGGCGGGCGGCATTTCGGGCCAGCTTGCGAAGTTCGCGCTCGAGCTGAAGCTCGAGGCGGTGCCCAAAGCCGTGCGCGAGCGGGCCAAGCACTTGCTGCTCGACGCGATCGGTCTTGCGTATGCCGCGCACGCCACCGATTTCGCGCGCGTCACGATGGACGGCCTCTCGGTGCTCGGCAAGGGTGACGCGACGGTGATCGGCCATGGCCGCGCCCTCACGGCGCGCGACGCCATGGTGATGAACGGCGTGCTGGCGCACGGCCTCGATTTTGACGATACTCATTCGCGTGGGGTGATACACGCCACTGCGAGCCTTCTGCCCTGCGTATTCGGCGTGACGGATGGACGGCCGCTCGACGGCGCGCAAACGCTCGCCGCCTATATCGCGGGCATGGAGGCCGCGACGCGTATCGGCTCAGTAGCGCAAAGCGGCTTCCATCAGGTCGGTTTTCATCCGACTGGCGTGGTCGGCATCTTCGGATGCGCACTGGCGGCGGCGCGTTTGCTAGGCCTTACGCGCCAGCAGGCCCAGATGGCGCAAGGCATCGCGCTTTCCATGGCGAGCGGCAGCCTCGAATTCCTCCAGGACGGCGCATGGACCAAGCGTATGCATCCGGGCTGGGCGGCGCAGTCAGCGTTTACGGCGGCCGCACTCGCGTCGCGCGGGTATGTCGGCGCATCGGCGCCTTATGAGGGGCGCTTCGGCCTCTTTTCCAGCTATCTAGGCGAGCAGCGCGGCAACGCCGATCTGTCACTCGCCACCGCTGGGCTCGGCGAGAAGTGGGAAATCGAGGAGGTCGCCATCAAGCCCGTTCCGGCCTGCCATTTCACGCACGCATTCGCCGACGCAGGGTCCGCGCTGCATCATGAATGGCAGGAGCGCGGTTATCGGCTGACCGAACTGATCGACAGAATTGGACGCATTCGCGTGAAGGTGCCCGAGGGCGTCGTGAAGGTGGTGTGCGAGCCAGTGGCGAACAAGCGCCGTCCGGCCAACGCGTACGACGCGCAATTCAGCGTGCCTTACGTCACAGCGAGCGCCCTGGTGAAGGGGCGCTTCACGCTCGACGAACTGGAACCCTCGGCACTGCGCGACGATGCCGTGCTGGCGCTCGCGGCCAAGGTCGAATACGAAATCGATCCCGACAGCACGTTTCCGCGCCACTACACCGGCGAGGTATGCCTCGAGCTGACGAGCGGCGAAACGCTCTCGCACCGTGAGGCCGTTCACCGCGGCAGCGCCGGCCGGCCGCTCAGCAACGAGGAGATCGTCGCGAAGTATCGTGCGAATGCGTGCCGCGCGCTGCCCGGCGCTCGCGTGGAGAAGATTCGCGAAACCGTGCTCGCGCTCGACACGTTGCCGCCCGGCGCCTGGCACGCAGTGCTTGGCGAGGCGGTTTAAAACACAGCGCAAACCAGATCAATTCGTAGTTCGGAGAAGTGATATGTCTCAAGTGGAAGACAACGTGCTGGATCAGGGCGAAGACGACACGCTGATCCTCGACATGCTGGACCGTTTCCTGAAGACCGAGGTGAAGCCCTATGTGCACGCGCTCGAAAAGGCCGACGAATATCCGGCCGAGATCGTCGAGCAAATGAAGGAAATGGGCTTGTTTGGATGCCTGATCGATCCCGCGTACGGCGGCCTCGGTCTCTCTGCGCGAACCTATGCGCGCATCGTGGAGCGCATGTCGGCGGTGTGGATGTCGCTGAGCGGGATCGTCAATTCGCATCTGATCATGGCGATGACGGTGCAGCGCAACGGCACGCAAGAGCAAAAGGCGCAGTTCCTGCCGCGTTTCGCCACGGGCGAGTTGCGCGGCGGCATTGGCCTCACCGAGCCCGATTGTGGTACCGACTTGCAGGCGATCCGCACGACCGCCAGGCTCGAAGGCGACCACTACGTGGTGAATGGCGCGAAGACGTGGATCACCAACAGCCTCTATGGCAATTGCCTCGTGCTGCTCGTGAAAACCGACCTGGCCGCGCAGCCCCGGCACAAAGGCATGAGCCTGCTGATCGCCGAGAAAGGACCGGGCTTCGAAGTGAGCCGCAAGCTCGAAAAACTCGGCTACAAGGGCATCGACACTTGTGAACTCAATTTCGACGGCTACCGCGTGCCGGCCGATCGCTTGATCGGTGGCGCGCCAGGCCGCGGTCTGCAGCAAATACTTGGCGGCCTCGAACTGGGACGCATCAACGTAGCCGCGCGTGGCCTTGGCATCGCGGTCGCCGCGCTCGATGCTTCGGTGGCGTACAGCCAGATGCGCAAGACGTTCGGCAAACCGATCTGCGAGCATCAGGCGATTCAACTGAAGCTCGGTGAAATGGCCACACGTGTTCACGCGGCGCGCCTGCTCGTCGATGCGGCGGCACAGGCTTACGATCGCGGCGAGCGCTGCGACATGGAAGCCGGCATGGCGAAGTATTTCGCTACGGAAGCGGGCGTGGAGAACAGCACGGAGGCGATGCGCATACACGGCGCGTACGGCTATTCGAAGGAATTCGATATCGAGCGCCTGTATCGCGACGCGCCATTGCTCGTGATCGGAGAAGGTACGAACGAACTACAGCGCATCATCATCGCCAAACAGCTGATCGAAAGGAGCCCGGTATGAGCCTGCCACTTTCTGGACTCCGCATCATTGCCGTCGAGCAGTACGGCGCGGGGCCGTTCGCCACCCAGCATCTCGCCGATCTCGGCGCGGACGTGATCAAGATCGAAAACGCGAAAGACGGGGGCGACGTCGGCCGTGCGGTTGGCCCGCACTATTTCGGCCCCGGCGACAGCCATTTTTATGAGGCGTTCAATCGCAACAAGCGCAGCATGGCGCTGGACCTCAAAAGCCGCGAGGGCAAGGAAATATTGCTCAAGCTGGTGGAAAAGGCCGACGCCGTGTTCGACAACCTGCGCGGCGATCTGCCCGCCAGCCTCGGGCTCGATTACGCCGCCCTTTCGCGCGCCAATCCCGCCATCGTCTGCGCACATCTCTCCGCATATGGGCGCACCGGGTCGCGCAAGGCGTGGCCGGGCTACGATTATCTGATGCAGGCCGAAGCGGGCTATCTCTCGCTGACCGGCGAGCCCGACGGCCCGCCTGCGCGTTTCGGCCTCTCGATCATCGACCTGATGACGGGCACCACGGCGGCGATGGCACTGCTCGCGGGCATCGTCGAGGCGCGCCAGAGCGGGCGCGGCCGCGACGTGGACGTGAGCCTCTTTGACGTCGCGCTGCACAACCTCGCCTATGTGGCGACCTGGTATCTCAACGGCGGCCATATGACGAAGCGGGAGCCGCGTTCGAGCCACCCGTCGCTCACACCCAGCGAGCTCTACCGCACGCGTGACGGCTGGATTTTCCTCATGTGCAACAAGGAGAAGTTCTGGGGCGTGCTCGCAAACGTGGTGGGCAAGCCAGAATGGATCGACGACCCGGAGCTGTGCAACTACGCGGCGCGCCTGAAGCATCGCAACCGCGTGCGCCGCGAACTGGACGACGTGCTCATGAGCGCCGACACGTCAACGTGGATGGAGCGCTTCGCGGGCAAGGTGCCGGCCGCGCCCGTGTACGACGTGGCGCAGGCGCTCGAGAACCCGTTCGTGGCCGAGCAGGCGCGCGTGGTGGCATTCGAGCACCCCCAACACGGGCCGATCAAGGGCGTGGCTTCGCCGGTGCGTATCGACGAAGATTTGCCCACGCGCGCCGCGCCGCGCATGGGCGAGCACACCGATGAGGTACTGCGCGAGGCCGGTTTCGAGGACGACACGATCGCTTGGCTACGCCGGCAAGCTGTGGTGCAATGACAGGATTGCTCTTGCCTCCGGCCCGGCCGGTTCACCGTATGACACCCTTGCTGAATCAGCAGCCGCGTTATCTACAACTGGCGCAGACGCTCATCAACGAGATCCGCAGCGGACGCTACACCGTGGGCGCATTTTTGCCCACGGAATTCGACCTCTGCGAGCAGTTCGGCGCGAGCCGGCACACCGTACGCGAAGCCGTGCGCCGACTCGTGCAGATGGGGCTCGTCGACCGGCAGCCGGGCGTGGGCACGCGCGTGCTCGCTCGCGAGGCAGTGAGCGGCTATCAGCAGGTCATGCGCCAACTGAACGACCTGCACCAGTACACGGCCGACACGGAATTGACGCTGCTCCATAGCGATCTCGTCGAGGTGGACGACGCGCTCGCAAAGGTGCTGCGTGCGAGTCACGGCGAGATCTGGCTGCATCTCGAAGGCGTGCGCAGAAGCGAAAACGAGACCGATCCGATCTGCGTCAGCGACATTTACATTCACCCCGCGTTTCGCGCGGTGGAAGTCGAGGGGCATGCCCATACGCCGATCTACGCGCTGATCGAGCAGCAGTTTGGCGAACAGATTGCGGCGGTACAGCAGGAAATCCGCGCAACGCTCGTCACGGCCGACCAGGCGCGTCTGCTCAACACGCAGGCCCGTTCGCCGGCCCTATGGATTTGCCGGCGCTATCTGAACCGGCGCGACGAAGTCGTGGAAGCGGCGATCAGCATCCACCCGTCCGAGCGCTTCAGTTATCTGGAAACATTTCAGCGCGACTGGCGCGCGACCTGAAGGCGCGTCCGTTGCGCGGACGATCTTCACGGACGAGCGCGCCCGCGCAGAGGACACACAATGAAAGCGGCAAGCAGCTATCTCTTCGTGCCCGGCGAGCGTGCCGAGCGATTCGACAAGGCACTCGCGAGCGGCGCCGGCCGCGTGATTTTCGATCTCGAAGACGCGGTGCTGCCCGAGGCGAAAGCGCTGGCGCGAGACACGCTGCACGACTGGCTCGAACGGCATGGCGTCGATGCTCGCGTGCTGGTGCGCGTGAACGGCGTGCAAACGCCCTGGCATGACGACGACTTGCGCCTCGCGGCGTTGCCAGGCGTGGCTGGCATCATGTTGCCGAAGGCCGAGCGCGCCAGCGACCTCGCCCACATTCGCGCCGCATTGCGCGAATCACAGGCGCTCTACGCGCTGATCGAAACGGTCGATGCCGTCGTGCGGTTGCGCGAGATTGCGGCGGTGGCCGGGCTTACGCGCCTCGCGTTCGGCTCATTCGACTTTTGCGCCGACGCCGGCATGGGCGACGACCGCGCGGCGTTGGATCCGGTGCGCACGCAACTGGTGATCGAGTCCCGCCATGCAAGACTGCCCGCCCCGGTGGACGGTGTGACGCTCGACCTTGGCAGCGAATCGGCACTCGAGGAAGACGTGCGCCACGCCCGAATGTTTGGCATGGGCGCAAAGCTCTGCATCCATCCGCGCCAGGTGGAAGCGGTCAACCGCGGCTTTTTGCCAACCGAAGCCGACTGTGCGTGGGCACGGCGCGTGCTCGACGCCGTGGCAAAGAGCGGCGCGGGCGCGATCGCCGTAGACGGCAAGCTGGTCGATCGCCCCATAGTCGAGCGGGCAAAGGCGATCGTCGCGCAGTTCGACTGACGGTTCAGCCGCGTTCGTTAAACTGATCGCACGCGAGACCCCACCACCCCGAGGAGTTACACCCATGCCGCTCGCCACCGCCACTGCCAGCCTTGCCGCCGACGCGCCCAACTACGTCGTCGCCATCGAGGCTGGCCGCCACCCGCTGACCGGCGACGAAGGCCCGCACGAGGGCGGCCAGGACCGCGGCCCCGCGCCATTCGCGTTCGTGCTCTCCGGGCTCGCAGCGTGCACGGCCGCCACGCTGCGCATGTACATGCAGCGCAAGACCTGGCCAGCCGCCGCGATCGCCGTCGAGGTCAGCCTGCATGCGGATCACGACGGAACCCAGTACATCCGCCGCGGCGTTGCAGTCGGCGGACCGCTCGAGGAAGCGCGGCGCGCGCGCCTGGCCGAAATCTGCGAAAAAACGCCAGTCACACTCTTCATCAAACGCGGCACGCGCATCGACACGACCTTGCGCATTGGATGAATTTCATGGATCAATCTGGCGACTTCATCGTACGCACCATGTCGGCCGACGAGGTGGCCCTGTCGGTAGAATGGGCAGCCGCAGAGGGCTGGAACCCCGGGTGGCACGACCCGCGCTGCTTCCGTGAAGCGGACCCGGACGGTTTCTTCGTCGGCCTCTGGCGCGGCGAGCCGGTCGCGTGCCTGTGCGCGATTGCCTACGACGACCGCTTTGGCTTCATCGGTCTCTACATCGTGAAACCCGGATTTCGCGGCAAGGGCTTCGGCATGCGAATCTGGCAGCACGGCATGCGTTACCTGGGAGACCGTAACATTGGTCTCGACGGCGTCGTCGCCCAACAGGCGAACTACGGCAAGTCCGGATTCCGGCTCGCGTACCGCAACATCCGCTATCAGGGGCGCGTGAGCGGCATCGGGTGCGCGTGTGCGGGGCCAGCCGCGGACGTGCCGTTCGAGCAGTTGCTTGCCTACGATCGCGCCTGTTTTCCCGCGGCGCGCGAGCGTTTCCTCCGCGCCTGGATCGCGCAGTCGGATGCCGTCGCGCTCGCTACCGTCGACGCGGGCCGCGTCGACGGCTATGGCGTCGTGCGGCGCTGCGAGGCGGGCTGCAAGATCGGCCCGCTCTTCGCCAACGATGCGGACGTTGCCACGGGCCTCTTGCGCGCGCTGGCGGCGAGCATGCCGGGCGAGGTCATGGTGCTCGACGTACCGGAAACGAACCCTGCGGCCGTCGCGCTGGCGGAACGGCACGGTATGACGAGCGTGTTCGAAACCGCGCGGATGTACACGAAAAACGCGCCCGCGATTGCGATCGATCGCGTGTTCGGGGTGACGTCGTTCGAGCTGGGTTGATCGCGCTAAAGCTGGAGCCGCTGAACATAGCCTGTGAGTTCGAGATAGCCGCGTCCTAGCGGTTTTTCTGTGGGTTTCGCAGCGGTGTTTGCCTTGCCCGTGCTCGCCGCGTCCGCGGCAAACGCCGTCACCGCGCCCTCCCAGTACACCGCGCCGGTGCTCGCGCGGCTGTCGAACTCCTGATCGTCCATGAGCGGCACCAGCGTCAGATGCACGTCCTGCGCATCGACGCGCATCGCCACCGGATACCGCGCGCCGGTATGCGGCGAACGCCACTGGCGCAGCGGCGTGAAGCGAATGCTATCGGGCGTGAGCGTATGTGTGATTCCATCGGCGGCGCGCAGCGTGCCGCCTGCCCAGAACTTGCCGCCGGCCTTGTCGCGGATCTGCAAGGCCATCAGTGCGCCGCCGTCATCGAAGTTGATGCCGATCCAGTCCCAGCCGACCGCGCCATCCGCGAGCGGCGCCGACGACCATTCGTGATCGAGCCACGCCTGCCCTCGCACGTGCGCGGCGTTCCTGTTCGAATCATCGCCGCGCTTGAGCACACCGTCGACTTGCAGCCACGGTACGCTGTAGTAGTAGCTCGCTTCGTCCGGCAGCGGGCCTTTGCGGCTGTACCCGCCCGCGCCGTTGACGAGCACCGGCTGCGTCGGCGCCAAGGTGAAGGCGAACGCAAAGCCAGGCGTGGCGATGTTCAGGCGGTAGCGGCCGTCCGCGATGCGCTCGAGCGACCAGTCGTCGATGTGTACGGCCGTATCCGTCTCGCTCGCATCGGCAAGACCAAAGCCGCGGCGCGCAATGCGCTGGTCGTGCTGCAGGCTGCCCGCATGCGGATCGCTGAGCGCCACGTTGGCGAACAGCAGTTGATTCGGCGCGAAGCGGCTCGGGTTCGCATCGTCGAGCGCGGGGCGCGAGCGGAAGAAGGTCGCTTCGAAGCCCAGCGATGCATCGGTAGCCGTGGCCGCGTCAGAATCCGTTTGCAGCCAGCCGGTCACGTACCACCATTCGGTGCGATAGCTCGAATGCGCGCCATAGTCGCGCGGGAACACGAGCGGCTGTCCGCTCGTCACCGCGGGATAGTCCGGCATGCGCGCCCACGCAGCGCCTGGCGACAGCGCGGCGAGCGGCGATAAGAGGAACATGCGCCGTCTCATCGCGTCACCAGTCGTCGCGCACGGCGCGCACTGCATCGACCGACATCGCGGCGCGCGAACTCAGGAGCGCCGTGAGCGCGGCGGCCACGACGACTGCAGAAGCCAGCGCGGCCAGCAGTCCCCACGGCATATGCACGCTCATCGTCCAGTGAAACGACTGCGGGTTGACGACATGCACGAGCACCATCGCGAGACTCAGGCCCAGCGTCAAGCCGGCAAGCACGCCGAGCAGCGCAACGAGCGCGCCCTCCATCGCGAGCATGAGCGCGATCTGGCGGCGCGTCACGCCGATATGCCGCAGCATGCCGAACTCGCGCGTGCGGGCAAGCGCCTGCGACCCGAAGCTCGCGCCGACGCCGAACAGACCGATGATCACCGCCACCGCTTCCAGCAGATACGTCACGGCGAAGCTGCGGTCGAAGATCCGCAGGCTCGCCGCGCGGATCTCGCCGGGCTGCGCGAACTCGAGACGCTGCCCGCCGTGCACGCTCTCGCGCAAGCGTGCCATCGCTTGCGCCGGCGCCACGCCCGCGTCGAGCCACAAGGCGGCATCGCTCACGCGTGTGTCGCGAGTCAGCCGTCGATAGTCGCTCGCGTCGATCACGATGGCGCCGAACTGGCGTGCATAGTCGCGCCAGATGCCGGCCACCGTGAACGGCAAGCGCTGGCCCGCCAGCGGCAGCGTGATGCGCTGGCCCGTGTGCATCCCGTACAGATCGGCAGCCGCCTCGCTGATCCACACCGGCGGCGGCTCGCCGGCTTGAGGCACACGGGGCGCCGTCGTCAGCGGCAGGCGCGCGGCGGGGTTACGCGCATCGATGGGCCGCGCGAGCAGGCTCACGGGCGGCAGGCGAGCGTCGAGCGAGATTTGCGTCGCGCGCAGAAACTCGGCGCGCGCGATGCCGGGCGTGGCGGCGATGACCGCCTGATCGCCAGGCGAAAGAAACGCGCTATCGCCGCCCGGCGAAGCGCGCAGATAGAGCGGCGCGGGCAGCAGCAACTGCAGCCAGTCGTCGACCGCTACGCGAAAGCTCGACACCATGATCGCCATCGCCGTCATCAGGCTGAAGCTCGTGACGATGCCCGCGAGTCCAATCGTCGCGCGGCCGGGGGCATTGGCGAGCTGCGCCAGCACGAGCTGCGGCAAGGCATGATTCGAGCGCGGCAGCACGGCGAATACGGCGCGCGCGAGCGCCGGCATCGCCAGCACGCCGCCCAACAACAACAGCGCGATGGAAACATAGCCGAACACTGGCAAGCCGGCCACGGGCGGCAATAGCGCGGTGACGACCCCGGCCGCGATCGCGAGCAGCGCCGCCGTGACCGTGCGCTTCGTACGCAGCCGGGCGGCCGGCGCTTCCTCGTCGCCCGCCTTCAGCGCCCGCGCGGGTCGCGCCTTCGCGGCTTCGAGCGCCGGCGCGAGACTGCCGAGCACCGACGCGGCCATCCCCAGCGCAAAGAATATCGCCGCGGGCATCGCATCGAAATGCACGCGCGGCTGCACCCCTTCGAAATAGCCCCCGCCCAGATCGCCGCCCGCATAGCGCAGCACGGCGGCCGCGAGCGCGAAGCCGATGGCGAGGCCCGCCGCCGCGCCGAGCACGCCGAGAATCGCGCCCTCGGAGACGACGAGCCACAGCACGCCACGCTGCGTCACGCCGATTGCGCGCAACAGCGCAAACTGCGCGCGGCGCCGCAGTACGGCGAGCGCCTGCATCGTGAAGACGAGGAACGCCCCCGTGAACAGCGCAACGAGCGCGAGCACGTTGAGATTCGCGCGATACGCACGCGAGAGCATCGAGGTGCGCTGGGCGTTGTCGCCCGGCGTGACGGCGGCGACACCCGCGGGCAGGCGCGACGCGAGCGAATGCGCGAACACTTCGGCATCGACGCCAGGCATGAGCTTGATGTCGATGCGCTCGAGCGTGCCGAGCCGCTGCAAGCGCCATTGCGCGGCGCCGATGTCCATCACGCCGACGCGCACCGCATCACCCGATGCGGGCAACACGCCCGCGACACGCAGCGCGACCGAAGCGAGCCCGACCTGCACCGTGAGCGAATCGCCAGGCTTGAGCGCGAGCCAGCTCAGCGCGGCCGGCGAGAGAAATACAGTGTCGGGGTCGAGCAGATCGAGCGTGGCGGCTTTCGCGCCGTTCGCGCCATGCGTGCCGCTCGCGCCATTCGTGCGATCGGCCCGCTCCACGCGTCCGACGAGATTCGGCGTGACATACCCTGCGCGAAACACATCGACGCCGAGCAGCTTCAACGACTCGTCGCGCCCCGCCACGCGCGCGTCGACCTCGACCACCGGGCTGGCCGCGGCAACCTCGGGCAAGCGGGCAATGCGCGGGTAGAGCGCTTCATCGAAGCCCGCGCGCGGGCCGCGCAATTCGATATCGGCGTTGCCCATCAGCGAGTTGACGGTGGCCGACAGCTCGTTGAGCGCCGCGCGATTGATCAACTGCACGGCGTAGCCCATCGCGACGCCCGCCGCGATCGCGAGAATGCCGATCAGCGTGCGCAGCGGATGCGCGCGCATTTCACCGGCGATGAGCGCCGCGCCGACGCCGCCAGCGGGCATGCGATCGCCCGGGCAACGCGATGCAGCAGCGTCGCGCGATGACCCCACGGCGCCGAACCAGCGCATCGCCTACGCGCCGCCGGCGCCGGGCGCGTACGGCTCGAGCCCGGCGGGCGTGAGCCGCAGCACGCGGTCGGCGGCAGCCGCCACGGCGGTCGAGTGCGTCGCGAGCAGCACGCCCGCGCCGTTCTTCTGCGCCAGTTCGCGCAGCAGCGCGAGAATGCGCATCGCCGTGTCGTGATCGAGATTGCCGGTGGGCTCGTCGGCCAGCACGAGACGCGGCTGATGCACGAGCGCGCGCGCGATCGCCACTCGCTGCAACTCGCCGCCCGACAATTCGCGCGGCAGCGCGCGCTCGCGCCCGCCGAGCCCGACGGCCTGCAGCACGGACGACACGCGCACCGGCACGTCTTTCGCCCGCATGCCGTTCAGGAGCAGCGGCAGCGCGATGTTCTGCGCCGCCGAGAGGTTCGGCAGCACATGGAACGCCTGGAACACGAAGCCCATCTTCTGGCGGCGCTGCAGGGTGGCCGCGTCGTCGTCGAGTGTGCCGAGGTCGTGTCCGTCGAAGACGATCTGTCCCGCGTCCGGTCGGTCGAGCCCGGCCGCGAGATTGAGCAGCGTCGATTTTCCGGCGCCCGATTCGCCCATGATTGCGACGCATTCACCCGAGCGCAGCTCGAGATTCACGCCGCGCAGCACGTTGCGCGGCGTGGTGCCGTCATAGTGCTTCGATACGTTGGCGAGCATCAGCATCATGTCGAACCAAACGCAGCGCCAGTCAGGCGGGCCCCATGTCCTGCTGCGGCGACGTCGCGGTCGTGCCCGGACGGCGCAGCATCTTGTCGACCTCGCCCGCGTGCAGCTCCTCGACCTGGATCATCTGGCGCGCGTACTCCTCGAGCGCAACCGAGCGGTCTGCCACGAGCGAAAGCAGCTCGCGGTAAAGGCCGAGCGCGATCTGTTCGGCCTCGAGCGATTCGCGCAGGATGGCCCCGATATCGAAGGTATGGGAATCGAGCAGCGGACCGATGGCGAGCGACGGATACGCGCCGAGCGTCGTGATCCATTCGCCAGCCTGCTGCGCATGCAGGAGCGACTCGTCCGCCTGCTGCCGCAGCCACGAGACGATCGGAATGCGGCCGAAGCCGAACACCAGGAACGAATAGTGCGTGTAGCGCACAACGCCCGCCAGCTCGGATTCGAGGATCTTGTTCAGCACGGCGACGACGGGCTCCTTCTCGATCTCAGTCATGTTGCCTCCCATGCACGACAAGTAAGCGGTGGGGACTGTTCATAACACCTCCGTCTCGCAGAAATCTTGCAGAAAGCGTGTGCAAGCGCACTGACGAATTCGATTGTTGCACTTATCGCGGTTTGCCGCTGCAGTCGACCAACCGTGCATCGAGCAGGCGCGCAAGCGCCAGGCCGCCTTCGCGCATGATCGAATCGTGATTCCAGCGGAATACCAGCCGCGCGAGGGGCGCGAGTGCGACCGCGCTCATCCACGCACTGGCCGTCCTGACGTGCCAATCGTAGCGCACCACCGTGCGGCCGCCGTCGGCCGCGAACTGCCAGCGCCCCACGCCCTCCAGCGCGCCGCTGGCCTCGCCCTCGAGGGCGATGAGCGGCGCGACGCGCGTGACACGCACGTCGATGATCACGCGATAAGGCAGCACGCCTTTCCACGTGTAACGATGCACGGCACCGAGCCCGTCGGTCTCGCCCGCCCGCAACTCGCGTACCGCTTCGACGTTCTTCCACCACCTCGGCCAGTTCATCGCATCGTGGATCGCGTCCCATACCGGCTGCACCGGCGCCTCGATGCACCACAAGGTGGTCAGACGGAATTCCGCCATCGTACGTTTCCTCCTTGTCCGCGCCAGGGCCGAGCCTGCATTGCGCCGTGCGAAGCCGTGCTCCAGAATGACCCATCTTCCACATTCGAGTATAGGAGGGGGCAATGACGCTCCCAGACCGGGATTTCGTGGCCGTCGCACAGGCACGCTTCGATGCGCTCGCAAACTACCAGGTCACGTTGAAATCGACCTCGGCGGGAGCGGAAACGGTCGAGGTGCTCTATGGCTACCGAAAGCCCGGCTTCGTCCGGATGGACTTCATCCGGCCGCACGGCGGCGCGACGCTCACCTTCAACCCGGAATCGGGCAAGGTCAAGCTCTGGCCGTTCGGTATCGACACGTTTCCGAGGCTCACGCTGAGTCCCGACAATCACATGATTCAGGGCCCGCAGGGTCATCGCGTCGACGAGTCCGATCTCGGCGCGCTGCTGGTCAATGTCCGTGCGCTGCAGGAGCATGGGGACACCCAGGTCGTCGGCGCCGAAACGATCGGCGCGCACCAGGCGGCGCATGTGATCGTGACGTGCCGGCCCGGGCACTTCGTGAGCGGCGTGTTCCGTTATGAGTTATGGTTCGATTTGAGCCATGAGTTGCCCATCAAGGTCGTGAGCGAGAGCGAGTCACGCGAGCCGATCGAAACGGTGCTGATGGAAAACCTGCGCGTCGACGTGCCGGATTCGCAGCTCAGGCCGTTCGGCTAGTCGCGCGAGCGATCACTGGCATTGGGGATGTCACTTAATCCTCAGGTTAATCAAGGCGTAAACATGACATCCTAGAATGCTTCAACCGCTTAGGATGCCAAATAACCAGCCTGCCCAAGCGTGCGCGACGAGCAAGCTATCGTCGGAAAACATACGTCTGATCCCCCAATCGTTGCTAACGCAGTCAATCGCGAATCCGTCGACGGAATCTACCGTGAGCGCCCCGCTCGCCTGCGAACAGGAAGCGGCGGCGCTCTGCCCGAAAGGTATTCCCCGTTTGCTGGGTCGAAGGGACATGGCATGTTCAGAAACTTTATCGAGTTCGCAAGACAGGTGCGACGCAGCGAAGACTTCAAGAACGCGCTCAATACGCCCGCCCGCCTGTCCCTGCATGCGAAGCAGCGCCTCAACCGTGGCCACTTCGTCATAGAGATTCGCGCAAATTCGGGCTTCTTTTCCGTCATGCAGATCGTCCTGTGCATCCTCCTGTACTGCGACGAAAAGCATTTGACGCCCGTTATTTCGGCGCGCGGCGGCAGCTATGGCGACGCGCAAGGCAAAATCGACTGGCTAGCCGAATACTTTGAAAACCTCGCACCGTCCGCCCTGCCGGACGACGCGAGGGCGGGTTTGCGAACGTCGATCGTGCGCGATCTCGGCGATCTGGGCTTTCGCCGTTACGAAGCCGGCCTCGGGCTCGCGCGGGCAAGTACGGTATTCCTGTCGAACTTTCGGCCAGGCGAAGCGATCCGGCAGGAAGTCGCGCGCATCAGCGAGCGGCTCGAGATTGGCGCCTCGACGCTGGGCGTCCATTTTCGCGGCACGGACAAAAAGTTCGAGGCCCATACGATCGACTGGAGTGGGTTTTGCCGCATGGTCGAGAGAACCCTTGCGGACGATCACCGGCTCACGAACATCTTCGTCTCCAGCGACGAGCAGGCCTTCCTCGACTTCTTCCAGAAGTGGGGCTTCGCCGTGCCCGTCAACGTCGCGCCTGCCACGCTGCTCGCGAGCGGCGAGAAGCCCGTGCACTTCAGCGGACATCCCGGACTCGCCATCGGCCGCGAAGCCCTGGTCGCGAGCCTGCTACTCGCAAACTGCGGCCATTTGATCAAGACGCCCTCCTATCTCTCGGCGTGGTCGAAGATCTTCAATCCGTCGCTGCGGGTGAGGCTCGTCGTGCCGCCCCGCAACAACGCCTTCTGGTTTCCCGATAGCCAGATCTGGACCGAACAGACCAGGCGCGACAACGACCTCGTGAATCCTGAAGTCGAAGACGCGGCCTTCGACTCGCCGTTTACGGCAACCGCGACGACGCCAAACGCGGGAGCCCTTCCCCGGCCTATCGACCTCTGAAGACGTATCATCAAAGCCAGAACGCAGGGCGCGTGCAACTGCGAGCATCGTCATGGACTGGCTGGCCAATACCGTTCTCGTACTACATGCACTGGTCGTACTCTTCATCGTCGGCGGCCTGGTCGCGATCTGGGTGGGCGCCTGGCTCGAGCGCGGTTGGGTGCGCAACCGCGTGTTCCGGCTCACGCATCTCCTAGCGATAGGGCTCGTCGCGCTTCTTGCCGTCCTCGACATCCCGTGTCCCCTCACGGTGCTCGAGGACTGGCTGCGTACCGGGCACGCCGGGCCGCAGGGCTTCATCCAGCGCTGGGTCAGCGACTTGCTGTACTACGACTTGCCCGGCTGGGTATTCGCGACAGCTTATGCAGGATTCCTGCTGATCGTGGCAATCACCTGGTTTCGTGTCCCGCCGCGTTCGTGACGGCAACAGCGCGTAGATCTTTCGGCGTGTAACGACACTGGCGGGACACCGCCTGTTTTCTCTGGCGCCTCGCATTCCGAACATCGAATCTTGCCTCCACAGCGTATGCGCGTCGCATAATAGCGCTATCCGCGCGCCTCTCGACACGCACGCTCACGCGCTTCATGCGCCGTCAGTTTGCTGACGTCCGGGTTCGCCTCGCCGCCATGGCGTGGAGGTCTTCAAATGACTCAGGGCAGCTACGACATCGTGATCGCGGGCGGCGGTCTCGGCGGCGCAACGCTTGGCCGTGCACTGGCAGGCGCCGGCGTGCGCACGCTCATCGTCGAACGCGAGACGGCGTTCAGGGACCGCGTGCGCGGCGAGGGCATGATGCCTTGGGGTGTCGTCGAAGCCCGCGCGCTCGGCATCGACCGGCTGCTCTGCGATGACGGCGCGCACGTGGTCCCGTTCTGGCGGCGCTACAGCGGACTGGTGCCGGCCGAGTCCCGCAACCTCGCGGAGACCACCCCCGGGCACACCGCGTGTCTGGACTTCTATCATCCGTCGATGCAGCGCACGCTGCTCGACGCGGCCGAATCCTCGGGGGCCATCGTGCTGCGCGGCGCCGAGGTCGTGCGCGTCGATCCGGGCGACGCCCCGGGCAAGCCGCCGGTCGTCGAGATTCGCTCGGATGGCGGTACCCATCGGGTGAAAGCGCGGCTCGTGGTGGGCGCCGACGGACGCCGGTCGACGGTGCGCAGATTAGCCGGCTTCACGCTCAACCAGGATCCCGGGCGGCTGGTCGTGGCGGGGGTGCTCTACGAGGGGCTCGATACGCCGGAAGATTCAGTCCACCACTTCCAGTGTCCAGCGTTGGGACAGGCCGCATTGATCTTTCCGATCGGGCAGCAGCGGTTCCGGTCGTACTTCGTCTCGTGGGTCGGGCAGCGCGCGCACCCCATCAGCGGTAGCGGGCATGTCCGCGAGTTCCTCGACGCCTGCGTCGACACGGGCGTGCCGCGCGACTGGTTCGAACGCGCGAGAGTCGTTGGCCCGCTCGCGGCGTATCCCGGCGCGGACATCTGGGTCGAGCATCCCTGCATCGGCAGCGTGGTGCTGATCGGCGATGCAGCGGCGGCCAGCGACCCGTCATGGGGATGCGGGCTGTCGTTGACGCTGCGTGACGTCAGGGTGCTGCTTGACCGCCTGCTCGCCAACGATGACTGGGAAGCCGCCGCGCACGCGTACGCCTTCGAGCACGACCGCTATTACGGCGCCCTGCACCGCGTACTGGACTGGCTCACCCAGCTGCTGTACGAACGCGGCGCGAGCGCCGACGAGCGCCGCGCCCGCATCCTGCCGTGTTTCGCCATGGAGCCCGATCGCGCGCCCGATCTGCCGGGGCTCGGCCCGGAGACGCCATCGGACGAAGAGGCTCGCCGGCGGTTCTTCGTCGAGGATCGTTTTTTGCCGCCAGGCTGATCTCGCGACGCATGTTCAATGTCACGCACGGAAGCGTGCCAGCGACGCTTACGCGGCACTGTTCGCGATCCTCGCCTTCAACGCCTCGATGACGGCGCGCACCTTGCCCGACGGGTAGCTCGTCGGCGCGAACACGGCCTGCACGCTCAAAGGCACCCCGGACCATTCGGGCAGCAAGCGGACCAGCGCGCCGGACGCAAGATCCGCGCGGGTCGAGAAGTCGGTCAGCGCGGCGAAGCCGCCACCTGCGAGGACCGCCGCGCGCGCGGACGTCGCCGTGTTCACACTCAGCGCATTCACGCAGCGCACGCGGCGCACGGCTTTGTCGTGGCTGACGCGGCCCGTCGCGAGGCGCCCGGCTTCGCGCGTCAACTCGAGCGTCGACGGATGCCGCAGCACGCTCATCGCGATATGCGGCAAGGACGCCAATCCGTTCAGCGACCTCGGCATGCCGTGCCGCGCAACGAACGCGGGGCTCGCGACCAGCCAGCGCACGTAGCTGCCGAGTTTCACCGTGCGGTAGTTCGAGTCCGGCAGATTGCCGAGCCGCACGGCCAGATCGATCCCCTCGCCGATCAGGTCGACGTAGTGATCGGCGCAAACCAGTTCGATGTCGAGTTCCGGATAGACGGCGCGCAGATCGACGAGCGCGGGCGCGACGATCTGCGCGCCGTAGTCGACAGGCGCGCTCACCCGCAGGGCGCCGCGCGCGGGCGTGGCCTCGTCCGAGACGGCCGCGAGCGCCTCTTCCGTCATCTGCAGGATACGGCAGCTGGCGTCGTAGAACGCGCGGCCTGCATCGGTCACGGAGAGCTGACGCGTGGTGCGCGTGATCAGGCTCGCGCCGATCTCGCGTTCGAGGCGCTGCATGTGCGCGCTGACCATCGTCTTGGCGATGCCGAGCCGCTCGGCCGCGGCGGTCAGCGAGCCCGCTTCGACCACGGCGACGAACACCGCCAGCCGGTTCAGATTCACGTCGCGTACGTCGGTCATCGGCGATTGTCCACTCTCGATAGAAAATGAATGCAAGCTTAGCAGTCTTCTGGCGCGCGCAGCCATTGCCTATTCTGAACGCTCACTGACGCTTCATCCCGAGGCGCTTTCGTTATGGAGAATGCGATGCCCGCTGCCCGTCCCGCCACGCCGATCCGCTTGTACACCATGCTGCTATCCGGCCACGGACACCGCGTCCGGCTGTTCCTGTCCATGCTGGACCTGCCGTTCGAGATCGTGCCGGTGGATCTCGCCGCGGGTGAGCACCGCCAGCCCGCGTACTTGAAGCTCAATCCCTTCGGCCAGGTCCCGACCATAGTCGACGGCGACACGGTGTTGTTCGATTCGAACGCGATTCTCGTCTATCTGGCGAAGCGTTACGGCGATCCGTCGTGGCTGCCCGACGACCCGCTCGGCGCGGCTGCAGTGCAACGCTGGTTGTCGCTCGCAGCCGGTCCGATCGCGTTCGGCCCGTGCGCCGCACGCCTCGTCCATGTATTCAAGCGCGATCTCGATCTCGCGCGTGCCCAGCAAATCGCGCAAACGCTGCTGCCGCTGCTCGATGCCGAACTCGCGCACAAGCCGTTCGCCGCGGGCGAGCAGGTGACCATCGCCGATATTGCCGCGCATACCTACATCGCGCATGCACCGGAAGGCGGCGTGTCGCTGGAGCCGTATCCGCATCTGCGCGCATGGCTCGACCGCGTGGCCGCGTTGCCGGGCTTCGTGCCGATGCCATCGACGAAAGCGGGCCTGCTCGCCGCCTGAACCCCACTTGCGCGCCGCTAGATCGAGGCCGTCATGACCGCTCTCCCCGAACTGAATCCGTACCGCGCCGCCGGGCCGTTTCACGACGGCGAGCGCGAGGCCCAATTGCGCGCGGGCGTGGCCGACGTTGCGCTCGAAAACGGCTCGCGCGGCATCCGCGACTACATGCCGGACCAGCATCGCGCGTTCTTCGCGATGCTGCCGTTCATGGTGTTCGGCGGCGTCGACGCAAACGGTCAGCCCTGGGCCACGCTGCGTGCGAACACGGCGGGCTTCGTGTCGACGCCGGACAGCCGCACGCTGCGCATCGACGGCGGCGCGCTGGCGGGCGATCCGCTCGAAGGGAACTGGGTGCCGGGCGCGCGTATCGGCGGGCTCGGCATCCAACCGCATACGCGGCGGCGCAACCGCGTGAACGGCGTGATCGAAGCGGTCGATGGCGGCGTGGTGACGCTCGCCGTCGAGCAGAGCTTCGGCAACTGCGCGAAGTACATCAATGGAAGGGAACCGGTATTCGTCGGCGATGCGCCAGCGCACGCCACGGTCGAGCATGTGCAGGCACTCTCGGAGGAAGACCGCGCGCTGATCGCGCGCGCCGACGTATTTTTCATCGCCACCGCCAATCTCGACGATGCAGCGGGAGCGGCGGGCGGCGCCGACGTGTCGCACCGCGGCGGCATGCCGGGCTTCGTGCGGATCGACGACGCGCGCACGCTGACTGCGCCCGACTTCAGCGGCAACAAGTTTTTCAACACGATCGGCAACCTGCTGCGCGATCCGCGCGCGGGATTGCTGTTCGTCGACTTTGCGCGCGGCGATCTGTTGTATCTGGCGGTACGCGGCGAGGTGATCTGGGACGGTGCCGAAATCGCGCAATTCCCGCTGGCACAGCGGCTGGTGCGCTTTCATGTGGCTGCAGTGCGCCGCGTGCGGGACGCGTTGCCGTTGCGGTGGTCGGCGGTCGACTATGCGCCGCAGTTCGCGCAGGCTTCGACAGAATCCTCGCCAGCCGCTGCACCGAAGAACGCCGACACGCGCCCGTGGCGCACGCTGCGCGTCGCCGAGGTGCGCGACGAGTCTCCGACGATCCGCTCGTTCCATTTCGAAGCGGTGGACGGCGAACCACTCGCCCCGTTCGAAGCGGGACAGTACCTTCCGCTGCGCATCGCCATGCCTGGCTCGGACAAGCCGCTCATGCGCACCTATACGCTCTCCGCGGCGCACGATGCCGCGCATCCGGCGCGCTACCGGATCAGCGTGAAGCGCGACGGCGCGGCGTCGCGCTGGCTGCATGAACACGCACGCATCGGCGCGCTGATCGACACGCTGGCGCCGCGCGGATCGTTCACGCTCGATGCACGCAGCCCGCGCGCGATCGTGCTGGCGGCGGCGGGCATCGGCATCACGCCGATGCTGGCGATGCTCGACGCGGCGCTCACGCTCGAACCGCAACGCCGCATACACGTGTTTCATGGGACGCGCGGCGAGCACGAAAGGCCGTTCGCAGCGGCGCTGCGGGAGATCGAACGCGCGCATCCGAACGTCTCAGTGCATCTGTACGACAGCGCCGCGCAGCACGACTCGCCCGATGAAGACCGGCTCGCGGGCCGCGTGAACATCGATGCGTTGCGTCGCTTCCTGCCGTTCGACGACTACGACTTCTATCTGTGCGGCCCCGAAGCGTTCATGCGCGATCTGTACCAGGGGCTGCGCGCGCTGAATATTGCGGACGAGCGGATCCGCTTCGAGGCGTTCGGGCCATCGAGCCTGAAGCGTGCGCCCGATCACGCGCCCGTGGCGAACGAGGCAACGCCAGCCAGACCGGTGACCTTCGCCCGCACGGCGCAAACGGTGCAATGGCAGCCGCAGCAGGGCTCGCTGCTCGAAACCGCCGAGCGCTGCGGCACCGACGCGGTGTCCAGCTGCCGCTCCGGCATGTGCGGGACCTGCGCCACGCGCGTGCTCGATGGCAGCGTGGAATACGACGAACCGCCCGAGTTCGACGCCGAGCCGGGGTACGCGCTGATCTGCGTCGGGCATCCGGCAGCGGGCGGCGTGACGCTCGATCTCTAGCCGCCATGCTCGCTGCGCGCGCGACGAGCGTCAGCTCGGCGCGCGCAGAAATCGCACGACTTCGTCGTTGAACCTCTGCAGGAGAACGCACCGATGATTTATTCAGGCAACACGCCAGCTGCGCCGGCGCATCAAGACGTTCTGGCCATCTTGCTGCGCAGCTGGCCAGCCGAAAGCCACAAGGCAGAGATCAGAAAGTAGACGGCGCCGACCGCTGCATAGCCCGCCACTTTGTCGATCGCAGAGGCCAGAGGCGCGCCGCCCTGCACGATGAAAAACACCCCTGCCAATGCCGATTGAGCACCGCTTAGTATCATCGCCCATTGCGCGCCGAAGCGTTTCCAGCGACGCACGGCGGTGCCGAGCTGAAGCAACCCGGCAAGAATGGCCCACACGCCAAACACGCCCAGCACCCCGTGCGCGCCCAGCTTCAACGCCACCATCACGGCGACCGTCGTCAAGATGCTGATGCCGACGTTGACGACCTGTGTACGGTTTTCCTCCGCCCCGCCGCTGCGCAACATGTCGAGATAGTTGGCCACGGCATCCCACGCCGGATAGACGACGAGCAGCGCCGCGATTCTGGCCGGCGAATGCTGCCCGAGCGAGAATGCCAGTGCGACCCAGGCGACGGAAAACGCGGTCCGCACAAAGTAATACTGCTTGAGCCAGCTCGCTTCGCGAGTGAGCGTGATATCTGCGTGTCGATCAGCCATGGCAACTCCTGAACAGTTCGTGACAACGGTGCAAAGGATCGCACTCGCCTCGTTTTTGCGGCATCGGTCGAATGACCGACCCTCGCGGGGTCGAATGGCGTTGTGACGTATAGTGATCGAACGCCTGACGTGCGCCCTGCCTCCCATGCCGATGACCGACGACCAAGCTGGCCTTTTCCCGCTGCGCGTGTTCGATGCCGTGAAAGCACTCGCCTTCATCGGCGATCTGAGCATGGGCCAGCCCACCGATCATTCGCCGCGCACCGCATGGCTCGCGGCGCGCCTCGCGCAAGCCGCCCGGCTCGACGCGTCGACGATCGATACCGTGCGGGAGACGTCGCTGCTGCGCTGGTCGGGATGCACGGCAAACGCGGCGGGCTTCGCCGACGTTTTCGGCGACGACATCCAAAGCCGCGTCTCGATGCTGGACGGCCGCACAGACTGGGTCGCGCCACTCGAGTCGCGTGGCGGTGCCGCGGCGGTGCTCACGCCGCTCGCGCAGACCCACTGCGAAGTGGCGGGCGAAGTGGCGCGCGTGCTGGGCCTCCCGCTCGCAACCGAAACGGCGTTGCGTCATATCTTCGAAATGTGGGACGGCAACGGTGTGCCCGAGCATCTTGCACGCGAAGCCGTGCCGATGCCGGTGTTCGTCGTCGCGCTTGCCGGAGATCTGGAGATTTTCAGTCGCACGTATGGTGTCGAGCAGGCGCTCGGTCTCATTGCGCAACGCGCCGACATACGCTATCCAGTGCGGCTCGTCGAGACCGTGCAGCGCAGTGCGGCCCTTTGGCTCGCGGAACTGGAACATGCGTCACTCGCCGCGCTCGACGCTGCACTGACGACCTCGCCCATGCAGCAGGCAACGTCGGCGGAGTTGATCGCCGACGTCATCGACCTCAAGCTGCCCTGGATGACCGGCTTTTCGCGCGCGGTCGCGGCAACGGCCGCCCGGTGCTGCGAACGTCTCGCAACGGACAAGGCCGCGCACGAACGCGTCTATCGCGCAGGATTGATTCATGGGATCGGGCGGGCGGCAGTGCCCAACGGCATCTGGAATCTGAGCGTGCGTTTGCCCGCAAGCGCCTGGGAGAAGGTGCGCCTCGTGCCCTACTGGACGTCTCGCGCGGGCAGGCAGGCCGGCGCGCTCGGTGACGCGGCCGAACTCGCATCGTATGCGTATGAGCGGCTGGACGGCTCGGGTTATTTTCGCGGCGCACGCGGCGAGGCCATGACGCTGGAGGCGCGCGTGCTGGCTGCTTCGGTGGCGTGGGTCGCGTTGCGCTCGGCGCGCCCGTGGCGGCCCGCGCTCTCCGACGACGCCGCCGAGCAACAGCTGCGCGACGAGGTCACGAGCGGCCGGCTGAGCGGCGAAGCGGTCGATGCGCTGCTGGCCGAAGGCGCAGTTGCCGTCAGGCGCCCGATGAACAGCACGCCGCAGCGCGCGCCGCTGACGCCGCGCGAAATCGATGTGCTGCGTGCCATCTCGCGCGGTGCGAGCAACAAGGAAGCCGCGCGAGAACTGGCGCTGAGTCCGAGCACAGTGCGCACGCACGTCGAAAGCGTGTTTCGCAAGTTCGAATGCTCCACCCGCGCGGCGGCGACACTCAAGGCATCGGCAATGGGCCTGCTTTAGCGATCATGCCGATGCGTTCCGGAAGAGAACGCCGCGCGTTGCCATGTCCGGTGGCAGCAACGCGTTGCGGCTAGTGCAAGTTAATGGTTTTTCCCCTGCTTTTTTGGTGGTCTCTCACGCTTCCCGGATTTTTAGGTGGTCTCTCACGCTACCCCAACTTGTTTGATCTCCTCTGCTCCCCCGAATCAGGCATGACTCAGTCTATTTCTTGTCCCCCGGCTCTGGCCGCGAACCGATCCAGCAAACACTGCAGCCGACGCTCCTGAATGTGCAGGATCCCCGGTGTGGAACGGAGCTCGAGCACGCGGGAGTGCCAATAACTCGCACCGAAAATCGCCATCGCCTTGTCCGCGCTGATCGCGCTTTCGAGGTGAGCAATTGCCGTGTCGAGCGTGTGGACAGTGTAGGGACTCTGCGGCCGCCTTCCTGTCTCTGTCTTTATCTGAATCGTTTTCTCGCGCCCTGCCCGCTTGCCTCCCGCCTGGCTATCGCGCTCCTGCGAGAGCAGGGATTGCAGGCGCTGCTCATCGAGCGCGTCGTACCGGATGGAGTTGTCTCGCATCGCACGGTCTCCTCGTCGGCGATCGCTCACCAATTACCGTCGAGCATGTTCCGGCGCTCGCTGATGATGACCGTCGGGCCCGGATTGTCGTGATTAACCAGGGTCGCATCGGTGCACACGGTGCGGGCCGCTTTGGCGCCACGGCGGTGGCGTGCGACGGACTCCAGCAGGCTCAACGTGATGCAGAAACTCCGGTCGATCTGCTCCGTCCAGCACTTCTGGTCATAGGCGGCCAGCGCCTGCACGAAGACGTCGTAGATCTGGTCCGGAAAAGTCACGCCGCTCGACTCGATGCGAACCATGAGCGCCCTTGCCCGAAGCAGTTCGGCCAGGATCGTCGCGTCCGGCTGCGTCGCCGGTTCAGGCTCCGGCTTGCAAGGGCGTGCGCGCGTTTCGTCGTCCGACGCAAAGCGGAAAATATTCAGCAGACTTTTGAAGTCGGGATGCGGCGTATGCATGATGGTGTCCCTCATCGTCCGAACTGCAGCGACTCCATCCTGCGCGTCCCGGGGCGCTGGCAAAACCGGCCATGGCGGGGGAAAAACGCCTCCAGAAGGCGGCCCCACAAGCGTCCCCCGCTATGGGGGGATCGCAACCTGCAGGATTACGGGTACAGTGGGGACGACTAGAGAGGCGCTCGATGGACAACCTGTATTTCCGGCACGTACTGCTCGTCGAAGACGAGGGCTTGACGCGTATCGCGATGAAGAGCCTGATCCTGACGTCGGAACCGACGCTCGACATCGACGAGGCCGGCTCGTACGACGCTGCTGTCGAACGGCTGCAGAACAAGGCTTACGACCTGGTCTTTCTCGACTACCAGATCGGGGACAATCACACCGGGCTTGATTTGCTGCGCTGGCTGCAGGAGAACGAGCGCGCGGCGCACGTGGTCATGCTGTCCGCGCAGGACGACCGCGAGACCGTGCTGGACTGCATCAAGAATGGCGCCGGCGGCTTCATCTCGAAGGCCAGCGAGGAAGGCGGTGCGGTGTTCCGGGAAGCCCTGCAGACGATCCTGAATGGACGGGTCTACCTGCCCAACAGCGTGCTCGGCAAAGGCGGCCATACCCCGCAGTCACCGGGTCCGAGCAAGGCCATTCCGATCGACTCGCTGAACCTTCCGCCGCGCCTCGCGCAAACCCTGGGCTTTGTCCTGCAGGGCATGTCGAACAAGGCCATCGCGCGCAAGATGAATATCTCGGAGAACACCGCGAAGGAGTACATCAGCGATCTGCTGAGCCGCTTCAACGTATCGCGGCGCACTTTCCTGATCGTCGAGATGGCACGCCGCGGCATCGAGATTCCCACCGTTGCGCACGCCCCGGCGGTCTAGGTCGCCCGCGCCGATGCCTCCGTCAATTCGAGCATGCGCGCAATCAGCAGGTCGGGAGCCAATGGCTTGCTGAGCACGCAGCGCTCGGGCAACACGCCCTGCGTGCTTGCCATGGCTTCCCCCGTCACCACGAGGCACGGCACGGGCCGCGCAACGTGCTCGCCCAGCAGACGGATGACGTCGTGGGCGGTCGAATTCTCCGGCAGCCGGTAGTCGCTGATCACGAGGTCCGGCACGCGCTCGATCGTCTGCAACAGTTCATCGAGTTCGGCAGCGGAGCGAACCGAATCGGACAGCACGCCCCAGCGTGCAAACAACGCCTCCATCGAGGCACGCACCAGGCTGTCGTCCTCGACCAGCAACACGTAGAGACCGCGCAGCGACGACGGTGACAGCGACGATGCCGCATCGGCGGGCGATAGCGCGGCATCCTCGTGCGCGAATGGGTCCGCCACCGGCATGCGCACCGAAAAGCGCGACCCGTGACCCTCGATCGACTTGAGTTCGAGACGATGGCCCTCGAGCAGGGACACCACCGCATTCACGATCGACAAACCGAGTCCGAGCCCTTTCTCGCGGTCCCGCTCCGGGTTGCCGAGCTGGACGAACGGCTGGAAGATCGCATCCCAATGCTCCGACGCGATGCCGATGCCGTTATCGAGCACGTCGAGACGCACATAATTAGGCATACGGACCAAACCCACGAGCACCGTGGAGCGCCCTGCTTTCGCGGGATCCGAATATTTGATGCCGTTCGCAATGAGGTTGCTCAGCACGCGGGGAATCCAGTCGGCGTCGGTGCGTACCCATGCGGGCTTTTGCAGCGCCTTCGCATAGCGTAGCACCACGCCGCGGCTCGCCGCGAACGACGCGAGCTGCTCGACCGCCTCCTCGGTCACGCGGCTCAGGTCGACGCTCGTATAGGTCGGGTTGACGTGCCCCGATTCGAGCTTCGACAGGTCGAGCACCGCGTTGAACAGGCGTGCCGTCAATACCGACGCCTTGCGCGCTTCGCCGATCAGCTTGCCCGATGCTTCGATGTCGCGTGCTTCCAGCGCTTCGTCTGCCGCCGCGAGAAACAGGTTCAGCGCATGCATGGGCTGGCGCAGGTCGTGTGCGGCCGCGGCCAGAAAGCGCGACTTCGCCCGGCTCGACTGCTCGGCGGCTTCGCGCTGCTGCTCGCGCAAGGCGATCAGGGCTTCCGACTTGGTCTGCTGGTCGCGCCGTGCGCGCTCGAGGTCATGATGCTTTTGCGCGAGTTCGGCGTTGGCGCTTTGCAGCGCGGCGTTGCTCTGCGCGAGTGCCTGCACGGCGACATAGCGGTCGCGCACATGCCTCTCGGCATTCACGTTGACGCTATGCCCCAGCACGGCGACGTTCAACAGATAGAACATGCCCGCGGCGAAGTTGTCCGGCTCGACCGCCTGGGTGACCAGTTGCGCCATCACGATCACGGCGATCACGCATGCGGTCAGCATGAGCGTCGCCTTGGCCCGCAGGCGCAGAAAGCCGAACAGATAAAAGAGAATTAAATAAAAGCCGACAAAAAAATGGGTGAAATTGAATGGGCGCGGGGCAAGGACCGTTTGCATCAAGAGGCAAAAGCACATGAACGCCAGGCCCGACAGCAGGATCCAGTGTGCAACCTTGTCCCGATGAAATTCGAGCCTGAAGGCCAGCACGATGCCGACGGTCGCGCCGAGCGCACCGGCGCAACGGAACGCGAAAACCTCCGGGAAGTACGGCCGGAACACCGGACTGGTCTGCGCAAGGCTGATTTCCCAAAAGCCGAAGCACACCCAGATCAGGGTTCCGAGCACCAGCGCCGCACGGCGAAAGTCGGCGAAGCGCCGGCCATACTCCTCCGTAAATTCCCGTTCGACCTGCGGATCCTCGAAGCGGGCAGGCCAGCAAAGCATATCGACCAGCCATGCGCGAACCGCACTGGGCGCATGCGAGCGTTTGAGGAATGCCGATTCCGTCGCCGATTGAAATCTGAATATGCTCATCGCATCTCGCCGGTATGCTCGCTGGCTAACGAAGCAGGAAGCACGTCTCGCGCTTAGGCATGCCAATCCATTCTAGCCGGTCACAGCCTGCCCCGCCCGCTTCCCCGCTGGAAGCGAGGATATCTTACGCCTGCGGACCACAAGAGATGTCATATAACATGGTGTTCGGCGCGCGACGATCCGGTATCGCGGCGGCTCTCTCCAGGCATCTGCGATACTTCGTATTCCTTCCGAATTTGGACAAAGCATACCGATGCCGGGGTCGAGGCGTTCCTCAATGTGCGACGTGGCCGGCCTCCCCTCCCAATCCACGCATCAATCTATTTCCCATTTTGAGCAGCATTCATCAGATGTTTCCTGGGCAACGAACGTAATGCCATGATTAAGCTGCAAAAATCGGCATACGCGAGGTTGCGCCAATCACACGAAAATGACGCTGGGATGGCCAATAAACTTTCAATTTCCTTTTTATTTAACGAAACTGAAACGGTGTTTTATCGCCATAAATGCGATCGTGTCATGTTTTCCCTCTAAGATCTGTCGCGACGTTTTCACGCAGCCTGGACTGGAGAACAGTATGGATCTGGCAAGAATCCGCCGCGATGCATTCGCGATGCCCATGCACAATCCCGCGTATCCGCGGCCGCCGTTTCGCTTCGTCAATCGCGAATATTTCATCATCACGTACGAGACCGATCCCGATGCGCTGCGCGCCATCGTGCCGGAGCCGCTGAAGGCGGAAAACAATCTCGTGCATTACGAATTCATCCGTATGCCCGACTCGTCGGGTTTCGGCGATTACACCGAAAGCGGTCAGGTGATTTCCGTACGCGATCCGCAAGGCCGCCTCGCGAATTACACGCATTCGATGTATCTCGACGACGAAGGCCCGATTGCGGGCGGCCGTGAAATCTGGGGCTTCCCGAAGAAGCTCGCGCGCCCCGTGCTCGCGGTCGATGGCAACGACACGCTGCTCGGCACGCTCGATTACGGCACGCAGCGCATCGCGACCGGCACGATGGGCTACAAGCATCACGTGCTCAACAGCGAAGACGAGCGCCGCAAGCTCGCCGACACGCCCAACTATCTCCTCAAGATCATTCCGCATGTGGACGGCACGGCGCGCATCTGCGAACTCGTGCGCTTCTATCTGCGCGACGTGACGGTGCGCGGCGCATGGAGCGGCCCGGCCGCGATCGAGCTGCATCCGCATGCGCTCGCGCCCGTCGCCGATCTGCCGGTGCGCCGAGTGGTGGGTGCACGCCACGTCATTGCGGACCTCACGCTCGATATCGGCGAAGTCGCCTTCGACTATCTCGCCGCGACATCGAGCCAGGACGCCGCCCTGGGCGAGCCCGAAGTCGAGCTTGCCTGATCTGCTTAACAATCGCTTTTAGTAAGGAATACATATGTCGTTGAAGGACAAGGTTGCAGTCATCACGGGCGCCGCGAGCGGCATTGGCGAACATTGCGCGCGCACGTTTGCGAGCCAGGGTGCGGCGGTCGTGATCGCCGACCTCAATCTCGCGAACGCCGGCAAGGTGGCGGACAGCATCGTGGCCGCGGGCGGCAGGGCCCTCGCCGTGGCGATGGATGTCACCAACGAAGAAGCCGTGAATGCGGGGATCGACGAAGCGGCAAAAGCCTTCGGCGGGATCGACGTGCTCGTGTCGAACGCGGGCATCCAGATCATCAGCCCGGTGGACGAGTTCCCGTTTGCCGACTGGAAGAAGATGCTCGCGATCCATCTCGACGGCGCGTTTCTCACCACCAAGGCCGCGCTCAAGCACATGTACGGCAGTGGCAAGGGCGGCTCGATCGTCTACATGGGATCGGTGCACTCGCACGAGGCGTCGAAGCTCAAGGCGGCTTATGTCACGGCGAAGCACGGTCTGCTCGGCCTGGCCCGCGTCGTGGCGAAGGAAGGCGGTCCGCGCGGCGTGCGCGCCAACGTCGTGTGCCCGGGTTTCGTGCGTACGCCGCTCGTCGACAAGCAGATTCCCGAGCAGGCCAGGGCGCTCGGCATTTCGGAAGCCGACGTCGTCAAGAACGTGATGCTCAAGGACACCGTGGACGGCGAGTTCACCTCGCTCGACGACGTGGCCAACACGGTCGCGTTCCTCGCGGGCTTCGGGTCGCAGGCGTTGACGGGCCAGTCGGTGCTCGTCACGCACGGCTGGTCGATGCACTGAGCAATCAACGAACGAAGGGAGAACGTATGCGCAGCAGCAATCTAACCGCCCGCACGGAGCGCAAGCCGTTTGAGCTGCCGCGCTACGACGAAATCGCCCTTGTTTTGCAGGGCGGCGGCGCGCTCGGGTCCTATCAGGCCGGCGTGTTCGAAGGGCTCGCGCAGGCCGGCGTCGAACCGCATCGCATTGCGGGCGTGTCGATCGGCGCGCTCAACACGGCGATAATCGCGGGCAACGAGCCCGCGCGGCGTGTCGAAGCGCTGCGTGGTTTCTGGGAGTCGATCTGCCATCCGCTCGACTGGTTCGGCAACCTCGGCGCGCTCGCCATGCCGATGTTCAGCCAGCAGGAATTTTCGCGCCGTTGGGCCAGCATGTGGGCCGCGGGTCGCGCGCTCACCGAAGGTCAGCCGGGCTTTTTCGCGCCGCGCCGCCCGCTGCCCGTCGCGGGCTGGCAGAAGGCGACGCCGAATGCGGTGAGCTACTACGACACGGCCGCACTGAAGTCGACGCTGCAACGTTTCGCCGATTTCGACCGCATCAACGACGGCCCGATCCGCGTTTCCGTGGGCGCCGTGAACGTGCGCAGCGGCAATCTCGTCTATTTCGACAACGCGAAAATGCGGCTCGAGCCCGAGCACTTCATGGCGTCGGGCGCGCTGCCGCCGGGCTTTCCGGCCGTGGAAATCGACGGCGAGTATTACTGGGACGGCGGCCTCGTGTCGAACACGCCGCTCACGGAGGTGCTGCGTGACGCGGACCACAAGGACACGCTCGTATTCCAGGTCGATCTATGGAGCGCGAGCGGCAACGTGCCCGCCGATTTTCTGGACGTGGCCGAGCGCGCCAAGGACATTCAATATTCGAGCCGCACGCGCGCCATCACCAACATGCTTGCCGATCGGCAAAAGCACGCGCGCTTCATCAAGGAACTCCTCGAGCACGTGCCCGCCGAGGCGCGCCGCAGCGATCCCCTCTTCCAGCTCGCGGAGAAGGTGGCCGATGGGTCGTCGATCAACGTGGTCCATCTGATCTACAAGAACAAGCCTTACGAAGGGCATTACAAGGACTACGAATTCAGCGCCGACACCATGCAAGAGCACTGGTCGAGCGGCGTCGAAGACATTCGCGCGTCGTTCGCGCAACCGGACTGGTTCGCGATCCCGAGCCGCGAGCAAGGCTTCGTCACGCACGACATCCATCGGCGCGCGGGCGAAGTGCCCGAGTCGGATCGCGCCGAGCTGAGCGCGGGCGCATCGGGACAGGTGGATCTGACTCGCAAGGTCGCGTAGGCGTAGCGCAAGAGCCGACCCGGCGTCGGGCCCGCGCCCGAGGGTTTTCCTTGACGCCGGCCCGGCAACATCGCCAATGGTTGACCGACGGAGGACGTGCTAGGCTCCCTTCAAACAACTCCGGAGACAGCGATGCCGTTCATCTGCGAAAACGTTGAATGTCGTGCCGTACTGGCTCGCGGTCAGGTCAGAGCCAGTCACGAGGACGACGGGTGGTGTTTCTACTGCCCGGACTGCAAGACCCGGAACGAGTTGAAGGATGTCGGCATCCCCGGCGGTCCTGCCGAGTTGGTTCAGCCGGAACGATCCGGCCCCCCGCACAGGATCATCGCGACGGCTCGCCCCCTCGAGGACGGCGGCTACGCAGCGCAATTGCGCGTGCAAAGGGCGCTCGCGATAAAAGGCACCTACGCGGTCGAGGAGCGCTGGGAGCAGCTCGGCGTGTTCCCGAACGCGCAGGAGGCCGTAGCGCATGCAAATACTTTCGCGTCCGAACTGCTGAAGGCCTGATCGCAGGCGGCCCGGAGGATCGATTACCCGGGCCGAAAGCCTCAACGCGAAGCCATCGTGCCCACCGGACCGGCTTTCGGCACGACCACGTCGTCCTCCGCTTCGAGCGGCGCCTGCAGATCCCGTTCGTCCAGTTCCCACACCACCAGTTTGGGCGGCGTCTGGGCGTACGCGGCGCTCGCGAAATACGCGCGCGCCGAGCCGCCGAACTTGCCGCCTTCGCGCGCGAAATTCCCCACGCCCTGGCCTGATGCCAGCGCCAGCTGCGGCACGAAATCGGAGGTCGTCGAATATGAGGTGCCGATGACCGCGATGCCCGGCAGATCGGCATCGCCGAACAGATCGTCGGCCGACGCGGCCGCCTGGGCCACGTGAAGGTACGCCCGGCCAGTCACGATCTCCGCTCGCGGCTGCCAGGAGACCGGCAACGCATCGAGGCCGGCCAGCCGCACGAGGTCGCCGGGCCGCCGGGCGGGCGCCTTGTCGGCCACGCGGTAGCCGGGCTGGCTCGAACCCGGCGGCTCGTCCAGCGCCCGAATGCGCTGCGCCACCGCGCGCGCCGCGGCGCCCGCGCCGTCCTGGGTCCAGTGCGTGTCGGTCCGGAAAAACGCGTCGCCCGGCACGCCGCGCAGCGCCGGGCCCAGGTCCACCACGGGCACGCCAACGGCGGCGAGACGCGCTGTCCAGTCGCCCAGACGCGCACTCAGCGATGCCGGCCGATACAGGCCGCATAGATGCTGCGGTTCGATGCGCGACTTGTCGGGCACCACGGCAACGAGCAACGCAATGCCGTGCCGCGCCAGTTCGCGCTGCACGGCGGCGACCGTCGCGGCGCGCGCCGCGAGATGGCGCTCTGCGTCGGGGTAGACATTCAGTTCGTCGCGCAGGAACAGCCAGCCGGGGCAGCCCTGCCGCACGCGCGGGCCCAGATCGCCCAGCGTCAGCCAGCCCAGCGCGCGCTGCATGCGCGCGGCGTCGGCGGCGATCGGCGTATCGGCCATGCGGCTGGCGAGTGCCTTCGGCACCGTGCCGTCCAGCATGCCCGCGCGCGTGACGGCGTGCGGCAGCAGCGCTGCCGTCGTCGCCGCGAACCGGAGATTGAAGAACAGGCCCGCGAACAGGAAGCCCATCAGCATGACGGCAACGGCCTTGCCGGCGCGCGTAGCGGGTAATGGCGGAAGCGGCTTGGGATCTTCCATGGCGTCAGAACTGGAAGTAAAGGAAAGGCACCGCGCCGCGCGCGACGATCAACCCGAACGACAGCAGAAAGCCCGCGAGCGGCCACACGGCCTGCCACAACCGGCCCGGCACCGTGTCCGCGAGGCGTTCCCAGCGCGATTGCCAGACCGGCAGCAGCACACAGACGATGCCCAGCGTGGCGGCCAGCCCATGCACGGGGCGCAGCAGCACAAGCGTGGCGTCGCTGAAGCCGATCCCGTTCAAGCCGAACTGGCCACGATACATGGCGAGCGCCGCATGGAAACCCACCGCGCGGAACAGCGTCCACGCGAGCATGACGAAAACGAGCGTCAGCACGTGCGATAGCCACAGCGGCACGGCGGGCATGCCGGCGCGCCGCCAGAGGCGCGCCACCGTCAGCGCCACGCCGTGGGCGATCCCCCACAGCAGGAAGTTCCAGCTATCGCCGCCGTGCCACAGGCCCGCGATGGCCATGGTCAGCAGCAGGTTGCGGCAGGTTTGCCACTCGCCGTCGCGGTTGCCGCCCAGCGGGATGTACAGGTAGTCGCGAATCCAGCTCGACAGCGACAGGTGCCAGCGGCGCCAGAAGTCCTGAATGCTGCTGGCGAGGTACGGATGGTCGAAGTTCTCGGGGAAGCGAAAGCCCAGCATCTGCCCCAGCCCGATGGCCATGGCGCTATAGCCCGCGAAATCGAAGAACAGCTGCAGCGTGTAGAAGCCGCAACCGAGCCATGCGTCCGCCAGCGTGGGCGCATGCATGGCGAACACCGCATCGACGATGGGCGACAGCGTGTCGGCCACCAGCACCTTCATGCTCATGCCCACCATGAGCCGCCGCGCGCCGGCCGCAAAAGCGTCCCAGTCGACCGTGCGCGACGCCAGCTCGCGCTTGACCCACGCATAGCGGATGATCGGCCCGGCGATCAGGTGTACGAACATTCCCTGATAGGCCCCATAGCGGATCACGCTGCGATCGGCCGGGACCGTGCCGCGCTGCACGTCGATCAGGTACGAAATGGATTGCAGCACGATGAAGGACAGCCCGATGGGCAACACGACGTGCTGCCACGGAACCGGCCCCGCGTGGCCTGCCGCCAGCACGTTGTCGAGGCTGTCGACCACGATGTTGGCGTACTTGTACCAGCACAGGATCGCGACGTTCACGACGATGAAGACCGCGAGCCAGCCGCCGCGCGCACGCGGGCTCGGCGCCCGGTCGATGACCACGCCGCCGAACCAGCCGCAGAAGGTCAGCGCGATGAACAGCAGCAGAAAGACCGGGCTCCACCAGGCATAGAAGAACCAGCTGCAAAAGAGCAGCACGCCGTTGCGCCAGCGGGCCGGCGACACGACGTAGATCGCCAGGAAGACCGGCAGAAACAGCGTCAGGAATTCGAGGGACGCGAAGACCATGCGATCAGCGGCTCACCGCGTCGTTCGCGAAGAAGATGCGCGACTGCGCGCCGGCCGGCACGAGGAACACCGTGTAACGCTGGCCCGCCGCGAGCGTGCCCAGGTTCAGCGGCTGGCCCACCGGCTGCCCGCCGCAGGCCAGTTGCACCGACAGCGCGACCGGGTTGACCTGGCGGCGCTTGCTCTGCCCCGCGGCCACGCCGTCGAGCAGCACGATGTCGCGGCCCGGCACTTTCAGCGTGGGCGCCGCGCAGTGCGCATCGAGGTTGTAAAAGCCCACCGAGGCTTTGAGCGCGTTGAAGTCGTCCGGCTTTTCGCGCACCGTCACGACCTGCGAATGCGCGCCCTTCTGCGCCCCGTCTAGCGCGACGATGCTAACGAACTCGCCGGGCTTCACGGTCGCGCTGACGTCCTGCTGCGCGCCGCCGCCCGTCAGCGTGCCGGCCACGGGTTTGCCCGCGGCAATTGGAAAGAAGCGGCTGGCCGGGTTCGCGGCATCGAGCGTCAGGCGCGCTTTCGAACCTGCCGAGGTCACATCGACGGGATGCGATCCGCCATCGACGAAACGCACGAACGACGCATCCTCCGCCGGACCGCTCGGGTACAGCGGGATATCGGCGGCCATGGCCGGTTCAATGGCGAACGGCGCGGCAAACGGTGCGGCCAGTTGCGCGGACAGCGCGAAGCCGGACAGCGCAAGGCCGCGAAGCACGAAACGCAACGGCTGGGAAAGGACGTTTTTCATTGTTTTTCTCAGACTCTCGATGTGACGAAGCAGCGGCGGCAGTGCCTTACTTGTGCTGCACGACCGGTAGCTTGACCAGCGCCTTCATGATGTCCGCGCCCCAGTACTTGTAGCCGGTCGTCGTCAAATGCTGACCGTCGACCGTCGCCCATTCGCCCGGCTTCGAAAACGTGAGCGAGTCGATGTACTGGCACGGCGCGACGTTGGTGGCGAGGAAGGACGAAAGCTGCTTCACGCGCGCAAAGCTCTTCTGGTACTTGCCGCCTTCCGAGCCCCACGCCGGCCCGACCCAGATGCACGCCGTCTTGCTGGCCGCCAGGTCTTGCGTGAGCGCCGTGACCTGCTGCCACACCCAGCTCTTGGGGAAATCGTCCTTGCCGTAGCCGCCGATGGTGTCGCCTTCGACGATGATGACGAGGTTGGCCTTGTTCGCTGCGACGAGTTGATCGATCGGCTGCGTCTTCGCGCTGTGATCGACGACGAGCGGCGCCTTGCCGTTGCGCGTGGCGCCGCCGCAGGTGCCCGGCACCGACTTCACCCAGTCGCCCGGCACGCTGCCGCACACCCCGTAGGTGTGCACCTGCGCACCGGCGGCGATCAGCTGGTCCTGCAACGTGTCGATGAGATAACCGGGCTCGCTCAGATGGCTGTCGCCAATCATGAGAATGCTGAGACCTGCAAGTACGGAAGCAAGCATGAACTTGAAACTCCTGAAAAACGATCGATCTGCGATCGATCGGGCTACTGATCGTTGTAATGCGACTGGTAAGGCATGACCGGCATATCCAGCGACTTCGTCTGCGGTGCGAAGCTAAAGCGCAGATACAGTCCGGCCACCCACTGGCGGTAGCTGGACGCATTGTTGGCGCCCACCGATGCGCCGCCCGTGAGGTGATTGCTGAAGCGGTACTCGGCCGCGGCCAGCAGGTTGTAGCCGACGCCGGTCTTCGACTGCGCGGGATGGACCGCGCCATCGCTCAAGCCAAGCGACGTCGCTGCCGAAGCGGCCGCCGCCTGCAGCGTGCTGTCGGTCGGGAAGTACGGCGCGCCGGCCTCGTGGTAGTACTGCAGACCTGCCGAACCCTGCAGCTTGTAGGTCCAGCGATCCGAGCGCTGCGCCCACGTGATGGGCACGGTGAACGCATAGAAGCGCTGCGGACTGAAATAGCCGCCGTTGCCATAGGTGAAGTTGTTCTGGTCGTGGCGGTAGAACTCGCCGCTCAGGTTCATGCCGATGGTCAGCATGTTGCTGGCGCTGCGCAGCAGGTACCAGTACGTGCCCGCGCCGACCTCGGCGCCCTCGTTGGACTGGACGCTGTAGCCGTCCAGGTATTTCACGGCGCCGTAACCGTAAAAGCCGTAATCCTGGTTGTCGACGCCGATCGCGCCATGCAGCCCCGTGGCGGTCACGCCGCCCCAGCGCAGGCCCGAGCGCGCGTCGGTCGAACCGGCGAACGACGTGATGCTGTCGGTCACAGCGCGGCGCGACACGCCCGCGTTGAACCAGCCGCCCTTCGCACCGATGGCGCTCTTGAACGACACGCCGCCGACCACATTGGTGTACTGGAAACCCAAAGGCGTCGTGCCGATGTCGAACGCCCACTTGCGCGTCTCGTAGCCCACGCCCAGACCGACGCCATGGACGCTCTGCGCACCCGGCGCAGCGACCGTGCCGCTTTTCTGATCCTGTGCCGCAACCGGGCCGCCGCCGAACTGGCTGCTGCTGTAGACATCGGTGCCGAGCGTGCCGCCCTCGAGTTCCACCGGCGTCACGCGCAACGACAGCTTGCCGTTGCCGACCGGCAGCAGCGCTTCGAGCGGCTGCTGCACATTCGTCAATTGGGAGGTCCCGCCGGCGCTGTTGTTCGACGAGACGAACAGGCCGCCGCGAATCTCCGCTGAACGTTCCGAGCGGATATCGTCGAGTTCGTTGCGCATGTCGTCGAGCGAGATCGCGCCCTCCTGAGGCGCGCTCGTGGCCTGCGCGTCCTGCGGCGCCTGCTCGCCGATCGGCGTGCCGGCCACGGAAGGCAGCGCAGAGGCACGCGCCGCCTTCGACGTCGTTGCGGACGAGCCACCGGAAGCCGTTCCAGCATCGCTCGCGAGCGCGCCATCGGACGCGGTGCCCCCAGAGCCCTGCGCGGCAAACGCAGTGGCAGCCGGCTGGCGCTTGTCGCGAGCCGCACGGCGGCGGCGATCGTCGTCGTGGACGAAGGGATTGCCCGCCACATGGACGCCTTGCGCCTGCACGCCGAGACGCTTTTCCTTGGCGGCGATGGCCGTCACCAGCAGCGCCTGCGCCTCGCGGGTCTTGCCCTGCATGGCATAGATGCGCGCAGCGCCCGCCAGCACGTCCGGATCGTTCGGCGCCTTCGCAACAGCCCGTTTCAGGGCTGCGTCCGCCACGTCGCCCTTGCCGGCCTGCACCGCGGTCATCGCCACGCCTAGCTCCAGACCGGGGTTGTCGGGGTCGTTCGCGAGCGCCTTCCGGTAGAGCGACAGCGCCTCGGCGTACTGGCCATCGGCCGCATACATGCGCGCGAGCGCGGCGTTGGCCAGGCTGTCGTTGGGCCGCTTCGCGAGAACCGGCGCGAGCGTGTCGTAGGCCTGCGCAAGATCGCCTTGCTGACGTTGCTGCTCGGCCAGACGCACGGCGTAGAGGTAATTCAGGTCGTCCAGTTGCCGGCGCTGGTCCGCGGTCAGCGTCTCGCCCTGCAAACCGCGGATTACGTCCTGGGCCTGAACGTTCTGGCCGGTCTTGAGCAGCAGGCCCGCGTAGGCCAGTTGCACATCGGGACCGCTGCCCTTCAGGCCATTCGGCATCAGTCCATGCATCAAGGCCATGGCGCGCGGCAGATTGCCCGCGTCGACATAGGCCTGGGCCAGCGCGCTCACCCGCGCCGGGTCCTTGCCCGCCGACGCTTCGAGCCGCGCCAGCATATTGCGCGCGTCGTCCAGGTTGCCGTCGCGCGCCAGCTGCGAGGCCTGCGCCGCCACGGCCTGGAAATCGATCTGCTGCGCCGTCGCGACCATGTTCGGCGTCCGCGCGGCAGTGGGAATGCGCGCCATCGTGTCCTGCGCGCGCGTCCAGTCGCCCATCTGCATGGCGAGCAGCGCGCTCGCGTAGAGGGCGTCGGGATTGTCGGGGTTCGAGGCGAGCAGGCCGTCGACGAGTTCCCTCGCCTCGTCGGCATGGCCCTGCCGCAGTTCGTAGCGCGCCAGTTCCAGACGGATCCACGGATTGTCGGGATCGCGGTGCTGCGCGTCTTCGAGGATACGTCGCGCCGCGTCCAGATCGCCGCGCTGCTCGGCGGCGTCGGCGCGGCCCGCGGCGACCGCCGCACGCAAACGATCGAGGCCGCCGATGCCGGCCTGCTGCTCGGGCGACATGCCGTCGACCCACTTCTGGGCCTCGTCGGCGCGCCCCGTCGCAGCGAGGATATCGACGAGCCCGCTCACCGCCTCGCGGTTGTTCGGGTGCGCCGCCAGCACCTCGCGGTAGACCTTTTCGGCTCGGGTCAGATCGCCCTGCGCCGCATACAGCCGGGCCGACGCATTGCGCCCGCCCGGCTCGGCCGGGTCCATGCGCAGCGCCTGGTCGAGCTTGCTGCGCGCGGCGGCGTAGTCGCCCGCGCTTTGCGCGCCTTCGGCCTGATTCACGAGCAGCCAGTAGCGTGCCGAAGCGAGCGCCTTGTTCCAGTTGGCGCCGGCCCCAGGACGCGCGACGGCGCGCGCGAGCAGCGCCTGCGCCTGCGCCAGGTCGCCCTGTTGCATGCGCACCAGACCCAGCCCGCCGAGCGCGTCGGTATCGTTGGGTTTGTCGCGCAGCACGTCGGTAAAGGATTGTTCGGCGGTCGTGATGTCGCCTGCCTTGAACGCCGCGAAGCCGCGCGTCAGGCGCGGGTCCATGACCGGCGCGGCAGGGGCGCCAGCTGCGCGCGGCGACACCATCTGATGGCGGATTTCATCGTCATCGGGATGCAGCTTCAGATAGTCCTCGAACCACGACTTGTTCTTCGGCGTGGGCGTGACCCAGGTCAGCACGGAGCGCCAGGCTTCCGTGGCCGCGCCGCCAATGTCCGGGCGCGCGGCCAGCTTTTCCAGCAACGCGACGCCTGCCGCGCGATAGCGTTCGTCGCGCACCTGATGCTGGGCCAGCGCCAACTGGGTATACGGATCGGGCGTCTCGGCGTTCAGGCGCGTCAAGCCCTGAATGGCCGGATCCACGCCGCCGTCCGTATAGCCGAGGAAGGTGTAGTACTCGCGCGCCACATTGCCCTGCGGAGTCTTGCCGCCCAATGCCCTGTCGTATTGCGCGAGCGCGGCTGCCAGCGCTTTCGGGTCGTTCTGGTTGACGGCGTCCTGGGCCATCTGGCGCGCCTTCGCGAACGTGGACTTGTTGGGCTCCACGGCAAGACGCAGGTCCTGCTCGAGCAGCGGCACGTAGCGGCTGTCGGGCGCGGCAGCGCGCAGCCTCGTCAGATAGTCGTTGGCGACCGCAAACTGCTTCTTGCCGACGGCAATCGCCCCCATGCCATAGAGGCCTTCGGGCTGCTTCGGGTCGGCCAGCAGCAGCTTCGACCAGGACTGCGCGGCCAGATCGGGCTTGTCATGCGCCTGCCAATAGCGGCCCTGCTCGAGCAGCATTCTGGAGCTGGCGTCCTGCGCCCACGCGGGGTGGCTGACCGAGGTGAGCAACAAACCCAGAACACAGGCCTGGCTGCGGCTGACTAACATGACGGCTTCCTGATTATTGTTGTGCGTGCTGCTTTGCGCGCAGCCGTGCCTCGGCTTCCGCATCGCGCCGCGCCTGACGGCGCCGCAAGGCCACGAACCCACCCGCCGCCAGCAGCACGAGCACGACGACACCGAACGCCTTCAGCAGCGACGCCAGCGACACGCCGAACGAAGCCAGCCACCAGTCGAGGCCGCGCCACAGGCCCAGATGCCCGACGTAGTACGTGTGCTCGCCCACGAGCGCATCGACTTCATTGCCGCGGATCGACACGAGGCTGCCCTGGATGGGCTGCTTGTCGTAGTTCGGCACGCCCAAGAGCGCCGCGACCGCATCCTTCAGGCCATCGGGTTGATTGCTGACCAGCATGACCACGCTGCGGCCCTTTTCCTTCGGCGACTCGAAGCCCGCCAGCACGGCGCTCACGCCCGGCCCGGTCCAGGCGAGCGACAGGCGCCCCGGTGCCGCGTCCAGACGCGGATTGGCGTGGAACCATCCGCGCACGCGGCCCGGCAGATCCGAAACCGAGAACTGCGCACCGTGGTCGTACGCCGCGGGCATGTACGGCGCCCAGTCCTTGAGCCACGCCTGATCGGCGCCCGAGGCGATCACGAGCAGATCCTTCGCCGCGGGCATGGCGTCGATGCGCTGGCCGCGCAGCACGGTGACGCCGCGCGCCGGATAGCCGGTCGAGTCGCCCATGCGGCCCATCACGGCCAGATACGTGCTGTATTCCTGCGTCCCTGCATTCGCGCCGAGCACGACGTCCGTGTCGGACAGGTCGGCCATACGCGTGAACGGGAAGCCCGCCTGGGCGAACGCGGCCAGGTTCGGCATCGCGATGTAGTGCGGATAGGTCGACAGATCGATCGTCGACTCGGGATCGATCGCGCCGCGCACGTTGTCGATGATGATGTCGCGGCACTCGCCCTGCTTGATGTAGTCGTACATGTAGCGGAACTGCAGCTGCGTGTTCGGCTGCAGGAGCGACTCCAGCGGCACTTCCAGTTTCGCCTGACGCGGCAGGCTGCTGTCGGGCAGCACTTCGGCGCGCAGCTTGTCACCGCCTTCGAGACGCTCGAGCGGCAGCAGCGGAATCGACTTCATGAACTGGTCGCTGACGTTGAACAGCAGCGACGAATTGACCATGTAAGGCTGCGGCGTGTAGCGGTAGTGCAGGTCGATCGGCACGTTGGGCGCATGCCAGCCGAACAGGTCGGGCGGCACGCGCGTATTGATGCGGATGAGGTCCGGGCTGTAGCCCGACACACTCAACTGTTTGGTGTCGATCAGCTCACCGAACGACACGGGGCGGTCGGTGCGCAGCCAGCGCGGGGCGTCGTAGGGCTTGCGCGGCGCGAGGTCGGCGAAATGCGTGATGAGCGCGCTCGAGCCCGACAGCGTCTGGCTGCCGGTGACCAGCGCGTCGGCCGCCTGCTTGAGTTCCTTGCCGTCGCGGCCCATGACGAGCAGCAGCTTGCCGTTGGGATCGTTCGGGTTGCTGACGATGGCGAGCGTCGGACCTTGCAGCGGCGCCCCCGCGATTGCCGCCTGCTGCGTGCCTTCGACGATGACGACCGCGTTGCCCTGCGCGGGCACGGCGGAGAGCGACACCGGGAAGTCCGCGCCGCGGAAGCTTGCCAGCGCGCCGAACCACGACGACACGGCCCCTGCGGCCTCGAGCGCGGCCGTATCGGGATTGCCCGCGAACACGACTGGCAGGTTCAGCCGGCGGATGTCCTGGCCGTCGAAGAACGGCTTGGGCAGGCGCGCCAGATCGTTGGCCTGCGGCAGCGGCTGCGTGTCGATGCTCAGCGTGCTTTCGTTGCTGATGTTGGCCCACAGGCTCGAATGCAGCGGGTCCTCGCACTGCGTGGTGTAGTGGCCGATCAGTTGCAGACGCAACTTGCTGTTCGAGGCGAACAGATACGCCGGCAGCGCGATCGTGCGCTGCAGGCTCGCGCCGGCCGTGTCCTTCGGCACCGCGATCGAGGCCGCCACCTGGTCGTTGACCAGCACGTTGATGTGCGAGAGATCGGGCAGCAGCGCCGGCGAATAGGCGTAGCGCAGATTCAGGCGCGCACCGCTCACGACCTGATCGTCGCGCACGCCGACCGGCAGCGTATTGCTGCCGTCGACGCCGCGCAGATTGAGCGCGTATTGCGCACCCAGTTGTCGCAACGACCAGGTCACAGTCGCTGACGACGCAGCAGCAGCCGCAGCGGGCTGCGCCTGCACATTGTTTGCGGCATTGCCGCTCGCCTCAGCCTGGGCGTGCGCCGTCGAGACGAGGGTGCAGCCGAGCAGCAGTGCCGGCAACGCCCGCAATACCGGCTGTACGGTCATGCAACGCGCGAGGCGTGCCCGGGAAATTGCAGGCCGTCTTTTAAACATGAGAACCTCGTCGTCCTTCTTCACGTTGCGATGTCTGGAGAATGTCCAGATTCAGGCGGCTCAGCGCGCGCCGATGCAGGAGTACGCCGCCGAGCAAACCGATGAGCACGACGCTGACGAGCGTCGCCGCGAGCAGCAGCACGATGTGACTCGCGAAGAACCACTCGACCGCGAGCCGCAGCGGCAAGGAGCCGATGAAATAGCTCTGGTCCTTGTTCAGCGTGGTGAGGATGCCGTCGTTGACGACCACGAGGCTGCCGCCGATCGCGTCGTCGACGCGGTAGTGGCGGGCTTGCAGCGCGTCCGCGACCGCGCTGAGGCCGCCCGGCGTGTTGCCCGCTACGACCACCACGCTGCGGCCATGCGCCAGCGGCGACTCGAACCCGGCCACCATGCCGTCGTGGTCGTCGCTGCGATAGAGCGCGGCGATGTCGGCCTCGCGCCTGGCTTGCGCCTGGCCGCCAGTGAGCTTGTCCCACCACCCGGCGAGCCCGTCGCCGGACGGCGGTGCCGGAGCGAAGAAGCCGCGCGGTAGATCGCTGCGCCACGCCTTGAGCAACGGCTGGTCGTCGCCCGAAGCCAGCACGAGCAAGTCCTTTTGCCGCAGCGCTTCGACTTGGGCCGGATCGCCCACCGTCACGCCCAGCACCGGGTAACCGGTGGCCTGACCCATGCTGCCCATCAGCGTCAGGTACGCGGAATAGTCGTCCGCTACCGGCTGCGTGGGCAGGATCACCGCGGTTTCGGACAGATCGGCGAGGCGCGTGAACGGAAAACCCGCATTGGCGAACGCGCCCAGATCCGGCATGGCCGTGTAACGCGGCAACTGCGAAATGTCGATCGTCGAAGTCGGATCGATGGCGCTCAGCAGCGGGCCGCCGGGCACGTCCTGCCAGTGGTCCTTCGTCTTGACCGCCTCGTAGCGATAGTCGAATTGCAGCGTCGTCAACGGCGGCAGCAGATACGTCGGAATCCGGATCACGGCATGGCCGTCCGATGCGTCGCCCGGCAGCGGCAACGCCGCGATCGGCGTGTTGCCCGCCAGCACGTTCAGCGCCGAATGCGCCGATTCCGGGCGCGCCGTATAGCGATAGCGCAGATTCAGCACCGCGCCGCCGTTGTTGAAACCGAACAGGCCCGGCGGCAGGCGCAGGTCCACATCGATCGCGCCGGGCCGGAAGCCCTGGATCGTGAAGCGGTCCGCCGGCAACAGTTCGCCCAGTTCGACCGGGCGGTCGCCCGGCAACCAGTTCGGTGCGTCGAAGGGCTTGCGCGGCGCGGCCGATACCGGACCGTCGATGCGGACCTGCGGGCCCGCCAGCGTCTTCGCGCCCAGCACCAGCGCCAGCGCCGCCGTGCGCAGTTGCGGCTCGTCGCGGCCCGCGACCAGCAGCAGCCGGCCGTTGGGGTCGTTGGGGTTGGGCACGATCGCGAGCGTCGGCGCATCGATGGCGATTGAGGCGAGACCGAGGGCCGGCAATTCGTCGCGCAGCGCCAGCACGACGGCATGGCCATGTGCGGGCAGCGCGCCGAGGCTCGCGGCAAAGTGCGAGCCGCGATAGCCCGCCTGCGCGCCCAGCCACGAAGCCACGATCCCCGCGGATTCGAGGCGCCGCGCGCCGGGCACGCGAGGCAGCACGACAGGCAAATTCACGCGGCGCACGTCGCGAGCGTCGACGAACGGCGCGGGCAGTTGCGACAGGTCGCTGGCGCGCGCCGCCGGCGCCACGGTCAGTTCGAGCGCGCTGTTCGGGCCGGCTTTTAGCCACAGATCGGGACTCAGCGGATCGTTGCCTTGATCGCTGGCTTTGCTATGGGCAATCAACTCGAGGTTGAGGTGATTGAACTCGCTGAGCAGCGACACCGGCAGATCCACCGTCATCTGCGTCGATGTGCGCGGCGCGGGTTCCGGCAATGCAATCGTCGCGCCCACCACGCTGTTGAGCAGCACGTTGAGGTGCGAGAGCGCGGGGAGCAAGGTGGGCGAATAGCGGTAGTCGAGCACGAGCCGCGCGCCGACCACGCGCTCGTCGCGGCGCAAGCCGAAGTCCATGCCGGCATAGGCGTCCTCGCCGAGCAGCGTCAGCCCTTGCGCCGCATTTTGCCGAAGCAGCGGGATGCGGTAGGTATAGGTTTCGCCGGCGTCGGTGGCCGCCTGCGGCTGCGCCGATGCAGGCGCTTCGGCCGTCACGGCCTGCGACGCCAACGACGGCGCCGATGCGGCCGGCGCGCCGGGCGCACTCGCGGCCAGCGCAACGTTGGCGCCGCACGCGAGCACGGCGAGCACCAAGCCCAACCGCGGCGCCAACCGGCGCGTGCACGCCAGGGCGCGCCAAGGCAACAGATGGACGGGACTCACGATTGCTTCGATCCCAACTCGCCCGCCTGCGCCTCGGCCGAACGTGCGAGACGCTCGCGTGAGCCCATCAGCAGATGCCGGAACAACTCCTTCAGGCCGCGCACGCCGACGCCGAGCACCTCGAACAGGCTGCGCAACGGCCGGTCGCGACGATAGCGGCCCCACGACGCAATCCAGCTGTCGGCGCGCGAGAACGTCACGCGCATCAGGTCGCGTTCCTGATCGATCGTCAGGGCCGGGAAACTCACGCCCACGGTGCGGCCGCGGCACACCTGGACCTCGGCGGGGAACCTGCCCTCGTAGTCGTCGCGGAACACCGAGACCACGACGCGCTCGCCGCGCTGCGGCAGCGGCGCGTCCTCGGGCAGCACGAGTCCGAGACCGCCGTGCGAATAGTCGCTGGTCTGGCAGACGACGCGACATCCGTCGGCCAGACGGATTGCGGCCGGTAATTCGATCTGCACGCGCGGCGTGAGGCGCAGCTGCTTCGATTCGGACGCCACGCCTGCCGCCGCGCTCAGGTTCATGACGTTGTAGATCACCCAGACCAGGTTGAACAAAATGCTCATCGCCTCGGGCCAGCCGGGACTGCGGATCAGACCGGCCACCCCCACCGCAAAGCCGGCGAGGTTGATCAGCAACAGGCCGATGTAGGGCCGCGCCATCGCCCAATCGAGGAAGGACTGCCGGATCACCCCGCCCTTGGACGTCACGTTGAAGCCTCTCGTGCCGGGAAACAGCACGGCCTGGAGCGCGGGCAGAATCACGTACCACGCGAGCACCGTCTCGTAGACCTCGCTCCAGAACGAATGGCGGAAGCGGCCCTGAATGCGCGAAGCGCCGATGCTCGAAATCACGAGATGCGGCACGGCATAGGCCAACACCATCAGCGCCGACGCGTGAAAGACATGTGCGCCGAAGAACAGATAGGCCATCGGCGTGATCAGGAACACGATGCGCGGCAAGCCGAAGAAGAAGTGCATCATCGCGCTGAGGTAGCACAGCCGCTGCGGCAGCGTCAGCCCCGAAATCAGCAGCGGGTTGAACTGGCGGAAGATCTCCGCCATGCCGCGCGCCCAGCGAATCCGCTGACCGATGTGGCGGCCCAGGCTTTCGGTCGCGAGGCCCGCCGCCTGCGGAATGGCGAGATAACCCGTGTTGTAGCCCTTCATGCTCATTTTGAGCGCGGTCAGCGCGTCTTCCGTGACGCTCTCGGTCGCCACGCCGCCCACCTCATCGAGCGCAGAGCGCCGCAACACCGCGCAGGAACCGCAGAAAAACGCGGCATTCCAGAGATCGTTGCCGTTCTGCAGCACGCCATAGAACAGGTCGCCCTCATTGGGCACCTTGCGGTAGGTTTCGAGGTTGCGCTCGAACGGATCCGGCGAGTAGAACACGTGCGGCGTCTGCACCATGGCCATCTTCGGATCTTTCAGGAACCAGCCCATGCAGATTTGCAGAAACGAGCGCGTGGTGACGTGATCGCAGTCGAACACGGCGATGTACTCGCCGCTCGTCTTCGCCAGCGCCGCGTTGAGATTGCCCGCCTTGGCGTGCGTATTGTCGGGGCGCGTCAGATAGTCCACGCCGGCCTGCTCGCAGAAGGCCCGGAACTCGTCACGACGACCGTCGTCGAGCAGATACACGCGCAACTTGTCGGCCGGCCAGTCGAGCAGCGTCGCGGCCAGCACCGACTGCCGCACCACGTCGAGCGGCTCGTTGTAGGTGGGGATGTAGACGTCCACCGTGGGCCAGGCCGACGTATCGGCCGGCAGCGGCGCAGGCCGGCGATGCAGCGGCCAGAGCGTCTGGAAGTAGCTGCACAGCAGCATGAGCACCGCGTAGCCTTCGGCCAGCAGCAGCAGATAGCCGAAGGTCCGGTCCAGCGAGTTGGTGAAGGACAGGGTCTGCGTCACGCGCCAGTACAGGTAGCGCAGCGACATGAACACCGACAACGTCACCAGCGACACGGTGAGGACGCGGCCGCGAATGCGACTCAGCGCGATCGCGACGCCCATGCACAGGATCGCGAACAGCCACTGCTTCGACACCGCCAGATGGACCGTCATGGCCGACGTGAACAACAGCACGGCCGCCAGCGTCACGAGCACGCGTGACCAGCGCGACGCGAGCAGCGACGCACCCGCTTGCAGCAGTGTGTCGTCCCAGTCTCCGGCATCGTCGCTTTGCCCGGCACCGGCCGCTTGTCGTTGCGGCCGCATCGATTTCGGTTTGAGGATCATGGCGCGCCACGCTGCGCAACATCGCCGCGAGGCTCGTTGCGTTCCATGAGGCGTGCAAACACACTGCTCAGCGCGGCAGACTGCTGCACAGCGACGACAGGCTCGGGCAAGGGTTGAGCGACGGGCGCTTCGGCTGCGGCCTGCTCAGCCGGCGGAGGTTCGGACGCGGCGGCAGCAGGCGTGGCGCTAACCGGGTCGGGTGACACATCGGTCGTGGCGGGCGCATCGAGCGTATCAGCCGTAACGAGGATATCGGCCGGATCAGCGGCGTCGCCCTGCGCCGACGCGACAGGCGCGGGCGCAACGGGGTCCGGCTCCGCCGCGTTCAGCGTGGACCAGCGCCCACGCAGGCCTTGCGACTGCTCCGCCCTTTCCACTTCCCGGTACTGCGATGGGCTTGCGTCCGCTACCTCGAAAAGATTCGCAATGTCCGATGCACTGCTCATGCCCCGACCCCGTATATTCGTTGTGCTGTCCATCAAGGCGCGTCATGCGCGCAGCACGTTCTGTGTTTTTTTACTGAACTGCCGACCTGCCGACCTCTACTTACCAAACAGGAAAGCCATCGTGCCCGATGCGTCGGCAGGACACGCCGTGGTCATGCGCAACTGCGTATCGGCGCCCAACTGATGCATCCACGCTTCATAGGCCCCTTCGAGGAACGCCCCGGCCCACGCCACGTTCTCCGCGCCGAATACGGCCTTGAGCGGCGCGTGGTAATGCGTGAGCACCAGCCAGTCCTGTGCCTCGCGTATCTCGACCTGGCCCCAATCCAGCTCGCTCCACACCTGATTCATGGCGTCCCGCATCGCGGCCACGGTGGCCGCCTCACCCAGTGCATATTGATGCGCGAACTGGCCGCCCGCAGCACGCATAAGCTGGGTCAAAAACCTGGGCGTCAGGTTCTGCGTCAACTCCTGCGTGAGAAACGACAGGAACGGACGCCATTGCGGTGCTGGCATGGAATTCATCACCTATTCATGCGCCCGGAAAGAAAGCGCACAGGGTCAACAGAATTTGCAGAAGCGGCCATGATCACCATTCGAACGGTGACCGGCGTTAAGCGCAGGCGATCCTGGTGGGTGATTCCGGAAGGACGGTGGATCAACTGACGCGCGCGGCGGATTATACGTATTATTTTCGCAGTGTTTATTATTTAATTTGCCTGCAGCACTCAAATTGTCACGCGTTCGCGACAAATCAAAAACGACAACGTTTGCGCATAAAAAAGCGGCACGCCAATTTAACGCCCCATTACATTCATTAGCCCACACGCCCGGCTTCCCCGAATACGAAATACGAATTCGGTCGTATTCATTTTGACCGGGAAATTTCGCCGCGCATTTATCAATTCACCTGGATTCGCTAAATATTCACGTTGAAGTGTCATTTCCGCGAATTCAATCAGGTGCAAACGTTTGCAATTCATTTGCGCGGCTGAATGGCTGCCGCCGCGATAGCCGCTCCAGCGAACGCGCACGCGGCGGACACAACGGCGACGGCACGCAGCGCGTCGAGCATGGCCTCCGCTTCCGCACGCGCCACCAGTCTTGCGTGCGGCGTGCCGGCGCCGTCCGGTGCGAGCCCGCCTTGCGCGTCCGGCTCCAGCAACTGGCCGATCTGGCGTACGTCCACCGTCACGTGCAATGCTTCGAGGCGCGCCGCCAGCGCTGCGTGATGCGACCACACGAACACGATGCCGAGCACCGCTACCGCCAGCAGGCTCGCCACGCGCGCAACGGCGTTGTTGATGCCGGACGCGACGCCGGTGCGCTCGCTCGACACCGCGCCCATCACGGTCGTGGTAAGCGGCGCGACGGTGATCGTCATGCCGAGGCCGAGCACCGCGAGCGCCGGGAAGAATCCGCTCCAGTAGCTGCCGCGCACGAACGGCAACGCCAATAGCGTGAACCCGAGTCCGGCGACGCCCGGGCCAATGGTCAACAGCGCTCGCGAGCCGAAGCGGCTCGTCAGTCCACCGGTGAAGCGCGACAGCAAACCGATGATGACGGGCACCGGCAACAGCGCCGCGCCCGCTTCGGTCGCGGTAAAACCATGCGCGCGGATCAGCGTGAACGGCAGGAAGAAGAATGCGCCGCCGAGCCCGAAGTAAAGCAGCAGTGTGACGAGGTTCGCGCCGGTGAAGTCGCGCGAACGGAACACATCGAGCGGCATCATGGGATTGGCGCTGCGTGCTTCGATCATCACGAACGCGGCGAGCACGAGCACGCCGGCGCCGATTGCAACCAGCACGAACGGATGCTGGAAGCCTCGCGCCGACGCCTGGGTCAGCCCGAAAGTCAGACCGGCGAGTCCTGCCGCCGCGGCCAGCGCGCCGGGCCAGTCGAGCTGCCCGGGTGCATCGAGCCTGTGGCTGTTGGGCACCGATGAAACGGCGAGCGCGATCGTGAGCGCGGCGAGCGGGACGTTGAGGAAGAAGATCGCGCGCCAGGAAAATGCATCGACGAGCCAGCCGCCCGCCACGGGCCCCACCGCCGACGTGATCGCGCCGACGCCCGCCCAGGTGCCGATCGCCCGCCCACGCGCTGCGTCGTCGAACACCGCGCCGATGATCGCGAGGCTGCTGGGTACGAGCAGCGCCGCGCCGATGCCTTGGACCGCGCGCGCGGCGATCAGCGCAGCCGCATTCGGCGCGAGGCCGCAAGCCGCCGACGCCAGCGTGAACAGCGCGATGCCAGCGATGAACACCGTGCGGCGGCCAAGCTTGTCCCCCATCGATCCGCCGACCAGCACGAGCGAGCCGAGAAACAACAGATACGCGTTGACGACCCATTGCATCGCCGCGACGCTCGCACGGAGTTCGCTCTGAATGGACGGCAGTGCGACGTTGACGACCGAGCCGTCGATGAACGCCATGCTCGACCCCAGGATCGTCGCCGCGAGCGCGAGACGCTTGCGCCGGCACGGACGGTCGACTGAGGCGGGCTGCGTGCGGATCACGAGCTCGTCGCACGGGCTCGCCTGCGCGGCGACGACATGCGCGCCCTTTGGCCCGCTTTCAACAAGATCCGGGTTGGCCAAGTTCGCTCCCGTGTGGATCGATGATGACTAGAGTCTGTTGATGCCAGCGGCGCGAGTCAACCCGGGAGAGCGCATAGGCGCCGGCCGCGGATCACCGTGCGGACGCGATCCAGATCAGGCTGGTATACATCGGTCTGCCGGCCACCGCGCTGCGCCGTCCCCCATTTCGCCACACGCTCGTGCGTGACCGCGCGAATGGCCTGGATCCTTCATGACGCGCCCTTACCCATCACGCATGCCGCGTTGCCCGCCGTTAGCCCATGTGTTGGCCAATGTGTCGGCCCTCCTCGCTGCCGCGCTGCTCTGCGGCTGCGCGATGGTGCGCGTGAACTCGCTCGGCCCGCAGCAGTACTTTGCCATGCGTCGCGGAGATATTCTCTCGACCGGCCAGTTGAGCGCGGCGACACAGGCCACCTTGCGGGTCGCGGCCCTCGACGAAAGTTCGTGCCAGAGCGCGCCGCAAGCGTGTATCGATACGATCGCAACCGTCGGCGGACTCAGTACCGGACAGCGCCTTGCCTGCCTCGCCGAGTTATCGCTCCAGATGGCGCTCGAGCAAACGCCGCCTGCCGGCACCCCCTGGACCGACGCGCAATTCGATTCGTGGCTCAAGACAGCGCGATACGCGTACGCGTTTCTGTTCCTCGGCCAGCGCACGGCTGGCGAACGGGCCTTCGAGGACCGCCAGACGCAGGTTCGCGACTACTACAACTATGCGGTCCAGGAGCTGGCCGGCGCGCTGTTTCTGCGCGGCACCGCTGAAACGACCACCGGCCATCGCGATCCGGCAAATCAGTTCATCGCAGGCTGGACCATTCATATCGACCTGAGGGAGGTCCGGCTGCCCGAGGGCGTGCGCGAACTCAGCGAAGTCATTCCCGCCTCGGGACTGTCGTTCGCGGGACTCCACAGTACCTATCGCCGTGACGGCCTCGGTGCGGATCTGGTTGCGGTCACACAGCCCGCCCAGCCCGACGCAAATAGCGCTACGACTCACAGCGCAACGACAACGGCTGAAGACGATGCGAACGCGAACGCAGGCGCAACCTTCTGGTTCGCACCCGGCTCGCGTCCGTTCAATGAAATGCCTTCGCCGAACGTCACCGCACTGCTGCTGTTTGGCAATGGCACGCTCGAGCAGCTGCTCGCTTCGCACGACGTGGTGTTCTCCGCCTACGATCCGTTTCGCGTAGAGAGCGTGGAGATCAATGGCGAGACCGTGCCGCTCGCGGCCAACTTCAGTGCGGGCTACGGCATCTGGCTTGCCCGCTCCGGCTTTGCCAGGCAGTCCTTGCGTTCGCTGCTCGGCCGCACGAGGGGCATCGATCGTCCGCGCATTTACATGATGCAACCGTTCGATCCGGACCGGCGCATCGCTCTGATGCTGCACGGCCTGGCCAGCAGCCCCGAGGCATGGGTCAACGTCGCCAACGACATTCAGGGCGACGAAATGCTGCGCCAGCACTTCCAGGTCTGGCAGGTCTATTACCCGACCAACGTGCCCATTCTCATCAACCTCGCGAGAATTCGGCAGGCGGTGCAACTCACACTCGCGCATTTCGATCCCGCAGGCAAGCTGCCGGCTTCGAACGGCATGGTGCTGATCGGGCACAGCATGGGCGGCGTGCTCGCGCGCTTGCTCGTGTCGTCCTCCGACGATGTTCTGTGGGTAACCATCCAGAACAAGTACCTGCCCGAAGGGGTCGACATCGTGCGCGAGGATGAGCGGCTCGATCGTCTGCTGCGTTTTACGCCGATGCCACAGGTCGAGCGCGCGATCTTCATCGCCACGCCACACCGCGGCACGCCGTTCGCGAGCAATCGCCTGTCTCGCTGGGTCGCGAACCTGGTACGCTTGCCGCTTGCGCTGCTCAAGGAAATCGACGAGATGCTGCAGAGCGCCACCAACGCGGATAGCACCCAGCGGGCGGGAAAGACCATCATGGTTCCCAACAGCATCGAGCAGTTGCGGGAGACCGATCCCATCATCCAGTCGATCTCACGACTACCGATCAGCCCCGATGTGTGCTTTCACTCGATCATTGCGCGGCGCCGCGAGACAGGCCCGCTCGAAGATTCCGATGACGGGGTCGTCCCCTATCGCAGCGCGCACCTCGACGGCGCGCTCTCCGAAAAGGTGATCGTCGCGGGACACAGCGTTCAGGAAACACCCGAGGCGATTTTCGAAATCCGGCGCATTCTGCACGAGGATATCGAGGTGTTCGATAACCAGGGCGCACACGAAGGCGCTTGCGGCAGGCGCGCGGCGGTACATGAGACGCAGTGAACGGCGCTCTGGTCTAGTCCGCCGCCATGCGCTTTCGCGCGGTCATAAAAGGTCCCGTCGGCTGGCGTGCCGGCGCGAAGCGATCGAAGCCCACGGGGGCGGGCATGTCGATATACACCGCTTCCATTCCCTGCCGGCTATAGCTCTCATGCCAGAAGCCCGCGCCGCCGCTGTCGCGCAGGAACTCGCCCCACCAGCGAGAATGCGGCGCGCTGCGGGTAAACGCTTCGAGGCTTTCGAGGTCGCGCCAATACTGGCGGATGCCGACATGGTTGAGGGCGAACAGGAACTGCTCGCTGGAGAGCAATCCCTCCGGCGGATTCGAATCGATTTGCCGCAAGCCTTTGCCGATGCCGAACAAGGTCGCGAGCCCCCGCAGCCGGCGTACGCGGAAACCCAGGAGGATGACCACAAGATTCGGATAGGCGCTGAGGTCGACGGACTTTCGGGTGACGGTGGCTTGCATGATGGCTCCCGGTTGTTTACGCTGTAAGCATAGTCCGGAATGATTACAGTGTAAACAACCAATGAGCGATTCGAATTTGACCCTCCGTGACCGTCTGGTCGATTGCGCGCTGGCCTTGCTCGAACAGGGCGAAAGCGACGTCAGCCTGCGTGCGGTGGCGCGGGCGGCCGGCGTTTCGGCGATGGCGCCCTATCGCCATTTCGAGGACAAGGCGGGGCTGATGGGCGCCGTCGCGCTCAAGGGCTTCGCCATGCTGGAGACAGGCGCCGCGCGCGCCAACGAGGCGGACGACGCGCGCGCAGCCCTCGAGGCGCAGGGCGTGGCCTACGTTGGCTTCGCCCGCGCGCATCCGGCCCTGTTCCGGCTCATGTTCGCGGACGGCGCAGGACTCGCCCTGCCCCATGAGGATTGCCGGGGCGCTTATACGCTGATGGCACGCAACGTGGCGGCGCTGGCGCCGCATTGCGTCGAGGCGGGAGTACTCGCCTGCTGGGGGCTGGTTCACGGTCTGGCCACGCTGGCGCTCGACGGAAGAATTCCGGCCGATCCGGCCGGTGAGCGTGCGGCGATCGCGCTGATCACCCACGCGCTCAAGGCCGCGCCGCCCTCGCTCACCGGTTCCTGAGGCGGCATTCGCAGCACGCGCATTCCCTCTCGCGCGTACGATTGCCGGCAACGCGACGACGACGAGAGAGGAGCCATGGCGACAGACGAATCCACGAGCGGCGGGCAACAGTCCGGCCCCAAGGTCGCGCTTGCCCTGCAAGGCGGCGGCTCACACGGCGCTTTTACGTGGGGCGTGCTCGATCGATTGCTGGAATCGACATCGCAGGGCACGCCGTTCAGTGTCGAGGCGATCAGCGGCGCGAGCGCGGGCGGAATCAACGCGACACTCTGCGCGGCGGGCCTGGCCAGCGGGGGAGCCACGAAAGCGCGCGAGAAACTGCGCACCTTCTGGGAAGCGGTGTCGCACGCCGGGGAGCAGGCCGGCAATGCGCTCTTCGGCTTTTCCGAGCCGGGGCCGTTCGGCGGCTGGAATATCGACTGGAGTCCTGGCGCCATCTTCTCGGAGATCGTGGGACTCGTCGCTTCGCCTTACAACAATCCCTTCTATCGCGATCCGCTCGGCCCGGTGATCCGCTCCGCGCTCCCGGAAGCGGATCTCTCCGCGCTCAACGCGAAGAACGGGAGCCCGCAGGTCTTCGTTTGCGCGACCAACGTACGAACCAACGAACGCACCATCTTTACGCAGCCCAAGATTTCAGTCGATGTGCTGCGCGCATCCGCATGTCTGCCAAATGAATTCCGCACCGTGAACCTCCACGGCGTGCCGTACTGGGACGGCGGCTATCTGGGCAATCCGCCTTTGGCGCCGTTGATCGCCCATGCCCAGGACCTGATCCTGATCCTCGTGAATCCGTTCGTGCGCCACGACATGCCGCCGAAAAATGCGCGCGGCATTCTGGACCGGCTCAACGAAATCGGTTTCAACGCTTCCGTCGTGCTGGAGATCAACGCGATCGAAGCGGTCAACCGCGTGCTCGATTCGGTGGGCGAGGAAGCCGCGAGCCAAAGCCGCTTCAAGACCGTCCGGTTTCACCTGATTCGCGACGACGCTTTTCTCGCGCAGTTCGGCTTCGTCTCCAAGAGCAGCACGTCCTGGTCGCTGCTCAAAACGCTGTTCGACCGTGGACGCGAGGTGGCAGACGCGTGGCTCAAAAAAAACTACGCGAATCTCGGGCAAGCGTCTTCGCTCGACGTCAAGGATGCGCTGCTCGATCCGACGCTCAAGCAGATCAGCGGATCACACACGTAGTAAGGGGCGAGTACGCTGGCCCGGCTCGCCTCGAGGGAGCAGATCAATGCCGTTCGAATATATCGACGTCGAAACCGCAATGCAGCGCGACATCTTGCGTTGCCGCTATCGCTATAGGTGAACGGAGCGAAACCAGGTGAACACAGAATTTGCCCGCCTTCCTGTCTACTTCTATGGCTACGACGACATAGAAACGTTTTGCCTGTCCAAAAGAGAGCAGCTGGTTCAGGAAAACATCGGTTTGATACTCGGCATCTTGCGCGGAGGTGCCATACCGGCCCTGATGCTTTCGCAGATGTTGGGCCTGCACGTCGACTTCGTACACTACGATCGTCGGGAAGCCAAGGCTGAAATCAACAACGAGAAAGTGTTTGATCTTGTCGATGCCTGCGTCAAGGAGGGCAAGAGAATCCTGCTGGTGGACGATGTTGCCGGCGTTGGATATACGCTGGCCAACTGCTACGAGTATCTGCTTTCGTTTGTTAAGGACGCGTCTTTGATCAGAGTGCTGACACTGGTGCACCACGTCGATAGCAGAACGGCGGCAGACCACTACAAAGACTGTTCTTCTGTGCGCGCAGTATTGCCATGGGAGCGGTATGTCACCAGCCGTCAGTGCCTCGATGATTTCGTGAAGACGGAAGCGGCGCTGCTGGAAGATCAAGGCTATAAAAAGACATTGGCCATCGACGATTCCGCCTATCCGTTGAACCTGAAACGGGAATGGAAGGTGGATTGCCGCCTGGAATTCGCGGGCGATCACCACTCGCTCTTGAAAACCATCGAGTCCGTTGGACCAGAGGAGATTTATTGCAACAACGAATCTCTGATAGAAGTCTTGCTTAAAGCATTTCCGTTTTCCATCATATATAAAACGATCAACAGCAAGCGGTACAGGATCAGCGCTTCTGATTAGCGATTGACTCTGCACTCGGCACCTCGGCGAGTACGGGTACCAGGCACGTTGTAAGCAAACGGAAGCTTGTGCGTACATCGGCGCACTGCGACTATCTCGTGCCGAACGGCTTGAAGGACGACCTTCAATACCTCGTATTCTCGATGAGAGACTGGTTCGCGATACAGTACGTGAAGACGGAGGTGAAAATGCCTGTCCCCTACGACCCGTCGCGCGACGCGCTCAACTCACCGCAACTCAGGCCGACGGTATTCACCGCGGGCGGCAACTACGATATCGACGGACTGTGTGCGGAGTTCGCGCGGCTTGCCTACATACGCTACGAGAATGGCGGCGCCGAACTCCAGCGGCTCGAACAGGCGCTCGCGCTGGTGGGTTTCGAAGGCGCGGTTCCCTTCAACAATGCCGACGACGACACGCACGGCTTCGGCGCAGTGAGGCGCTCCGATGGCCTCGCCGTCCTCGCCTTCCGGGGAACGGAACCGCAATCGCTCGCCGATATCGCAATCGACCTCGAAGGCAGCTTGACCGCCTGGACCGAAAGCGCCGGCCAGGTTCATGCTGGATTTGCACGTGCCGCCCGCGGCTTGCACGAAGCAGTCGGCAACTGGTTGAACGAGACCGCGCCGACGAGAAAACAACTCATCTTGACAGGCCATAGCCTCGGTGCGGCCATCGCGACGCTCTTTGCCAGCCTATGCACGCCAAACGCCCTCGTGACGTTCGGTTCGCCACGCGTAGGCGACGCGGCGTTCGTCGCCACGCTTGCCCCTGTCGGCATCAGGCGCTATGTCGACTGCTGCGATCTCGTCACCGATTTGCCGCCGCCCATTGGCGGATACGTTCACACGGGAGCGTCGAACTACATCACGCGCGAAGGCAAACTGGCACCGCATGCGGACGACGCATTCGTGCAGGCAGACCGCGCCGCCGCCCGGGAGGACTATCTGCTCCAATACGCCTGGCGCATCGGTGACGTCATGGTGCGTGACCTCGCGGATCACGCACCCATCAACTACGTGAGAAGTCTGGTTCCGTGAAACGACACGTCGCCGTCAATCAGACTAACCGAGCCCTTTCACCTGATTCGCTGCGTCTCCCTCGCGATGCACGGGCTGCGTCTCCTTCAGGCTCTTCGCGAGCCGCGACGCCTGCAGATAGCCGGGATTCGCGGGCCGCTTCAGATACCGCCCGGCACCGCGCCGCGCCCGCAGATCGCCGTTCGCCCACACGAGTTCGCCTTGCGAGACCGTATGCGTGGGCACGCCGCGCACCGTCATGCCTTCGAAGACGTTGAAGTCGACGTTCTGATGATGGGTCTTCACCGAGATCGTGCGCGTAGCCTGCGGATCCCAAACGACGAGATCGGCGTCGGCGCCGGCAGCCACCGTGCCCTTGCGCGGATACAGGTTGAAGATCTGCGCGGCGTTCGTGGAGGTCACCCGCACGAACTCGTTCGGCGTGAGCCGGCCCGTATTCACGCCCTGGTCCCACAGCACGGCCATGCGATCCTCCACGCCGCCGCATCCGTTCGGAATCCTCGTGAAATCGTTGCGGCCCATTGCCTTCTGCGATGCACAGAACACGCAGTGGTCGGTCGCCGTGGTGTGCAGCAGCCCGCCTTGCAGCCCGCGCCAAAGCGCGTCGCGATGCTCTTTCGTACGGAACGGCGGGCTCATCACATGGGCGGCGGCGCGCGTCCAGTCCGGGTCGCGATACACGGACTCGTCGATCACCAGATGGCCGGCGAGCACCTCGCCGAACACGCGTTGCCCTTCGCTGCGCGCGCGGGCGATGGCTTCGAGCGCGTCTTTCGCCGAAACATGCACGATGTACACCGGCACGCCCAGCACCTGCGCAATGCGAATGGCGCGGTTCGCGGCCTCGCCTTCGACTTCGGGCGGCCTCGAAAGCGGATGCGCCTCGGGCCCCGTGAAGCCGCGCGCAAGCAACTGGCGCTGCAACTGGAAGACGAGTTCGCCGTTTTCAGCATGCACGGTGGGCAGCGCGCCCAGTTCGAGCGAACGCGCGAAGCTGTTCACGAGAATCTCGTCGTCGGCCATGATGGCGTTCTTGTACGCCATGAAGTGCTTGAAGCTCGACACGCCATGTTCGTTCACGAGCAGGCCCATGTCGCGATGCACGCTGTCGTCCCACCACGTGACCGCCACGTGGAAGCCATAGTCGGCGGCGGCTTTTTCGGCCCAGCCGCGCCACTCGCGAAACGCGTCCATCAGCGGCTGCTTCGGGTTCGGAATCACGAAATCGATGATCGACGTCGTGCCGCCCGCCAGGCCCGCCGCCGTGCCCGTGTAGAAGTCGTCGCTCGCCGTCGTGCCCATGAACGGCAGCTCCATGTGCGTATGCGGGTCGATGCCGCCCGGCATCACATACTGGCCGCCCGCGTCGACCACGGTCGCGCCCGCGGGCGCGTCGAGGTTTTCGCCCACGGCCTGGATCACGCCGCTTTCGCAGAGCACGTCCGCGCGCCAGCTCTTGTCCGCATTGACGACGGTGCCGCCTCGAATCAGGATCGCCATGATGCCCAGTCTCCTTCAGTTGAACGAATTCACGCTGCCACCACTCACGCGCTTGCCACACTCGGGCGCCGGCTCTTGCCGAGCTTCATCATCACGCCATAGACGAGCGCCGCAATCGCGAGCCCCACGAACCACGCATAGGTGTAGATGCTCTTGAACGCGTCGGGCACGGAGGAAAACACATTCGGGAACGCGGTGTTGAGAAAGCCCGGCAGATTGGGCAGCACGCCCAGCACCAGCGCGATCACGGCCGCCGGGTTCCAGCCGTTCGAGTAGGCATATTCGCCGTTCTCCTCGAATAGCTGAGCCGTATCGAGGCGCGTGCCGCGAACGAGGAAGTAATCGACGATGAGAATCCCCGCCACGGGTCCGAGCAGCGCCGAATAGCCGACGAGCCAGGTGAAAATGTAGCCCTGCGTGGTGGCGAGAATCTTCCACGGCATCATCACGATGGCGATACCCGCGGTAATGAGCCCCCCGGCCTTGTACGAAATGGCCTTGGGCCAGAGGCTCGAAAAATCGTAGGCCGGGCCGACGAGATTGGCAGCGAGATTGCAGCACATCGTGTCGAGCGTGAGGATGACGAGCGCGATGCCCACGCCCACGCCTTCCATGCGGCTCGTGAGATCGATGGGGTCCCAGATCGCCTTGCCGTAGATCACCACCGTGGCCGACGTCACGACGACGGAGACCACCGAAAGCAGCGCCATCGGAATTGGCAGACCAATGGCCTGCCCCACGAACTGGTCCTTCTGCGTTTTCGCGAAGCGCGTGAAGTCGGGAATATTCAGCGCGAGCGTGGCCCAGAAGCCCACCATGGCCGTGAGGCTCGGCCAGAACGTCGCCCAGAAGAGCCCCGCCTTCTTGCCGCCAGCGGCAAACTGGGAAGGCTGCGAGAGCATCGAACCCACGCCGCCCGCCTTCGAACAGGCCCACCACACGAGCACCACGCACATCACGACCTTGATGGGCGCTGACCAGCTCTCGAGCCAGCGGATCGAATCGGTGCCGTGCAGGATGAAGTAGAGCTGCAGCACCCAGAACACGAGGAAGCACGCGCCCTGGCCGATCGAGATGCCGAGAAACGGCAGCGCGTCGCCCACCAGCGCGTTGTGCGTGAGGATATTGGCGAGCGTATAGATGGCGCTGCCACCAAGCCAGGACTGGATGCCGTACCAGCCACACGCCACGATGGCGCGCAGCATGGCGGGCAGCTTCGCGCCCTGCGTGCCGAACGAGGAACGCACCAGCACCGCGTAGGGAATGCCGTATTTCGTGCCTGCGTGGCCGATCAGCAGCATCGGCACGAGCACGATGAGATTGCCGAGCAGCACCGTGAGCACGGACTGCCACGGCGACATGCCCTGCTCGGTGAGCCCGGCCGCGAGCATGTACGAGGCGATGTTCATCACCATGCCCACCCAGAGCGCCCCGAAGTGATACCAGCGCCACGTGCGCTGCGCTGCGCCGGTGGGCGCGAGATCGTCGTTGTATAGCTCGCTTTCGGCGCGGCGCGCGCTGGCGTCGCCTGTCAATGGCTGACTCATGGTTGCAGTTCTCCGTGACTTGTCGTTGGTCTGGTTCGGTTCGGCTCAGTTCTGTTTCGATGCGTCAGGCGGCTTTCGGATCGGCCACGCGCGCCGGGTTGTTGGGATGCGTGGTCCAGTTCGCGTAGCGGCCCGAGTCGACGCGCTCCATCGTGATGCATTGGTCGACCGGGCAGACATGCATGCATAAATTGCACCCGACGCAGTTGGCGTCGACCACCTCGAAGTGACGCTTGCCGTCGCGCGTGGCGGTAATAGCTTGATGGGAGGTGTCCTCGCAGGCGATATGGCAGAGCCCGCACTGGATGCAGCGGTCCTGATCGATGCGCGCCTTGATGTCGTAGTTGAGGTTCAGGTACTGCCAGTCGGTGACGTTGGGCACGGCGCGGCCGCGAATGGCGTCGAGATTCGCGTAGCCCTTGTCGTCCATCCAGTTCGAGAGCCCGTCGATCATGTCGCTGACGATTCGGAATCCGTAGTGCATCGCAGCGGTGCAAACCTGCACGCTTCCCGCGCCCAGCACGATGAATTCGGCGGCGTCGCGCCAGTCGGAAATGCCGCCGATGCCGGAGATGGGCAAGCCGTGCGTTTGCGGGTCGCGCGCGATTTCCGCGACCATGTGCAGCGCAATGGGCTTCGCGGCGGGGCCGCAGTAGCCGCCGTGCGTGCCTTTTCCATCGACGGTCGGCAGCGGCGCCATCACGTCGAGATCGACGCCCACGATCGAGTTGATCGTATTGATGAGCGAGACGCCGTCCGCGCCGCCCTTCATCGCCGCGCGCGCGCCGTGGCGTATGTCGGTCACATTGGGCGTGAGTTTCACGAGGCAAGGCAGGCGCGTGCCCTCCTTCACCCAGCGGGTGACCATTTCGATGTATTCGGGCACCTGCCCCACGGCCGCGCCCATGCCGCGCTCGCTCATGCCGTGCGGGCAGCCGAAGTTGAGCTCCACCGCATCGGCGCCGGTATCTTCCACCTGCGGCAGGATCCACTTCCAGTCCTGCTCGGTGCACGGCACCATCAGCGAGACGATGAGCGCCCGGTCTGGCCAGTCGCGCTTCACCTGCGCGATTTCCTTGAGGTTCACGTCGAGCGGCCGGTCGGTAATGAGCTCGATGTTGTTCAACCCCGCCATGCGCTGGCCGCGCCACGTGGTGGCGCCATAGCGCGAGCTCACGTTCACCACGTGCGGGTCGAGCCCGAGTGTTTTCCAGACCACACCGCCCCAGCCCGCCTCGAAGGCGCGGTTGACGTTGTAGGCCTTGTCGGTGGGTGGCGCGGAGGCGAGCCAGAACGGGTTCGGCGATTCAATGCCGGCAATCGTGCAGCGCAGGTCGGCCATGATGCGACTCCTTCGTATTGTCTGGATTCGGTGTGTTGCTCGCGTGGATCGAGTTGCGCGGCTCAAGCGGCTTTGGCGGACTGACTCGCAAGGTAGCGGTCGATCGCGCGCGCGGCGAGCTTGCCGTCCTGCACGGCCTGCACGGTGAGATCGGTTGCGCCATGGGCTGCGCAGTCGCCGCCGGCGAATACGCCTTCGATGGAGGTCGCACCATCGGCATCCACGGCAATGCGCGCGGCGCCCGCGGTAAGTCGCAAGGCGTCGAGGCCAACCAGGCCTTCGGGCAAGAGCTTTTGGCCAATGGCTTTCAGGACCATGTCGGCTTCCACACGCACGATCTCGCCGGTGCCGCGCAACGCGCCGCCCGCATCGAGCGCGGTGCGCTCGAACTCCACGGCCTGCACGCAGGTGTCGCCGGTAATGCGTAGCGGCTTCATCCACTCGACCAGCATCACGCCCTGCGCCCGTGCGAATTCCTGTTCGGCCCAGGTGGCGCTCATCTGCGCCGCACCGCGGCGATACGCAAGCGTCACCTGCTCGGCGCCCAGCTTGCGGCTTTGCACGGCGGCATCGATGGCCGTGTTGCCGCCGCCGATCACCACCACCTTGCGACCCACCGCCAGCGTCGAAAGATCGTCGGTTTCGCGCAGGCGGGCGATAAATTCGACAGCATCGCGCACGCCATCGAGCGCTTGGCCTTCAATGGAAAGCGCTTGCGTGCCGCCGAGGCCCACGCCGACGAACACGGCGTCATAGGCGGCTCGCAGTTCCGTAAGCGTGACGTCACGACCAAGCCGCTGACCCTGACGTATTTCGATCCCGCCGACGGAAAGCAGCCATTGCACTTCGCGCTGCGCAAAATCGTCGACGACCTTGTACGCCGCGATGCCGTATTCGTTGAGCCCGCCCGGCTTCTCGCCCGCGTCGAACACGCTCACGCGATGCCCGGCGAGCGCCAGCGTATGCGCGCAGGCGAGTCCAGCCGGTCCGGCCCCGACCACGGCCACGCGCCGTCCCGTCTCGCTTGCGCGCTTGAAGAGCGCCGGCGCGCCGGCGGCTTCGCGCGCCATCTGAAAGTCGGTGGCATGGCGCTGCAGCGCGCCGATTCGAACTGGTTCGCCATCCTGATGATTCCGGACGCACGCGCCTTCGCAGAGAATTTCGGTCGGGCACACGCGCGCGCACGTGCCGCCCAGCGGATTCGCGCTCAATATATCGCGCGCCGCGCCCTTGAGATTGCCGTTGCCGATCTTGCGGATAAAGCCCGGAATGTCGATACCGGTCGGGCAAGCCGCGACGCACGGCGCGTCGTAACAGTAGTGGCAGCGGTCGGCGGCGATGACGGCCGCATTGGCGGACAGTGGCGGCGCGACGTCGGCAAAGTTGCAGCCAAGCTGTTCGGCCGTGAGGCGGCCAGGCGCGATGCCGTCGGCGGCATTCGAGTTGGACTGGGACATCCGGATGCTCCTTGCGAGGCAAAACACGGGTCCGCCGGCTGTGCGCGACGCGCGCAGCCGGTACGTGGGGAAAGCGTGAAAGACAGCGCGGCTCTCAGGCCGCTTGCGTTGGCGTCAAAGGCGTCAGCCGGGTTCGCTCGCGCGTTCGAGCATGGCGTGCAGCAGCACGTTCGCGCCCGCCTCGATCCATTCGATCGTCGCGTCCTCGACCTCGTTGTGGCTGATGCCGTCGATGCACGGCACGAACACCATCGAAGTCGGCGCGACCGTCGCGAGATAGCACGCGTCGTGGCCCGCGCCCGAAACGATCTCGCGGTTCGAGTAGCCAAAGCGCTCCGCCGCCGCGCGCACGGAGTTCACGCAGGCCTTGTCGAACGGCACCGGTGCGTAATAGAAAATCTGCTCGAGCTGCGTTTCGAGCTTGCCTTGCTCGGCAATCCTTTCGATGCCTTCGCGCAGTTCGGCGTCCATCTGCGCGAGCACGTCGTCCTGGGGATGGCGGAAATCGATGGTAAAGAACACGCGGCCCGGAATCACGTTGCGCGAATTCGGATGCACCTGCATCATGCCGACCGTCGCGCAGGCCAGCGGCGCATGGCGCAGTCCGATTTCGTTGACGAGCTGCACGACACGCGAGGCGCCCAGCAGCGCGTCGCGGCGGCGTGGCATGGGCGTCGGGCCCGCGTGCGCTTCCTGTCCGGTGAGCACGACTTCGTACCAGCGCTGGCCCTGCGCGTCCGTGACGACGCCGATAGTCTTGTGTTCGGCTTCGAGTATCGGCCCCTGCTCGATATGCAGCTCGAATGCCGCGTGAATCTTGCGGCCGCCACACGGCAGTTCGCCCGCGTAGCCGATGCGCTGCAACTCCTCGCCAATGGTCTTGCCGTCGACATCCTTGCGCGAGAGGCCGTAGTCGAGCGTGAAGACGCCCGCGAACACGCCCGAGGCGACCATGGCCGGCGCGAAACGCGAGCCTTCCTCGTTGGTCCAGATCACGGTTTCGACGGGGCGCTCGGTTTGAATGCCGTGATCGTTGAGCGAGCGGATCACCTCGAGACCGCCCAGTACACCGTAGATGCCGTCGAAGCGCCCGCCCGTGGGCTGGGAATCGGCGTGCGAGCCGGTCATCACCGGCGGCAGGTCGTCGTTGCGCCCCGCGCGGCGCATGAACACGTTGCCCATCTGATCGACGCTCACCGTGCAGCCCGCCTCTTTCGCCCATTGCACGATGAGATCGCGCCCTGTCTTGTCGAGGTCCGTGAGCGCGAGGCGGCACACCCCGCCCTTGGGCGTGGCGCCGATCTTCGCCATCTCCATCAGGCTGTCCCACAAACGCTGGCCGTTCACGTGAATCGCGGTCGTCAGCGCGGCTTCGCTTACTGCGTTCATGCGTGTTCTCCTGTCCGTGTTCGTCAAACGTGCATTCGTGCCACCTTCTGGGGCGGGAAGAGCCATGGCGGTGCACGCTCGAATGGCGCTTCACGACTCCCGAAACCTCGCCCCGCGAATCCTGTCCGATTGGACAGGTTGTAGACGATAAACTTTGCGAATTCAATGCGGTGTTACCAGCGAGAAGCGTGCCATCGATGCTGCAGTGCGCGAAAACGCCCCCGCGCTCCGCGCGTTTTCCCCGAGGGCGGTGAATGCACGAGGCGCTTACATCGTGACTACAATGAAGCCGACATGGGCGCGGCAGCCGTGCGCCGCCTCTTCCCTTCTGAACGGACCGACCATCATGCGCGACGACGAACCCACCACGCGAGCCGCGAACCACGCGATGCGAGGCCCGGCGCACGAACGGGATGCCGCTGACGCAACGCACAAGCCGCGTCGGCGCAAAGCCGCCATTCGCGAGTCGAACGAAGCGCATCTGCTCGCCTGCGCGGAGGCCGTGTTCGCCGAGCGCGGCTTCGAAGGCGCGAGCACGGCGCTGATCGCGGAGCGCGCCGGCCTGCCGAAGGCCAATCTGCACTACTACTTCCCGACCAAGCTCGCGCTCTACTGGCGCGTGCTCGACGATCTGTTCGAGGAATGGAACGCGGCGGCCAACACCTTCGACGCGAGCGACGATCCGGTCGAGGCGATTGGCGGTTACGTGCGTGCGAAGATGGAACTCTCGCGGCGCAGGCCGCTGGGGTCGAAAGTGTGGGCGAACGAGATCATCAGCGGCGCGACGCATATGCAGGACATCCTGCTCAAGCGTGTGAAGCCGTGGATGGAAACGCGCGTGAAGCTGATCGATCGCTGGATCGCGGAGGGATTGCTCGCACCCGTCGATCCGAAAACGCTGCTTTTCATGATCTGGGCGACCACGCAGCACTACGCCGATTTCGAGGCGCAAATACGCGCGCTCTCGGGCAAGCGCGCGCTTTCATCGGCGGGTTTCGAGGCGAGCACCGAGGAAGTGGTGCGGCTGATTTTGCGCGCGAGCGGCGCGCGCTCGCCTGGGCATTGAGCGAAACACGATTGCCGCCCTTTTTCCGCCCCGTTCCAAAACAAACGATGGCGCGAAATACTAAAACCGTGGCGTCCAATCGCAAATGCGAGATCCGCGTTTGCCGTATCGTGCGACTTCAACCATGAACCCAGTACCGACGACGCTTCGTGTGAAGAATCACGCCATGACGGTCGGGCCGCGCCAGCATGCTGCGCCTCGCTACGCGAGGTGATCGTCTTCCCCGCACGGATCAACAAGACGGCTGAACGCGATCACCATTTCCTTAGGATCACGTATGAACGACATCGCAGGATACGACTTCGAAGACCTGGCACCCGGGATGAGCGCGAGCTTCGCCAAGACCATTACCGACGCGGATATCGTGCTGTTTGCCGGCGCCTCGGGCGACAACAATGCCGTGCACATCGATGAAGAGTTCTCGCGCAAGACGCCCTTCAAGGGACGCATTGCGCACGGCATGCTCAGTGCAAGCATTATTTCCGCGGCCATCGCCGGCCGGTTGCCGGGCCCCGGCACGATCTATCTCGGGCAGAACCTGCGCTTCAAGGCGCCGGTCAGGCCGGGCGATACCGTGCAGGCCACGGTGACGGTCCGCGAACTCATTCCGGGCAAGCGCCGGGTCGTGCTGGACACCATCTGCACCGTGCAAGGCAAGGTTGTCATCGACGGTGACGCGCTCGTCATGCCCACTTCGCGCGCGGATCGCGCCAGCGAAGCACGTTGCGAAGACGCTTCGACGCATACCGCAGTGGAACCGGCATGAGCAATCACTTCAATATGCCCGACGAAGTCGCGCACGGCTTTTCCCGCTCGGCAAAAGATTTCCTGAACGCATTGGCCGGTATTCCGGCGAGCGCAGCCGTTGCGCCGGCTGTCATGCATGAAGCCGGCACTCGCTACTGGGAACAGCAGTGGGCGCTGTGGACGACCGTGCTGAACCCGCAGGCGGCAGCCGGTCAGGCATCCCGCGACCCACGGTTTCGGGCCGACGAATGGACCAGCAACGCCTGGTACAACCTGCTCCGGCAGAGCTATCTGGCCAACGCGGGCCTGCTCGAAGACATGGTCGGCGCGACCGGCTATAACGAGAGCGAAAAGCACAGGCTGCGCTTTTTCATGCGCCAGTTCATCGATGCGGCGAGCCCCACCAACTATGCCGCGACCAATCCCGATGCGATCCGGATGGCCATCGAGTCGAACGGCGCCAGCCTTCGCACGGGCATGACCAATCTGGTTGGAGACCTCGCGCGCGGCACCATTACGATCACCGACGAAGCCGCCTTCGAGGTGGGTCACAACGTTGCCGTGTCCAAAGGCGCGGTGGTCTTCGAGAACGCCCTGTTTCAGCTGATCCAGTACGCCCCGCTCGGCACGCACGTAGCGAAGCGTCCCTTGCTGATCGTGCCGCCTTGCATCAACAAGTTCTATATTCTCGACCTTCAGCCTGAAAACTCGTTTGTTCGCTTCGCCGTCGAGCAGGGACAAACGGTCTTCATGGTGTCGTGGCGCAATCCCGATGCGGAAACTGCGCATACGACATGGGACGACTATCTGGAAACGGGCGTGATGCAGGCCATCGACGTCGCGCTTGCGATTACCGGCGCGGACAAGGTCAACACGGTAGGCTGGTGTGTGGGCGGCACGATCCTCTCTTCGGCGCTCGCGGTGATACGCGCGCGCGAAGAAGAAAAGGTTGCGAGCCTGACGCTTCTGACGACCATGCTCGACTTCACCGATCCGGGCGATCTCGGCGTGTTCATCGACGAGCAAACCGTGCTGCAGCGTGAGCATTCGATAGGCAGCGGCGGCATCTACCCGGGGCGCGAACTCGGCTTCGTGTTCCAGATGCTGCGCGCCAACGATCTGATCTGGCCAAATGTGATCAACCACTATCTGAAGGGAAAGAGCCCCGCGGCGTTCGACCTGCTCTACTGGAACGCCGACAGCACCAATCTGCCCGGCCCCATGTACACCTGGTACCTGCGCAACATGTACCTCGAAAACAACCTGCGCGAGCCCGGCAAGCTCACCATGTGCGGCGTGCCGGTCGACCTCGGCCGCGTCGACATGCCGGCCTACGTGCTGGCGACCCAGGAGGATCACATCGTGCCGTGGAAATCGGCATGGCGCAGCACCCGGCTCCTTGGCGGCGAAGCCCAGTTCGTGCTCGGGGCGAGTGGACACATCGCCGGCGTCATTAATCCGGCGACAAAGAACAAACGGAGCTATTGGGTCGACAGCGGCCCGAGCGGCAATCCTGAAAGCGACGCTGAAGAGTGGTTCGCTTCTGCGCAGCAGACTTCGGGCAGCTGGTGGAATCACTGGATCGCGTGGCTGCAGCCGCATGCGGGTGGTCAAGTCAAGGCGCGCACGAAGCTCGGAAGCACGAAGTTTCGGCCGATAGAGCCCGCGCCTGGCCGTTACGTCAAGGCGCGGGTGAATTGAGTCCACGTGCACGAGCAGTCATGGCACGTGCTACGTGCTCCTGATTGCCTCCGGGTGACCCAATTCACGCTGATGCGCACTGAATCATTCGCTGTGCATCCTTCATAAATCCATGGGCGGGTTGAAACGCCGAACGCGATTTTCTGACTACACTCCAGATACACGTGCTCACTGAGCACGACCTCCCGATTGCGGCGTGGCTTCACTATCGGTCACTTTATGCGCCGCGATTCATGCCATCGCGGCGCGATGTCTATGGGAAGCCCAGCGCATGTTCAAGAAGCGGATTCGCGCAGCATTGCTGGGGCTTTTCGTCGCCGCCATCGCGCCTGCCAGTCACGCGCAATACATGACCGACTGGCTCGCCAACACCTTCGGCACGCTCGCCGCACACGTCGGCAACGGCGCGCGCTCGATGTGGGTCGCGCCCGAAGGTGTCATCTATACGTCATCGCGCTGGGACGAAAACGCGGGTGGCGTCGCGCTCTACCAGAACGGCGCAACGCTCGGCACCATCGGTGCGCACGACGAGTTCCAGGGCAGTGCGATCACAGGCAACGCGACGTCGATCTTCGTCGCGCTCGGTTATAGCCGGGCGTACGGCAGCGGATCGGTGGGCCGTTACAGCCGAAGCTCGAAGACCCGTGACCTTCGCATTGCCGTGAGCACCTGGACCGGCATCCAGAACGCGGACGTGATCACCGGCCTCGCGACTGCGGGCACACTCCTCTATGCCAGCGACTATTACGGCAACCGCGTACGTGTGTACACGACCGACGGCGTCTGGCAACGCGACATCGGCGTCCAGCAACCCGGTGCACTCGCAATCGACGGTGCGGGCAACCTCTGGGTCGCACGCGCGAACGCCGGTGTGATTGCGCAGTTCAGCCCGGCTGGCGCGGCGATGAACACGATCCAGATGGCCGCGGGCGGCCGGCCATCGGCGCTCGATTTCGACGCACCGACGAACCAGCTGCTGGTTGGCGACGAAGGTCCCGACATGAACATCAAGTGTTATGCCCTGACCGGGGTGCCGGCGCTGGTCGGCACGTTCGGTGTACAGGGCGGCTATCTCGACACCACGACGGGCATCAAGGGGCAGGTCGGCGACAAGCGCTTCACGCGCGTCGCCGGTATCGGCAAGGATGCGGCGGGCAATCTGTACGTGCTCAACAACGCGTGGGGCGGCGACTGGGACCTCGGCCGCAACGGCAGTACCGACATTCATTCGTACAACTCAACGGGCACGCTGCAGTGGACTTTGCAAGCGCTCAATTTCGAGGCGGTCGCGGCACCCGACCCGGCAACCGATGGCGCGAACTTCTACAGCGGCAACACCATCTACACGGGTACATCGGGCGGCACGTTCGTCGCAAACACGATCGATCCATTCAGCTGGCCGACTGACCCGCGCCTGAACATGAACGACTATCAGCGCGGCCAGCTTTTCGGACAACTCGTGGTGGTGGGCGGCAACCGCATTCTCGTCGCCTCCGGGCAGAATCCCGACACCTTCAACTTCTTTCATTTCCAGCCGTCGAGCGGGTACATTGCCATTCCCGACGGCTCGATCCCGGGCAAGGCGTTCAATACGAATACGAAGGTGACGGGTGGCTTCGCGATCGACGGCAATGGCGACGTCTGGGCCGGCCTCGACCGGACCAACCAGATCTACCATTACCCGCTGACCGGCTTCGACGCGAACGGCAAGCCATCATGGGGCGCCGCCAGCACGATCCAGATCCCGCGGACCGTGCGCCCGCTCACGCGCATCGTCTATCAGTCGGACAGCGACACGATGATCCTCGCGCAAGGCATTGCGGGGAGCTGGGACTGGACAGCCATGAACGGGCACATCGAGATCTATCGCGGCTGGAAAGCGGGCAACACGAGCGCGCCGGGCCCGGTGATCGATCTCACCAGCGCGAATCCGAAATCGATCGCGGCAGCGGGCCATTACCTGTTCGTGGGCTACGTGCATACGGTACCGAATATCGACGTGTTCGACCTGAACACCGGCAGTCTCGTCACGACATTGACGAACTCGAACCCGACGGCGATGGATGTCGGCAACGACGTGGATTCGATGTACGGCATCCGCGCGTACCTGCGCTCGACCGGCGAATACGTCGTCACGAAAGACAATTACAACGGATCGAGCGTCGTGGTTTATCGCTGGCACCCGTAACAGCTGACCTTGCTCGGCTCGCAACTCGTGCGGGTAGCGCGCGGCGAACTGGCGCTCGTGAATGCGATTGCCGGCTATGAAACGCAGATGCGCCGTTATGGCTTTCACGCGGTGGCCGAATCGCGCAAACAGTTCGACGAGCGCGACGCAATACATCGGCCCATTGTCGGAAGCTTTGCGCTCGGTGCGATGCGCACGGCAATGCGCGGCGTCAACAATGTGCCGCCACTGAAGCGGCGCATGATCGATTCGGAAAACCGCTTTCGCGGCAGCGAAGAAGAAGACGCAATGGCTTCGCATTAGGACACGCGGCCGGGCCTGACCCCGCCTACGCCCGGATGTCGCCGACTCCTCGCTTCATTAAAAGCGTTTGGTGAAAGCGCTTTGTTTGCCCGAACCCACGCCATTCGCTAGCATTTCTTCGCCAACCTGGCCCATCTCAGCTGCAAGCCCGGACAATCTACCTATAGGCTGCGTCGTTTACCGAGTCTGCAAATCATACGAATGGTATTGATTCGCAATGCGAATCAACTGAGCGAAGACGTGGCTTTCTAATCGCCGTATCCTGCAGCGATACATCATTGCGTTCCGCTTATGAGGGGCGGCGTCGCGATGAAGATAGTCCTTCTGAACCATGCCGACGACGCGCACCGGGGGAGCGCGTTGCGGCACATCGCTTGCGCGCCTGTTGGCCAACGCGCGGAGCGGTTTTGCGCGGGCAAGTCGGGCATTTGAAGCGGCTTGCGCGAAATAGGGGGAACGATGAACCGATCAACCAAGCAGACCGTGGTATGGGTGCTCGCTCTGGCCCTGTCGGGTGCCGCTTATGGTGCGGGCGGCGGTAACGGCGGAGGGAACGGCGGCGGTAATGGTGGGGGCAACGGCGGCGGTAACGGCGGCGGCAATGGCGGCGGCGCGGGTGCTGGTGCTGGTGCGGGTGGTGGTCACGGCTCAGGGTCGGGCTCAGGCTCTGGGTCGGGCGCAGGCTCTGGGTCGGGCTCAGGCTCAGGCTCGGGTTCGGGATCAAGCTCGGGCTCCGGTGCAGGTAGCTCCGGCGCAGGCAGTTCCGGCGCAGGCAGCTCCGGCGCAGGCAGCTCCGGCGCAGGCAGCTCCGGCGCAGGCAGCTCCGGCGCAGGCAGCTCCGGTGCAGGTAGCTCCGGTGCAGGTAGCTCTGGCGCAGGCAGTTCCGGCGCGGGTAGCTCCGGTGCAGGTAGCTCTGGCGCAGGCAGTTCCGGCGCGGGCAGCTCCGGCGCAGGCAGTTCCGGTGCGGGTAGCGCCGGTGGAAGCAGCGCCGGTGGCAGTAGCGCTGGGGCAGGCGGTAGTTCGAGTGCGGGTAGCTCCTCAGGTAGCGCGAGTGCAGGCGGCCCCGGTGGACCTATGGGCCGCGGCGGCTCACCAGGTATGAGTGCACGGACGGCCATGGTCGAAATCGTGCCGCCTCCTCCACCTGCGCCGATCATCGACGCACCGGTTACAAACGCATATAGCCCACCGCCGCACTCGGATTATCGTCCGAATGCGTTGGTGATACCCACGCCAGCGGGGAGCGACAATGCCCCGCCGCCGAGCGCGACCACGTCGGTCCGGGGCACAACCACCGGGGCACCCACTGCGCCGGTGGCGAACTACGCGCCGCCGCCGGGCGTACCGCGTCCGCCCCCCGTTGCGGTCGCAAGACCAGCTGCCGAGCCGGTTGCGAACGACTACGGTCCGCCGGGCGTATCCGGTACGAGCAGCGGCGCGGGCCACGGCGCCGGTCCTGCACGGGCCGCGAACAACTCAGGCTCGCCTGGCGTGGGCGGCACGACCAAAGCGGGTTTCGCGGTGGACACGGGCGGGTACGAACCACCGATCCTGACCCCAACGAGCACGCCATAGACGCATTCGTGCTCTCGCGCGACACATCGCTTTGGATTCGGCACGGTGACGCATCGCCGTGCCGAAATCTTGTGTAGCAGCGCCGATGAGCGACCCGCAGCACGAGTACAAATTGATCAAGATCAATGCACTGTGAGATGCCGGGCGCATGGTGAATCAGCCGCGGCTGACCATGCTGAGTGTGGCCGATGGCATGGCGTCCGGCTCCGGGCCACGCAGCGCCATGCTGATGCGGGCAGTGCTCTACTACGTCAGCGAATTCCCCGAGCAGGTTCATCACCCCAAAGAGGAGCAATACCTGTTCGCGCGGCTTCGCAATCGCACCGAAGAATTCGACGCTGTCATCGGGGAACTCGCGCGCCAGCACGAGGGCAAGCTGCGCGTTCATGCACTCGAACGCGCACTCACACGCTATGAACTGGCCGGCGCCGACATGCTGCCGGCGTTGCGCGAGGGCGTGTATGGTTACGCGAACTTCTACGCCAGTCACCGGCACCTTGAAGAGTCCGTCATCCTGCCGGCGCGCAACCTTATTTGACGCTATCGGACTGGGTGGCGATCGACGAGGCGTTCGGCGCGAATCGCGATCCGTTCGAGAGTCTGGAGACCGAGGACAATCTTAACGATCTTTACAGATTGATCGTCCAGACGATGCCCGAAGCGTAAGCCTGAGCGACTTCACGCGATGTGCATCGTGGATCGCCGCCCGTCCGGACTTGCAGACGCTCGATCGAGCCCTGGGTCTAGCGCGAAAAAACATCTGCAAACGGACTACACGAATTCACAGCAACGTGGCAAGCCTGCGGCAAACAACCGCAGCCCAAACGCCAGATGAGCTTGGGCCGTGCAATCAGTCCGCGTCGTACACTGTGCGTTTCGACGCTCGTAGCCCGGAACGCCGTCGTGCCCATTCACTATCTGCGCAGCTTCACCTCTGTCGAACGCACCGAGCGGGCCAACCTGCGGCTTGGCCGTGCACTGGCGTGGGTCGCCGGTGCAATCAACGCCGGCGGGTTCCTCGCCGTTGGGCAATACACGTCGCATATGTCGGGCATCGTCTCGTCGCTTGCCGACAGCACCGCGCTCGGCGAGAGCGGCATCGCGTTGTCCGCTATCAGTTCGATCCTTGCTTTCGCGAGTGGCGCCGCGACGTCCGCCATTCTGATCAACTGGGGACGCCGCCGTTGCGCGCGCAGCGTCTACGCGCTGCCACTCCTGCTCGAAGCCGCCCTGCTCCTTTGCTTCGCCGCGCTCGGCGCGAATCCCGGCATCCATCGCGTTCTCTTCGTGCCGCTGACGGTGGCTGTGCTCTGTTACATCATGGGCGTGCAGAACGCCATGATCACGAAAATCTCGCAGGCCGAAATCCGCACGACGCATGTGACCGGCATCGTGACGGATCTGGGAATCGAACTTGGGAAGGCGCTCTACTGGAACTGGGGCGTGCCGCCTTCAGCGGCGCATCACGTGGCGGCCGACATGCAGCGCGTCCGCGTACTCGGCTCCCTGCTCGGAATGTTCCTGCTTGGCGGAACGCTGGGCGCCGTGGCTTTCCGGCATTTTGGATTTGCCGCGGGCGTGCCCTTGTCGATGCTGCTGGTGATCCTGGCGAGCGTGCCGGTGACCGACGATTTGCGTCGCCTGCCGCTGCGCGACCTGTTTTGACGAATACGTCGGTCGCCGGCGGCCAATACCCGCCAACTCATTCGCTTATCAGAAACCGGTCGCGATTCTTCGCGTCCTTGATCCAGTTCGGCGCGCGTCCCCTGCCGGACCAGGTCGCGCCGCTTGCGGGATCGCGATATTTCGGCGGCGCCGCGCTATGCGAAAGCCCGGACCTGCCGCGACGACTACCAAAGATGTCCTGCTGCGTGTACCCGAATTCGGCCACCTTGGCGCGGATATCCGCGAGAACCGTCTCGAACTCCTGTTGACGGGCGACGACCGCCTGACGCTCGAGTTCCGCGAGTTGCGCCTTCAGTTCCTTGTACGTTGCCACGAATCGTCTCCTGCGCGTGGACACCATTCGCCAATCATAGTGGCTTTCGCTCACACCCCCTTCCAACGTGATCACCCGACATGCGCAGCGGGCACAGCAAGCCCACGCGGCAGACCGTTCAGGCCGTGACGAAGACGATTGCCCCCGCATCGGCAACCTGGGCGAACAACCGTACGAAACGATAGCTTTGCGCCTGGATAGTCAGTTCGTTGAGCCCGGAGCGCGTGCCCTCCAGTATCGCCCGGGCCACGGGTTCCGGAATCGCGCCGAGGTGCGCCCAGTCTTCCGGCAACAGCGCGGGATCGCCCAGATAGACCTCGTTTTTCCCGCCAGGCGTGCGAACGAGAATCAGGCTTCCCCCCTTGTCGAGCGCAATCTCCAGGTACTCGGACAAGGTCGCCAACGCCTCTGTGTCGACATCGCGGGCTGCATGTGTGTTCGAAGTCATAGGGGGGCCACGCTGAGTAGTATGTCGATCACTATCGTACCCCCGCTCCTGCCTGTTCGGCGCATTTTGGCAGCGGGATGCGTTCAGGGATGTAGCCCGAACATACCGTGCCAGATCGTACTAAAGAGGTTGGCGTGACGACGATCGTCGGACTTTTGCGACTCCTCGTCGCCTGCGCCGTGCGACGAAGACGGCGGCTCGGCCTGGTCCGGCTCTGCGGCATTGCGCGACGCGGCGCTGTCCGCCTGACGCGACAGGTGCAGCGCGATAGCGCCATCGGCAATGCGCCCGGCCAGCTGGGATTCGCAATCACTCGCGAGCAGTGCACCGAACACGACGTCGCGGTTGTAGCCCTGCTCCGCGAAGCGCATGGCCACGCTCACGTGCCGCGTATACGCCTCCTGACGCGCGGCCTCCTGCAAACGCGCCTCTTCTTCCCGCTCACGGGCCATACGCCCCATCTCCTTGGCATAGACCGCGTCGTAGACGCTGCGCTGCGCCGGATCGGAAAGAATCGCGTAAGCCTCCTTGATCTCCTGGAACTGCGCATGAGCAGCGGCTTCGCGTCCCATATTACGGTCGGGATGCGCTTTCATCGCGGCCCTGCGGTAGGCCCGCTTGATATCGGCGTCGCTCGCGTCGTCGCTTACGCCCAGCAAGTCATACAACGTCGCCATGGCTCGCACAAATGGAAGTGAGATGCGGTCGATCGTAGCATGTCGTCCGCAGATGCACCGCGCATGCGATGACGATCGCCAACCGGCAACCGGTCAATTGTCCTAAGCAAACAGACCGCGGAAATCGAAATCCGCCTGCGCCACCAGCGCGCAGCACCCGGGTACTCAGCGTCGAACCCGTGTCCAGCGACACCAGTCGTGGTGATCGAGATTGCGCAGCAAATCGGCCCTGCGCCGTTCGCGCCGATAGTGAGCGGTGACACCAACTGCGGCTATTACGAGCACGATCGTGCCGGCAGCCATACCCAGCCAGGACTGGTCCACGTCAGCCTCCTCGGATCCATGCGGATCGCAACCCAATTGTGAGCAACGCACTCTGAATATAGCCTGTCCGTGTGACAGACTATGCGGTCTCGACCGCCAATCAGCGCACGCGGGCGACCGCTCTCAGGAGCGCATCGCCTTGAGGCGTCACGCGGGGCGTAGGGAAGCCGGATTCGGGCGTATCGACGATGACCAGGTGAAGATCGCGAAGCGCACCGAGTTCCTCCCGGTCCGGCTCGATCCGCCCCGGCGCATTCTTTATCAGCATCAACGTGGCAAGTTCGTGGGGGCTCAACATGTCATTTCCCTCCCGCTTGATCCTGTTTGATCACGCTTCTTCGCGGCTGCGAGCGCACTCGCGGCCCGAATGCGATGCGTGCTACCGCAGCTTCGCCGCAGTCTCCGCCGCGATGTCCATGCATGCGCGCGTGTACCCGGCCGCCTGCGAAGCAACCCACGGCAACATCTCGACCTGGTTGCGGACAAATTGCTCGGGCGTCTGCACGGACAACATGCCTTCGAAGTGCTGTTGCGAGCCAGCGAATATCGACCTGCAAGTCGCGAGATTCAGGCGTGAGAGTTCACAAAAGCCATCGAATAGATGACCGGTCAACGTAGTGAACTTTGCGGCCCACGATTCGCTTCCCGCCGCCGCGAATTTTTGATTAGACATACTAATTTACCCCCCCGTGCATTTCATCAATCGTTATGTCTGTATCGACCGCGTTTGATGTATGGCTTCTCAACGCGCGTAGCGTTGCTCATTCAGAAGCGAATGCCGGTGTCGATCTAGAGCCTTGATTCTAACTTTGTTAAATCCGCCTCATGAATGCTAGTTGAGTCAGGAGTTTCCCCAATTTATTACGCGGATGGATTCACCCCGAAGTATGGCGGCGGCAAGTGCAGAACAGGCTTGTGAAAAGTTGACTTGTCAGCCTGGATCTCAGCCAGTCAGACAAGAAAAGACGAATTACGGGTTTTGCGCTGTCTGGTGAGGCAAGAAGTCAAACAAGGTACCGCTTGCGATGCGGATTCATCGCAAGCGGATTGGGAGTGCAGCGCTGTTGCGCCCTCGAGCAAAGTTGAACGGGCCAATCAATGCGCGCTGACTTTCACCGCATTGCGTTGCGCAAGCAGCTCGCGTATGCGCGCCAGATGCAGATCGCCAACGGCCGTATGAACGGGCTCGACCTTGCGGGCCCGACGCCGCGCAGCAGGCGGCCACGCGCCGAGGTATCGGCACAGCGCGGAAACGAACGGCCGCTTCCCTCCGCCAGCAAGCCGCCGGGTCGCAGCGGCAACGCGATCCGCCCCTACATTTGCCACCAGCCATTCAAACGCCTGACGGTCTTCGTCATTCACAATGCGAATTAGCGATTCCATGCGACGCTCCTACTGGACATAAACACATACTGTGAATTTATACAGTATTCTGCGTCAGCGCAAGCCAGGTTTGAACCGGCTCCTGGGGAGCGTTCGCCGGGGTAAGGAAAGATCGGGAGTCGCCTTCTGGCGGCGTCCTCGGATGGAAGCGCGGGCGAGACGCTACTCGCTGGCCGCGGCGTCCTCTTTCTGGGCTTTCAGCCGGTTTCTCACGGCCGTCACGCCCAGCACGGGCCTCGCCGCATTGCCCGCGCGCGAGATCTGCCAGGTCTCCGGGACGGTGCCCGAGAGCGTGACGACGCCATGGCTGACCCGAATGTGAATGTCCGAATCGTCGAGATCCGGAACGCGCCTGATGGCACGGCGAACGTCACGCACCACCGAGGTATCCAGCCGGCTTCCGGGTGTCGATGCCGAGACACGTTGCACGGCCACACCGGCCGGCTCGCTCACACCGGTTTGCGCGTTCGCATTGGCAGCGCAGCTCGCGATAGCCACGAACACCATCGCGCCGATCGTTCCATTCGCACCGTTTCTGTTCATGCTGCCTCCATCGGGTCGAGTCAACCGAGGAAAAGCGCCGCCTCTACGCGTATGTTCGCACAGGTATTCACGCGTCGCGTTCACGATGGCCTGCCCCGACCCGATGCCTGCCCGAGCGCACACGCAGATGCAGCGGATGACTTCGGCGCCGCACTGCGCTACCCTAACAACTCCGATACAAAAAGTCGTCGTATAACCATGTCACACATCAGCACCGGCGTCGAATACGGGCTGCATTGCCTGCTCTATCTTGCCGGCACGTCCGCCGGCGTGCGCGAGGCGAGCGTGCGCGACCTCGCGGAAATGCAGGGCGTGCCCGTCGATTACGCCGCCAAGCTCTTCACACGCCTCGCCAAAGCCGGCATCGTCGAGTCGACCGAAGGCATACGCGGTGGCTTCAGACTCGCGAAACCCGCACGCAATATTTCGGTGCTGGATGTCGTCGACGCCATCGACGGCGAAAAGGCGCTCTTCGACTGTCGCGAAGTACGCCGGCAATGTGCCGTTTTCGACGACGAGCCGCCCGCATGGGCCACACGCGGCACCTGCTCGATCCATGCCGTGATGCAGGGCGCCGAGCGCGCCATGCGCGCAGAGCTCAAGCAACACTCGATTGCCGATCTCGCCACCCGCGCGTATTCCAAGGCGCCTGCCAGCTATCACCATCACGTGGTGGACTGGTTCACGGAGCGCGCCGCCAATCGGCGCGGGTAACATCCGTCGCTTTACAGGCCCTTCCAGCATGCGAAAAGACGCGGAGCCTTCAACGAGGCTTCCGCGTCCAATCCGATCCGTCGTTATCCTGAGGGATCAGGCAACCACGATGCGCAGCGGATCTGCGGCGATGAGCGCTTGCTCGCGGTCCGCGCGAGGCGGATAGATCCATTCGGAGTTGATCTGGTGCTTGAGCCTCTTCGCCTCGGCGCCCTGCAACTTCACTTCGCGTTCCCAACCTTCGGTATAGACCGCGCCCCACGGGCCCAGATCCAGACAGGTCACGTACTTCGGCTGGCTATACGGAATCGGCGCGAGGCCGAGCAGATCGGCGGCCGCGTTGTGGCCTGCCGAGCGCCCCAGGTTCATCGCGTGCTGGCACGACATCATCGTGTGATTGCCTTCGTCGTCGGTGGCTGCACGGGCGACGTCGCCGGTCGCGTAGACACCGGGCGCGCCCTTCACCGCAAGATTGCGATCGACATGCAGACGTCCCATGGCGTCTAGGCGGCCCGGAATCTGCGCAGTCAACGCGCTCGCGCGCAGCCCGGCCGTCCAGATCACCGTGTGCGATTCGATACGCTGGCCGTCCGTTGTCGTGACGCCGCCGGCATCCACTGAAGCCACACCCGAGCCGAGCTTCCACGTCACGCCGAGCGAACCCAGCGCCTCTTCGATCACGGGACGCGGGCCCGCGCCCAGATCGGGGCCGATCGCATCGTTACGCTCGACGATGATCACCTTCACATTCGCTCGCTCGCCCAGCGCCGCGCGCAGGCGTGCCGGCATTTCCGCAGCGGTCTCGATGCCGGTGAATCCGCCGCCCGCCACCACCACGGTATTGCGCGCGGGCGAGTCCGGCTGGCCGGCCAGACTGCGGATGTGCGCTTCCAGTTCGACCGCTTCGTCGGTCTGGTCCACGCTGAAGGTGTGATCGGCCAGGCCCGGAATCGACGGGCGGAACAGCCGGCTGCCAGTGGCGAGCACGAGGCGGTCGTAGCCGAGCGTAGAGGACTGGCCGTCGACATCGGTCAGATCCACCGCGCGGCGCTCCACGTGGATGCGTTCGACCGTGCCCTGGATGAACTTGACGCCAGTCGCATCGAAGATCTCCGTGAGCGGCGCCCGGAAGTTCGCGGGGCCCTCTTCGTACAGACGCGGACGGACATGCAGATGCGGGTCCGGCGCGACCAGCGTGATCTCCACGTCCGTGCGCTCCTGCTCATCGAGCAGCCGCGCCGCGCTCAGCGCGCTCCACATGCCGGCGAAGCCGGCCCCAATAACAAGAATACGCTTCGACATGTGTGCTTCTCCAATGCAGGGATACGGGATATCGGTGGACTCGCGCCGCGCCTGAGCAACGCATAACTCGGATTCTATGAGTCGTAGTTTAAATGCGCAAGCCCCCTTTTGGGACGCACTGTTGACGAATCAGGCAACGATGTTGCGTGGCCGGGCGCTACATGCCCATGCCCGTCCCTGCTCCCGTGCTTGTGCCCGTACCCGTGCCCGTGGTCGTGACCGGGTTCGGCGTCGCATTCAGATCGATTCGTCCATACACGCCATCGGCTTCGTCGTTCGGTCCCGCGGCGAAGAACAGCGTATTGGAGGGCTGATTGCTGAGGTTGTTGCCGAACGCGATGCCCCACACGCCGGATTCGACGAGCGCATTGCCGTTCGACCCGTTGAGCGGCCCCATCGACTGGCCGTTCGATGCATTGAACGCGTTGATTGCGCCATTACCGAAATTGCCGATCAGTATCGCGCCGCTCATCGAGCCGAAGTTCGCGGGCGCTTGCGCAATGCCCCATGGCGCGTCGAGCGGACTGCCCGTCGCGAAGCGCTGCTTCAGGTTGCCGGCCGTGTCGTACACGTCGACCATGCCGAGCCCCGCGCCTGCAACGTCGTCGTGCTTCGCCGCGTCCTGCATCGCATACGTGACGAACAGATTCGAACCGATCGCCTGAATGCCGAACGGCGCGAAGCCGGCCGGCATCGTCGGGTCCGTGAAGCCGCCGGGCATCGTCACCTTGTTGAATGAGGTATTGAAAACGTCGATCTTGTTGTTATGGAAGTCGGTCGCGTAGAGGAAGTTCGCGTTGTTCATCGTCGCGAGCGCGAGCCCCTTGTACACGGCGCCGCCCGTGCCGTCGTCGTACATGACGAATGCGTTGGTCGGCCCGACCGCTGGCGCCCACGCGGTGATGGTGCCGCCCTCGCCCGCGAAGATGAACGCCGCGAGGCCGGACTTGCCGTTTTCCGTGACGGTGAAGCTTTGTGTGCCGTTGAAGACGATGCCCGTGGGCGATGCCGTGCCGTTCTTGCCGCTGGGTATCGCGACGATCAGCGATTGCGGCACGCCGTTGCCGTCATAGAGCGTGGCGACATTGGTGCCGTTGTCCGCGACCCAGGCAAACCCGTTCGGATTGAAGGCGACACCCCAGGGGTTTTTCAGATTCCCGTCGATGTGCGCGGCCGCCACCGCGCCATCGGAAACGAGCGCCGTCGCCGTGAACGACGACGGGGCGGGCACGCTCGCACTGCTGGAACCCGAGCTGGAACCGGAACTGCCGCCACACGACACGAGCGTCGCCATGGCCGCGCCACATGCTACGACGCCGAATACGGCGAGTAGAGACTTCATGACCGCACTCCTCGTTCAATCCAGGGGACTAACGGACAAAGAACGAGGAGGATGCAGCGTTTATTCCAGCGAAGAAACAGGGCTTGCTTCTCTGGCGATCGCAATGACTGAACTAGCTAGCGAAAAACACGTGGCGGGCAACGAGCGCTATGTGTGACTATCGGGCGCCTGCAGACTCGCCGATACCGGCGGCGATCTGCGCGGCGTACCGAGCAGGGCGAGCTGCTTCTCGTGCGGCGTCAGCGCGCCACTGTCGCGCTTGTCCGCTTCGGCATATTTTTGCGCTGCACGAGACAGATCGCCTTCGTCTTCCAGCGCCTGCCCCCACAGTTCATAAGAGGGCGCGAGATCGGGACGAAGCTCCACCGCGCGCGCCAGCTTGACGATCGCCGCCTCGTATTGTCCGTTGTCGATGAGCGCTTCTCCCCAGTCATGCAGGATGTTCACGTCGTCGTGGTGCATTTCATCGGCGCGGCGAAACGCGCCAAGCGCTTCGGCATACCGGTGCGCGTGCAACAGGACGTCGCCGAGCAAGCGCTGGTTCTCCGCAGTGCTCCACCGCTCGTGAGCGCCCGCGCGAAGCTCCTTGATCGCGGCGTCGATGCTGTGCTCCTGCTCGAGCGCGATACCGAGATTGGCGCGCAAGACGGCCGAGTGTGGATACAGCAACAGCGCGTCGCGCGATTGCTGTTCCGCCTCCTCGGCACGGTTTTGCCGCAGCAGCAGCCAGCCTTTTCCGGCGAGCGCCCATTGGCGTTGCGGTGAGCCAGGCCGGCTGAGGACATCGTCATAAATGGCTTCGACGTCGCTGTAGTCGCATTGGCCCGGCGAACACCGTGTCTTTTGCACCGTCGTGAACACATGGCTCGCAAGCGTATTCGGTTCGACGAGCCGCATGACCTCGATCGCGATGTCCCGCACCGACTGGTTGAAGTCCTTCCCGGTGAACGCGACGTCGTCGTGCATGGCGTTGAACGGGCCGTTTTCGATCTGGATATGCGCAACATACCCATCGGCGCCGCCGCTCACATGCGTAATGCCGATATGGACGACCACGTCCTGCTTGTTCCTGAACAGCGTCGATTTCAGAAAGCCGACGATCGAGGCATAGGACATGTCTTGACCCGGCAGCTTGATATCCGGGCTGTCGTTATCGGCCAGCGAGACATCGTGTGGAACCGCTTCGCTGTCGCTGCTGATTCCGCGCATCGCCGAAAGAATTCGTTCTGCCAGGAATTCCGGCGTATAGCCGGTCTCGGCCAGCGCTTTCGGTGTTTCCACCGGCGGCACCAGCACGTGCTGCGTGAGCGCGCCGGAGATGACGAGCCAGCAAAAGGGCACGGTCAGTACCGCGATCACCCAGGTGAGCACAAAGGGCCACAGCTCCCGTGGCGCGCGGCCGATCAGCCCGACCAGAAACAACACATGAGATAGACCCGCAGGCCTGCGATCCGGAACGCTCGACATGTTGCACCTCGACTCGGCTGCAGTTGGCTGGGCCCAACTGTCGGTCGGCGTGAATGCATCGAGTGTGCCAGCGCCCGCAAAGGCTTGATTGACGGGCGTTTTGACCATGTTGCGAATTTCTGGCGTGGCGGGTGTTTTCTCCTGACCAACGCTTGAACGCGGCGAGTGCCGGTTCGCGGCACACACCTGCGAACGCGCGCTTACTTCACCGCCTCCACGTCTTCGACCTCGCCCGCCACCGGCACATTGCCCGAGGGGCTCATCATGCGCGGCTGCAGCATCAACGCGACGAGTCCGGTCCAGCCGGTCTGGTGCGATGCGCCGACGCCGCGCCCGTTGTCGCCATGGAAGTACTCATGGAACAGCACGAGATGGCGGCAGCGCGGATCGGCCTGCAGCAGCGGGTACGCGCCCATCACCGGGCGCTCGTTGTTGCGGTCGAGCAGAAAGAGCGTCGTGACGCGGCGCGCCAGCTCGTCGGCGATCTGCGCGAGCGAAAGCTTCTTGCCCGAGCCGGTCGGATACTCGACGCGAAAATCGTCGCCATAGTAGCGGTGAAATTCGTACAGCGACTCGATCAGCATATAGTTGACCGGCATCCACACCGGGCCGCGCCAGTTCGAATTGCCGCCGAATACGCGCGAGTCCGATTCGGCCGGCAGGTATCTGACGCGGAAGTCGCAGCTGTTGTGCCGGTAAACGAAAGGCTCGTCGAGATGGGCGCGAGAGAGCGCACGCACGCCGTGGTCCGAGAGAAATTCGGCTTCGTCGAGCATGCGCCGCAGCAGTGCCTTCATGCGGTGCCCGCGCAATAGCGAGAGCAGCAATGAATTGCCCTTGCCGGGTTCGTTCCAGCGCGACACGAGGCTGGCGAGGTCAGGCCGGTGCTGGAGGAAGAAGACCAGCCGCTCGCGCAGCCCCGGCAGGCCGCCGTGCACCCGCTCCTCCAGCACGCGCACCGCGAAGAAGGGAATCAGCCCGACGATCGAGCGCATGCGCAGCGGCACGCTGGTGCCGTCCGGCAGCCTCAGCTTGTCGTAGAAGAACTCGTCCACGCTGTCCCACAGGCCCGTCTCGCAGCCGTCGTCGCAGCTCACCGCGCCCGCGATATACAGGAAGTGCTCGAAGAACTTCACGCCGATATCGACGAACACATGGTTCGCGAACGCGAGTTCGAGCGCGATGCGCATCAGGTCGAGCGCGTAGGCCGCCATCCACGCGGTGCCGTCCGCCTGGTCGAGGTGCCCGCCTGTCGGCAGCGGCGACGAGCGGTCGAAGATGCCGACGTTGTCGAGCCCCAGGAAGCCGCCCTGGAAGATGTTGTGCCCGTCCGCATCCTTGCGGTTCACCCACCACGAAAAATTCAGCAGCAGCTTGTGGAAGACGAGTTCGAGAAAATCCCGGTCCGCCTTGCCGGTGATCGCGCGATCGATTTCATACACGCGCCACGCCGCCCACGCGTGCACGGGCGGATTCGCGTCGCCGAACGCCCATTCGTAGGCGGGCAACTGGCCGTTCGGATGCTGATAGCGGTCCTTCACGAGCAGCAGCATCTGCTTCTTTGCAAACATCGGATCGACCAGCGCGAACGCGACCGCCTGAAACGCGAGGTCCCACGATGCGTACCACGGGTACTCCCATTTGTCCGGCATCGAGAGGATGTCCGCGTTGCACAGATGCCGCCAGTCCGCATTGCGCCCGCGCTGCCGCGCGGCGGGCGGTGTCGGCTGCAGCGGGTCGCCTGCCATCCAGCGGTTCACGTCGTACTGGTAGTACTGCTTCGACCACAGCATCCCCGCCAGCGCCTGGCGCTGCACGAGCCGCGCGTCGGCGCTCTCGATGTCGCGCTGCAGCGCGTCGTAGAACGCGTCTGCTTCGGCAATGCGCTGCGCGAACAGGCCGTCGATGTCGAGCGCCACTTCATCCTTCGGCGCGGACAGCGGACGCCAGCGGAACGTGACGACCGCGCGGCCGTGCGCAGCGATCTCGATATGCACACGCGCGGCCACCTTCGTGCCCGCGTCGCGCCGGATCGCGTCGTTGTTGCCATGCACGACATAGTCGTCGAAACCGTCCTTGAATGGACCGGCGCCGTCCATGCCGAAGAGACGCTTCACGTTGGTGTCGTTCTCGCAAAACAGCCACTCGACGCGCTCGCCGCCTTGCGCGGCAGCCGTCACGACGAGCGGCTCGTGCGTGCCACAGTGCGCCACGACGTGCTCGCCGCCGGCCGACGAGACCAGTGCGAGCGACGGCTTGCTGCCTGCGGCCTTCCACGACCACGTGTTGCGCGCCCAGAACTGCGGCAACACATCGATCGACGCGTGCTGCCCGGCGCGGTTCTCGACTGTCACGCGCATGACGATGTCTTCCGGCGTGTGCTTTGCGTATTCGATCTGTACATCGAAATAGCGCTCGTCGTCGAATGCGCCCGTGTCGAGGATTTCATATTCGGGCGAGCCGGCGCCGCGCCGCGCGTTTTCATCGACCAGGTCCTGGTAGGGAAACGCCGCTTGCGGGTACTTGTAGAGCATGCGCATGTACGAATGCGTCGGCGTGCTGTCGAGGTAGAAGTACAGCTCCTTCACGTCCTCGCCATGATTGCCTTCCTGATTCGTGAGGCCGAACAGACGCTCCTTCAAAATCGGATCGAGGCCGTTCCACAGCGCGAGCGAGCAACACCAGTCCAGCCGCTCGTCGCCGAAACCGGCCAGTCCGTCCTCGCCCCAGCGATAGGCGCGCATGCGCGCGTGGTCGTGCGGGAAGTAGTCCCACGCGGTGCCGTGCTCGCTGTAATCCTCGCGTACCGTGCCCCATTGGCGCTCGCTGAGGTACGGTCCCCAGCGCTGCCAGCGGGCGTAATCGGCCGAGTAGAGGCGTTGGCCTTCAACCGTGTGGATGAGGCCGGCGGCGCGCTGCAGCATGGGCATCTCCTTGAATTGGGGCGCGGCGCAAGCGTCGCGAGTCTCCCATGCTAGCGCGGTTTGCCCGCCGGGCGTGCGCGCGGCGCTTCGGCTGCGGGCTAGCCGGCGTCGCCGAGCCGTTTCAGGACGCGCAGCAGTTCGCCGAGCGACCAAGCCTGGAACGGTGCGCCGCCAGGCCGGTGCGGCGCATCGCCATCGGCGACCTCGGGAAGGTGGTCGAGCCCGGCGCGGTCGAGATGCGCGAGCAGCGGCGCGACGAACCGCTCGCGAGCGAGCGCGCGCTGCGCCGCGGTATCGCCTTTCACGCGCAGCCAGGCGTCCACGAAGGGGCCGAGCAACCAGGGCCAGACGGTGCCCTGATGATAGGCGCCGTCGCGCTCGAGCACGCCGCCACGGTACTGCCCGCGATACGCGCGGTCAGACGGCGCGAGCGTGCGCAGCCCCATGGGCGTAAGCAGCCTGGCTTCGACCTGCGCGACGACCGGGCGCGCCGCGTCGCCTTCGAGCAGCGCGAACGGCAGACCGCCTGCCGCGAAGATCTGGTTCGGCCGGATCGAGCGATCGGCCGTGCCGTCTACGTGGTCGACGTCGACCACGTCGAATAGCGCCCCCGTCGACGGATCGACAAAGCGCCCGGCAAACGAGGCGCTGGCGCGCGCTTCGAGTTCGCGCCAGCGCGTATCCCATGCCGCCGCAATGCGCAGCGCGTTGATCCAAAGCGCCTGAATTTCGACCGGCTTGCCGATACGCGGTGTGACCACCCAGTCGCCCGCCTTCGCATCCATCCAGGTGAGCTGCACGCCCGGCACGCCGGCTCGCAGCAGGCCATCGCGCGGATCGGCCGCGATCCGGTAGCGCGTGCCGCGCGCATAGCCTTCGAGGATGGCATCGACGGCGCCTTGCAGCGCACGCCGCGCTTCGTGCGGCACGTTCCCGGCCGCGAAGTACTCGTGCACCGCCACGACGAACCACAGCGATGCGTCGACGGAGTTGTATTCGGGCGCGCCGCCCGCATCGGGAAAGCGGTTCGGCAGCATGCCCTCTGATACGGTCGCCGCCCATTCGAGCAGGATCTCGCCCGCCTCCTCGTAGCGCTCGTTCGCGAGCAGCAGACCACGCATGGCGATGAACGTGTCGCGGCCCCAGTCGGTGAACCACGGATAGCCCGCGACGATCGTGCGGCCGTCGCCGCGCGCGACGACATAGGCGCTGGCCGACCGCTGCAGGCGCGAGCCGAACGACGCCCGGCGCACTTCTTCAAAGCCGGCGAGCAGTTGCGCGCGGCTCGCCGCGCTTTCGCCGCTGTCGAGCGTGGTATCCGGCGCAGGCGCACCGGACGATGGTTGCGCGCGCAACAGCATCACCGCGTCGCCCTCGCGCAGATCGAACGTGAACACGCCTGGCGTCGCGAGGTCCTCGGTGTAGTCGAGACCGCGCTCGCGTTCGCACGTGTAGCAGAAGTTGCGGTACCAGTCCGGCGCATGCGTATAGCCGCCGTTAGAGCGCGCGACGATGGCCGGTAGATCGCCGTACGGTTGCCAGCGCACGTGCTCGCCGTCGATCCGGGCGTTGAAGTCGAATGCGGGGTTCTCGTGGTGGAGCCCGTGATAGTCGCGGCCCGAGATCAGCGGGCGGACCTTCAGCACGGCACCGCCAGCCCCGGAGGGCGCATCGAGCCGCCAGCGCAGCACGGTCTCGCGGCTCGCCTTTGCCACGAACACTTCTGCCGTGAGCATGGCGCCGCCGTCCAGCCGGTAGCGCCACGTGGGCCACGGCGTGGAGTCGAAGCACGCGATGCGCTCGGAGGTATCGGGATAGAGCAGATCGGGCGCGTAGCGCTGCATCGTCAGTGCGGTCTTGCGCTCCCCGTCCTCGAGCCAGGCTTCGATGCCGTTGACGAGCACCACGCGGTTCGTGGGCGGCTGCCTGGCCGTGAGCAGCAGCGCGTGATAGCGGCGCGTGCGCGCGGTGCCGACGGTGCCGGATGCGAATCCGCCAGCGCCGTCCGCTTCGAGCCATTCGTCGTCGAGGCGCTGCGCATCGATGGGGCTGTCAAGACGCGTCATCGGATGTCCTACCCTCGTGGATCATCTGCGCAACGATACTCCCGTTCGCCTCGGGCTGCCGTGAGCGTCAAAGTCGGCGCAGTTGCACCGACCCGTCATTCGACGGTTCGCCCGCGCCGCTGCCGATAATGGATCTGCGCGGGCACCTGAACGGACTCTGGCGCGCCTTCGCCTTCGAGCAGCGAAAATACGCAACGCAGGCTATGTTCCGCGAGTTGCGCGCTGTCCTGCACGATCGCGTCGATGCGAAGCGGCAGGCAGTCGAGCAGCTGATGATCGTCGAAGGTCATCACGCAGCCCGGCGCCTGGGCGAGTTGGTGCGCTTCGTTCACGAACTCCAGCAAGCCCTCGAGCAGCGTGATCGAACCGGCGAACAGCGCCTCGGGATAGCGCCCATGCGCTTCGAACCAGGCCTTCATCAGCGCATAGCCCGACTCACGCTGGTAGTCGCGCTGAAACACCCAGTCGGCCTGCTCCGCAATGCCGTGGCGCTCGAGCGCGAGCCGATAGCCCGCCAGGCGGTCGCGGCTCGGTGACAGTTCGGGCTGGCCGCCGAAAAACACCACTTCCCGTGCGCCCTGCGCGATCGTCTCGCCCACCAGGGCCGCCACCGTTTCGGCGGCGTCGGTAATCACATAGGGAATCGCGCTCGTCGCCACGCGGCGGTCGGCGAAGACGATCGGCAGACGCTTGACCCACTTGTCGTAGCGCGGCGCATCGGCGGTGCACGGCACGACCACCACGCCATCTACCTGCTGCGCGACCAGATGCGCGAGGCCCTCGGTCTCGCGCACCGGATCTTCGTCGCTCGTCACGATCACGAGCTGATAACGGTAGCGCTCGCGGCATTGCCATTCCATGGCCTGGGCGAGCGCGGCGTGCGCCGAGTTGGTCAGATCGGGAATCACGAGGCCGATCGTGTTGCTGCGCCGCGAGCGCAGCGCGCGCGCCGATTGCGACGGCGTGAAATGATGGTCCCTCGCCACCTGCAGCACGCGCTCGACCGTCGCCGCCGAAATGCGGTAGCGCTCGGCGTTGCCGTTGAGCACCATGCTGGCCGTGGTGCGCGAAACCTCCGCGAGGCGGGCAATGTCGTCGATAGTCAGACGCTCGAACTGGGACACGCGGCCTTCCTGCTGGATGTGGGTTGGGGATCGGCTGGGAGCCCGGGCAAGCCCCAAAACGAAGCGCCCCGTGTGGCACGGGGCGCGCGGTCGCTCTCAAGCGCGCGCGGACGCGAAGATCTTCGCGTCCGATGGTACTACGCTCGCGCGCGCCTGAAAACGTGCTTACTGCTTGTACAGGTTCAGCGGCACCGGGATGAACTTGTCGACCGGCTGACCGTCGACCACCTTCTTCGCCGCCTGCACGCCATACTGGCCGATCAGTTCGGGCTGCTGCTGCACGGTCGCGGCCATCTGGCCGGCCTTGACCGCGGCGATCGCGTCGTCGGTGGCGTCGAAGCCTACCACGGCCACGTTCTTCAGGCCCGCAGCCTGCAGCGCCTTGACCGCGCCCAGCGCCATTTCGTCGTTCTGCGCGAACACGCCCTGAATGTCCTTGTTGCTCTGGATGATGTTTTCCATCACCGAAAGGCCCTTGGCGCGATCGAAGTCGGCCGGCTGCTTCGTGACGATCTTCACGCCGCCCTTGGCCGAGATTTCGTCGTCGAAACCGGCGCCGCGCTCGTTGGCGGCCGACGAACCCGGAATGCCTTGCAGCTCGACGATGTTGCCCTTGCCGCCCAGCGTGTCGGCAAGGAAATCAGCAGCCATTTTGCCGCCCGCCTTGTTGTCCGAAGCGATATGCGAGCTGACTTCCGCGCCGTTCACGCTGCGGTCGAGCGAAATCACCTTGATGCCCTTGCTCGTCGCTTCCTTCACGACGTTGGCCACCGCCGAAGAATCGGTCGGGTTGATGAGGATGACGTTGACCTTCTTCTCGATCAGGTCTTCCACGCTCGCCTGCTGCCTGGCCGGATCGTTCTGCGCGTCGACGGTGATGAGCGTCACGCCGTCCTTCTTCGCTTCGTCTTCGGCGCCCTTCTTGAGCGAGACGAAGAACGGATTGTTGAGCGTCGAGATCGACAGGCCGACCGTGACTGCGCCGCCCGAAGCCGGCGCCGCGGCCGATGCGCCGGCATCGGCGGTGCTGCCCGGACCTTCCTTCGAGCAGGCCGCGAGGCCCAGCACGAGCGAACCGGCGGCGAGCGCCGCAAACAGTTTCGAGATCGACGGCGAATTGTGCTTATGCATAGTCTTCCTCCTCGTTATATATGGAGTGTGTGGAGATAAAAAACGTCAGGATAACTATTGATGCAGAACTGCCGCGCCACGCGAATGAAGCGTGGCGCGCCGAGGTATTACGACGACTTCTTGTTGCCGCGGTCGATCAGCACGGCAAGCAGGATCACGATGCCCTTGATGACCTGCTGATAGAACGACGACACGTCGAGCAGGTTCAGGCCGTTGTTGAGCACGCCGATCAGCAGCGCGCCCACGAGCGTGCCGAAGATCCAGCCGCGGCCGCCCGTGAGGCTCGTGCCGCCCAGCACGACCGCCGCGATGGCGTCGAGCTCGTAGCCCGTGCCGGCGGTCGGCTGCGCGGAGTTCAGGCGCGAGGTCAGCACCACGCCCGCGAGCGCCGACATGACGCCCGCGATCGTGTACACCCACAACTGGATGCGATCGACCTTCACGCCGGACAGCTTCGCCGATTCGGCATTGCCGCCCGTTGCATAGATATGGCGGCCGAACACGGTCTTGCGCAGCAGGACCCAGAACACACCGAACATCACTAGCATCAGCACGACGGGAATCGGCACGAGGCGCGCGACATAGCCGCCGCCCAGCAGCGAGAAGAAGTCGCTGTTGAAGCTGCTGATCGGGCTGCCGTTCGATACGACGAGCGCGAGGCCGCGCAGCACCGTCATCGAACCGAGCGTGGCGATGAACGGCGCGACCTTGCCCTTGCTGATCACGAGACCATTCGCATAGCCCATCAGGCCGCCGGCCACGAGGCCGGCGAGCGTCGCGACGACGGCGGGCGTGCCCGCGCTCAGCAGCGTCGCGATGATCACCGAGGACAGCGCGAGCACCGAGCCCGCCGAGAGATCGATGCCGCCGAGCAGGATCACGAGCGTCATGCCGAACGCGATCAGCGCGTTGATCGACGCCTGCCGCATCACGTTGAGCAGGTTGTCGAGCGTGAGGAAGTCGCGGCTCACGATCGAGAGCGCCACCGAAATGATCAGCAGTGCTACGAAGGGTCCGAGCTTTTGCAGCGTAGCCCGGCTGCCGGGGGTAAGGGTCACTTGCGACATGTCATGTCTCGCTAGTTTTCAGTGATTGGTAAGCGCCTTCGCTCAGGCCGCCACGGCTTGCGCGGCACTCGCCTGTCCGCCGGCTGCCGCCGTCATGATCCGTTCCTGGGTGGCCGTGGCCGCTTCGAAGATGCCGTTCTGGCGTCCCTGATGCATGACGAGAATGCGGTCGCTCATGGCCAGCACTTCGGGCAGCTCGGACGACACCATCACGATGGCGACGCCCTGCTCCGCGAGCTGATTGATGATCGTGTAGATCTCGGCCTTGCCGCCCACGTCCACGCCGCGCGTGGGCTCGTCGAGCAGCAGCACCTTCGGCGGCTGCGCCAGCCACTTCGCGAACACGACCTTCTGCTGATTGCCGCCCGAAAGCGCCTTGACGTCCAGTTCGGCGTCGCGCGTGCGCACGCGCAACTGCTTGATGAGCCCGTCGACGGCGCTGCGCTCCGCGCGCTCGTTGACGAAGCCGAGCGTGGCGTACTGGTCCAGATGCACGAGCGTCGCGTTTTCGCGCACCGACATGCCGAGCACGAGCCCCTGTCGCTTGCGGTCTTCCGTGACGAAGCCAATGCCCGCCGCAATCGCGCTCGACGCATCGCGCACCTCGAGCGGCTTGCCGTCGAGCGTGACCGTGCCCGCGGTCTTGCGGTTCGCGCCGAACAGCGTGCGCAGAATCTCGCTGCGGCCTGCGCCCATGAGTCCGGCGATGCCCAGCACCTCGCCCGCGCGCACGTCGAACGTAATGCCTTCGATATGGCCGTCGTCCGCCAGACCGGACACGCTCATGCGCACGTCGCCCGGCGCATGGCTGCGCTTCGGGAATCGCTCGCCGATCTCGCGGCCCACCATCAGGCGCACGATCTCGTCGAAGCCGGTGTCGCGAATCGCGCGCTCGCCGACGAAATGGCCGTCGCGCAGCACGCTGATCTTGTCGCAAACACGGAAGATCTCTTCCATGCGGTGCGAGACGTAGACGATCGCCACGCCGCTCGCCTTGAGCGACTGCATGATCTCGAACAGCGTTTCGATCTCGCGGTTCGTGAGCGCGGCGGTCGGCTCGTCCATCACGAGGACTTGCGCGTTCAGCGACAGCGCCTTGGCGATTTCCACGAGTTGCTGCTGACCGATGGAGAGCAGCCCCGCCTCGGTCTGCGGATCGATACGCTGCGCGCCGACCTTGTCGAGCCACTTGCGCGCCTCTTTGCGCATCGTCGCGACGTCGACCATGCCGAAGCGGCTCGGCTCGCGGCCGAGGAACAGATTCTCCATCACCGTCAGTTGCGGGATGAGGTTCAATTCCTGGTGAATGATGGCAATGCCCGCGCGTTCGGCCTCGACGGTGCTGCGGATCTGCACCGCGCGCCCGTCCACGAGGATCTCGCCCGCATCGGCTTGATACACGCCGCTCAGGATCTTCATGAGCGTCGATTTGCCTGCGCCGTTCTCGCCCATCAGCGCGTGGATCTCGCCGGCCTCGATGCGGAAATCAACGCCTTCGAGCACCCGAACCGGACCGAACGCCTTGCCGATCCCCTGCATCATCACTTGCATCCTGGACCTCTCAGAAGATCACGCCCGAATGCAAAATCACATTCGCGTAGGGGCTGCATTCGCCGGTGCGGATCACCGCCTTCGCCTCGCGGCAGCGGTGCTTGAATTCTTCGTGCGGCACGTTTTCCACGGCGATGTGCGCGGCGGCCATCTCGCGGCTGCGCGCCACCACGGCCGCGTTGTGCGTCTGCGCCTCGCTCGCGAACACCGCGCGCTCGGCCTTGAAGTCGGCGAGCACGCTGTCGAGCACGGCGAAGAAGTCGGGCACGCCCACCGCGAGCGAAACGTCGATGCATTCCACACCGTCGGGAATGGGCAGGCCGCAGTCGGCGATCACGAGGCTGTCCGTGTGGCCCATGCGCGCGAGCACGCGTGCGATATCGCGATTCAGATGTCCGTGTTTTTTCACTGCGAATCTCAGGCTTGCGTGTTCAGGAAGGCTTCGAGTTCGGCGAGCGTGGGCATGCCGCCCTGCGCACCGGCGCGCGTCACCGAGAGCGCGCCCGCCGCGTTCGCGCGCCGCACGGCCTCGCCAATGCCGAGATGCCAGAACGCCGCGAGCGCGCCGTTGAAGGTGTCGCCGGCGCCGGTCGTATCGACGGCTTCGACGGTGAATCCCGGCTGATGCACGAGCGCGCCATCGGCGTCGGTGTAGTACGCGCCGTCTTTACCGTGCGTCATGGCAATGCGCACAGGCGAGCGCGCGATGACCTCGGCCCACGCGCCTTCCGGCGTTTGCAGCGCGGTCGCGAGCTCGTGCTCGTTGGGCGTGAGCAGCGTGGTCAGCTCGAGCAGCTCGCCGCTCAGTTCGACTGCGGGTGCGGGATTGAGGAAGAACGGCTTGCCGTGTTCGCGAGCGCGCCGCGCGGCATGGAGCACCGTTGCATAGGGCACTTCGAGTTGCGCGAGCACGACGTCGGCCTGGGCGATCGCGGCGCTTGCACGGTCGATGTCTTCGGGCGAAAGCTCGTGGTTCGCGCCCGGCACGACGATGATCGCGTTGTCGCCGCCCGAGAGCGTGATCGAGGCGATGCCGGTCGCCTCGCGACCCGTGCTCACATGCGCGATATCGACGCCTTCGCGCGCCAGCGTCGCTTTCATCTCGCCGCCGAACGCATCGGCGCCGACGCAGCCAATCATCGTCACCTCCGCGCCAAGACGCGCCGCCGCGACCGCCTGGTTCGCGCCCTTGCCGCCCGGATGGGTCGAAAAATGCGTGCCGAACAGCGTCTCGCCGAGCCGGGGAAACGTGTCGGTCGTGACGACCATGTCCATATTGATGCTGCCCACCACCACTACGCGCGCCATTGCACTCCCTTTCCACGGCTTGCCGCGCCTGCGGTTTTTTGCCGTGCTAAAACGTAATCAGCTTGGGAGCGCAGTTATACCAGAGTCCTCACGCGGGTGAAATAGACCCAGGGTATTACCGGATACGCATAGCAAATATGTCCCCGATTATTGGCAACCAGCCGAAGCGGGACGACGCCGCGTCATGCGAAGCGCTATGCTGTCGAACCCAATTGAAGAACAGCAAGGAGATGACGAAGCATGAACAGAACGGTGACGGTGGCGGGCGTGATCGGCACGGGATTGATGGGCGTCGGCATCGCGACGCAATGTGCGCTGCACGGCCTGCGCACGATCGTCCATGACGTTGATCCCGCGCGGCTCGACAGTGTGTCCGCGAAGGCCCAGGCCGTGCTCGACGAACTGACCGACGCAGGCCGCATCGACGCGGCAACAGGCGCGGCCGCGCTTGCGCGTATCGAAACGAGCGCGACACTCGAAGCCATGACCGAAGCCCAGTTCGTCTTCGAGGCCGTGCCCGAAGTGCTCGATCTCAAGCACCGGCTCTATACGCAACTCGGCGCGGTGCTCGCCCCCGACGCGATTCTCGCGAGCAACACGAGCGGCTTCGAGCCGGATCTGCTGGCAGAGCCGCTGGCCGCGCCCGAGCGCTTCGTGATCGCGCATTTCTGGAATCCGCCGCACATGATCCCGCTCGTCGAAGTCGTGCCGGGGCGCGCCACCACGCCCGACGTCACCGCGCGAACCGAGACGCTGATGCGCGCGATCGGCATGGAGCCCGTCGTGCTCGCCAAGGCGATCCCCGGCTTCGTCGGCAACCGGCTGCAATTCGCGGTGCTGCGCGAGGCGCTCAATATCGTGCGTTCGGGCGCGGCGAGCCCCGAGGTGGTGGACCGCGTGATGAAGGCGTCGCTCGGCCGCCGGTGGGGCATCGTCGGCCCGTTCGAGAGCGCGGACATGGGCGGCCTCGACACCTTCGTCGACATCTCCTCGCATCTCATGCCCGAACTGGCGAAGGACGAAGACGTGATCGATTTGTTGCGCGCGCAAGTCAAAGCGGGCCGTGTGGGTGTGCGCAGCGGCGCGGGCTTCTACGACTGGGATGAAGCACACGTGGCGCGCGTGAAGGCCGCGCGCAAAAAACTCATTGCGGGCGGGTGACTGCGCGGACTCACGGCATCAAACGTCGATACCCAGCGCAACGATGCGCCGGTACAGCGTCGCGCGCGCCATGCCGATCTGCGCGGCGGCTTTCGTCACCTGGCCGCCCGCCGCGCGCAACGCGTCGGTCAGGAAGCGGCGTTCGTAGTCGCGCATTGCTTCGTCGTACTGCTGATACTGCGGCGCGCCGGTGTCGTCCTGCGTATCGTGCTGAGCGCCCTCCTCCTCGTCCCGGCGCTGCCCGCGCCCGTCGCCGATGAAGCGCGCGAGCGAGCGCGCATCGATGCGCTCGCTATCCGATAGCAGCACCGCGCGCTCGAGCGTGTTGCGCAACTCACGCACGTTGCCCGGCCAGCCATACGCACACAGCATCGCGAGCGCGTCCTTGTCGAGTTCGAGATGCCCCGCGCCGCTCTCCACCGCGAGCTTGTCGAGAATCGAATACGCCATCGCCTCGATGTCCGCCAGGCGCTCGCGCAGCGGCGGCACACGAATCATCAGTACGTTGAGCCGATAGTAGAGGTCCGCACGAAACCGGCCCCGCGCCACGAGTGCGGGCAGATCCGCCGAGGTCGCCGCGATGATGCGCACGTCGGTGCGCACGATGCGATTCGAGCCGAGCGGCTCGAACTCCTGCTCCTGCAAGACCCGCAGCAATTTGCCCTGCAGCGCGAGCGGCATGTCGCCGATCTCGTCGAGAAAGAGTGTGCCGCCCTGGGCCAGCTCGAATTTGCCGATGCGCCCCTTGCGCTCCGCGCCCGTGTACGCGCCCGCCTCCGCGCCGAAGAACTCGAGTTCCAGCAGCGTGTCGGGAATCGCCGCGACGTTCACCGTCACGAGCGGACTGTCCGCGCGTCCGGACGCGCCGTGGATGGCGTGTGCGAGCAATTCCTTGCCCGTGCCCGTTTCGCCGAGCAACAGCACCGGCGAGGCGAGACGCGCGGCCCGGCGCGCCTGGCGCTTCACTTCGAGGCTTGCGGCGCTGGTGCCGATCAGGCTAGAAAAGCTGTACTTCGCGCGCCGCACCTGCGCGAGCGACTGGCGCGTGCTGATCAGTTCGGCGCGCAGCCGCGCGTACTGGCTGAAGAGGGGCGACAGTCCCTTGAGTTCGTTGAACAGCACGAAGCCGACGGCGCCGATCGTTTCGCCGTTGTCGTCCTTGATCGGCAAACGCGTGACGACGATCGGATCGCGATCGGTCTCGAGAATGTCGAGCAGAATGGGCTCGCCCCCCTTCACGACGTCGCGCATCATGCTGTTCGGAATGACGGCTTCGCAATCGAGACCGATCACGGCCATGGGGTCGTCAAAGCCGAAGCGCGCCGCGTAGTCCCGGTTGATCCAGACCACGCGCGCGTTGCGATCGACGATCACGGTGCCTTCGCTGAACTTGTCGAGCGATTGAAAGAGCGATTGCATCGCCAGCTTGCGCACGTGGTCGTAGTCGGCCAGCAGCGCGGTCGTTTCGATTTCCATTCGGTGCTTTTCTTTGGGCGCGGCCCTGACGGAGCCCGTCACGGCCAGTGAATTCTCATTTTCGGGACGCATTATCTCAGAAATGAGATTGCGCCACTTCCCCTGAAATTACCCGGCTTTGCGCGCGGGGTGGCAAGCGGCGGCGCGCTCTCTTCGCCTAACCCGTCTCAGTTTTGAGACGCACTGCCGCCGCAACCACCCCAGCTGTACCCTCGCGCCCCATGCCGCCCGTTCGCGCGCCGCTTCGCGCAAGGCTCCCCGCCCGCTGGCACATATCGTGCTCTATTGCGCGGTCGCGCCGGCTTCGGCGCGCGCGAACAACAAACAGACCTGCACGAATAAACCAACTGGAGACAAGATGTCCTTTGTGATTGTGATCGCCGCTTTGGCGTTCCTGATGTTCGTGGCCTACCGCGGCTACAGCGTCATTCTCTTCGCGCCCATCGCCGCACTGGGCGCCGTGCTGCTGATCGATCCTTCCGCCGTCGCCCCCGTGTTTTCCGGCATCTTCATGGAAAAGATGGTCGGCTTCGTCAAGCTCTACTTCCCCGTCTTCCTGCTCGGTGCCGTGTTCGGTAAGGTCATCGAACTATCGGGCTTCTCCGAGGCGATCGTGGCCGCCGCGATCCGCTACATTGGCCGCTCGCGCGCCAATGCCGTGATCGTCGCGGTCTGCGCGCTGCTCACGTATGGCGGCGTCTCGCTCTTCGTCGTGGTGTTCGCGGTGTATCCGTTCGCCGCCGAACTCTATCGCCAGAGCAACATTCCGAAGCGCCTCATGCCTGGTGCGATCGCGCTCGGCGCGTTCACGTTCACGATGGATTCGCTGCCCGGTACGCCGCAGATCCAGAACATCATTCCCACCACGTTCTTCAAGACCACCGCGTGGGCCGCGCCCAGGCTCGGCGTGATCGGCTCGATCTTCATCATCGTGGTCGGTCTCACGTACCTCGAATGGCGCCGCCGCAGCGCCATGGCGAAGGGCGAAGGCTATGGCACGTCGCTCGTGAACGAACCGGAGCGCGTCGAAACCGGCAACCTGCCTCATCCGGCGCTGGCCATTGCGCCGCTCGTGCTGGTTGGCGTCGCCAACTTCATGCTCACGAAGTGGATTCCGCAGTGGTACGGCGAAAGCTTCACCGTCGCGCCCGACGTGCTGCCCGGCATGCATGCGCCCGTAACGGTGGCCGTGAAGAGCGTCGTGGCCATCTGGGCCGTGCAGGGCGCACTGCTGCTCGGCATTCTGCTCGTCATCGTGACGGCGTTCGGCCGCGTGAAGGAACGCTTTGCGACCGGCACGAAGACCGCAGTGAGCGGCGCGCTGCTCGCCACGCTCAATACGGCATCCGAGTACGGCTTCGGCGGCGTGATCTCGGCGCTGCCCGGCTTCCTCGTGGTCGGCAATGCGCTCAAGGCCATTCCGAATCCGCTCGTGAATGCGGCCGTGTCGGTTTCGGCGCTCGCGGGTATCACGGGTTCGGCTTCGGGCGGCATGAGCATCGCGCTCGCCGCCATGTCGGACACCTTCATCAAGACCGCGCAGGCCATGCACATTCCGATGGAAGTGCTGCACCGCGTGGTGGCAATGGCGAGCGGCGGCATGGATACGCTGCCGCACAACGGCGCGGTCATCACGCTGCTCGCGGTCACGGGCCTCACGCACCGCGAATCGTATCGCGACATTTTCGCGGTCACCATCATCAAAACGCTCGCGGTCTTCTTCGTGATCGCCGTGTTCTACCTGACCGGCATCGTCTAACCGGCAACTACACCAGGCCCACCCATGCATCTCCCCAACACGCTCTCCCTCGCCGGAAAAACCGCCGTCGTCACCGGTTCGACCAGCGGCATCGGTCTCGGCATTGCGACGGCGCTGGCTCGCGCAGGCGCCAATATCGTCCTGAACGGTTTCGGCGAGCCGGCGGCCGCGCTCGCGCAAATCGAAGCGGCCGGCGTGCGCGTCGCGCATCACAACGCGGATATGAGCCGTCCTGCCGAGATCGAAGCCCTCGTGGCCTTCGCGGCAAGCACGTTCGGCGGGCTCGATATTCTCGTCAACAACGCGGGTATTCAGTATGTCGAAACGATCGAGAACTTTCCGCGGGAACGCTGGGATCAGATCATCGCGATCAATCTGAGCGCGACGTTTCATGCGACGCGCGCGGCGCTTCCCATCATGCGCGCAGCGGGTTGGGGACGCGTGATCAATATCGCATCGGTACACGGGCTCGTGGGCTCGGTCGGCAAGTCGGCCTATGTCGCGGCCAAGCATGGCGTGATCGGGCTCACCAAGGTCGCCGCACTGGAAACCGCGCGCAGCGGCGTGACCGTCAATGCGATCTGTCCGGGCTGGGTGCTCACGCCGCTCGTGCAGAAGCAGATCGACGATCTGGCCCACCGCGAGGCCATGTCCGTCGAAGACGCTACGCTGAAACTGCTCGGCGAAAAGCAACCGTCGGCAAGCTTTGCGACGGTCGAGCAGATTGGTGGCGTGGCGGCGTTCCTGTGCTCGGAAGCGGCGAACGAGATGCGTGGCGCCGAGTTCAAGGTGGATGGCGGCTGGCTCGCGCAGTAAAAGCGGCGGCGCGCGAGCGACGCACAACGCGTCAATCGCGCGCCATGCGCCGCAGTTTCATGGCGTGCGTATTCCGTACGTCTTCGTACAGAACACCTGAGCGCGCCGATTTATGTGCTGGCTGATTATTTCGTATCGTTCCGCAGTGAGTCGATACGATGCTGCCGTATCGATTCATTTGCGATTGCTTCGCTCCTGCCCGGCCGCCGCGCCTTCTGCGATCAACGGCCAGACCACCTGTTCGAACTGTTCGGGCTCGATCGGCCTGGAGTACAAATAGCCCTGCGCGAAATCACAGCCCATCGACTTCAGAAAATCCCGCTGTTCGACGGTTTCCACGCCTTCGGCGATGACCTGGATTCCGAGCTTGTGCGCGAGCACCACCATCGCCTCGCAGAGCACCTGATTGTTTTCGTCCACGCTCAGGTTCTGGACGAATGAGCGATCGATTTTCAGGTAATCGATGTCGAAGCGTTTGAGATAGGCCAGCGAGGAATAGCCCGTGCCGAAGTCGTCGATCGAAATGCCAATGCCTGCAAGACGGAAATCGAGCAGCCTCTCGTCGATATTCGATTCGGCCTGCAGCAGCAGCCCCTCGGTGATTTCCACCACCACGCTTTGCCCCGGCATGCCCTCGCGGTCGAGATAGTCGTGCCACCGCACGCCGACCGTGCTGTCCTGGCGGACCTGCACCGGCGACATGTTGACGCTGATCTGGAACGACGGATCGTATTGCTCACGCCAGATGCGCGCCTGTTGCACGGCTTGCCGGAACACCCAGTCGCCGATGGGAATGATCAGGCCGGTATCTTCGGCGAGCGGAATGAATTCGAGCGGACTGATCATGCCGCGCTCGGGATGCAGCCAGCGCAACAAGGCTTCCGCCTTGCAGACCCGGCCCGTCGCCAGGTCGACGACCGGCTGATAAACCAGCCGAAGCTGACCGCGCGGCAGCGCCGAACGCAGGTCGCTGGTCAGGCGCAAGCGCGTTTCCGCCTCCAGCTGCATATCGGGCGTGAAGTAACTGAAGCGGTTGCGTCCGGCATTCTTGGCCGCGTACATGGCCTGGTCGGCGTTCTTGAACAACGCGTCGAGTTCGACCGTGTCGTCGGGGAAAACGGTGACGCCGATGCTCGCCGAAATGTAGACCTCGTCCGCGCCGAGCTTGAACGGCTCAGTCAGTTTGCGATTGATATTGCGCACGGTCTGCTCGACCGCTTCCATGTCTTCGAGATCGGGCAAGATCACCGTGAACTCGTCGCCGCCCAGCCGCGCGACGGTATCCAGATTGCGCACGCAGGCGCTGATACGGCGCCCAGCCTCGATCAACAGCACGTCGCCGCGGTCGTGCCCCAGCGAGTCGTTGACCTCCTTGAAGCGATCGAGGTCGATCAACATCAGGGCCACGCGCCTTTGCGAACGGCGCGCGAGCGCGGCCTCCTCGGTGAGACGATCGTGGAATAACTGCCGGTTCGGCAGCCCCGTCAATGCATCGAAATTGGCCTGCTTCCAGATGGTCGCCTCGAACGCCATCCGGTCGGAGAGATCGCGACCGACCGCCAGCACGGAAGTGACATGGCCGGACCGATCGATCTCAGGCGTGATGCGAATGTGAGTACATTGCTCCTGCCCGTCCTTCCCTGCCCACCTCAGTTCGAACTGCGCGCTTTTTCCCGTCGCGATGACTTCGCCGATCTTCCTTTCGTAGACCAGCGCATTGGCCCCGCCGGGAAGCTCCGAAGGCCGCTTGCCGAGGACGGTGGCGAGATCGCATCCCGCCGACGTGCAAAAGGCCGGATTGGCGAAGGTGCGGCGCAGCTCGCGGTCATATCGCGTGATCGTATCGGGCGAATTCTCGATCAGCGTGCGCGCCTCCCGTTCGCGGGCGACGAGTTCCGCCGTCCGGTCGACGACAGTCTGTTCGAGCGACGCATTGATTTCGTTGATCTTGTGAATCTTCTGCCTGATCGCCGTGCGCATGCGCTCGAAACGCTGCGCCAGGCGGGCCAATTCGTCCGGTCCGCCAAGCGGCCCTTCCCCGTCCTTGCCATCGTCCTCGACGGCGCCGGCATCCTCGCCGGTGTCGTGCATGCGGCGCACCAGATCCTGCAGCGGCGCCGAAATGCTGTACGAAATAAAGTAGGCAAGGAAAATGGAAAGCAGAAACCCGGAGATGCCGACGACCACGATCTGGTTGCGTACGGCCTGGGCCTCCGCAGTGAGATTCTGTTCGGCGATCGTGCTGACCACGAACCAGCTCGTGCCGGGAATGCGCGCGTAGGCGGCAAGATAATGGCCGCCGCGCTTTGCTGCGAAATTGACGAACCGGCTCGACTCGCCCGATACGCGGTGGCGCGCGATATCCTCGATCAGGCCAGGCTCGGGGGCGGCGCCCGGGTTGGGCGACGACGCGTGATTCGGGACTACGATGATCTTGTTGTCGCTCGCATCGAATACGTAAATCTCTGTTCCGCTGCCCGTCGCGACGTCGTTGAAAATCGTCGAGAAGTATTCGGGGCGAACGACCAGAACCAGACTGCCGATCTTCGCGTTGTCGCTCTTGTTGTAGATGGCGCGCACCATCCCCAGGTTCTGCTGCCCGACGCCGTCGTCGTAGCTGCCCCAGTAGGTGCGTTCATGCGACTCTTCCGCGATGCCGACGAGCGCCGTCACACCCGAAGTCAACTGCGCAAATGCCTGCGTATCGAGAATCCGGTCTTTCTGGTCGAGCAAATATTTCTGGTTGATGAAATCGACCGACCCATAATGCTCGAGCAGCAAACGCGTCATGTCCTCGCGCGCCTCGCTCTGCTCCCTCGCGCTGCCGCTCGCCACTCTCGCGAGCGCGCCCTGGACCCGGTCCGAAAGCACGAGCAGATTGCTTTCCGTTTCGATCTCATGCATGCGCAGTTCGACATTTCTCGAAACCTGCCTCACCACCTCTTTCGAAAATATCTCCGCATTTTCCTTGATCGCAGCAACTGACTTCACATAGGAAATGCAGCCCGAAATGATAATGGGCAACAGCGCCAACAGAATGGAAGCGGCAATCAGTCGATAGCGAATCTCGACGCGTCGAAGCAAATCCTGGCAGAGGTAGTCGAAAGCACGTCGCAGCAGTGCGGAGATTGCATTCATTTGTAGTGCATCTTCGCTTCAGTCTTGACCGAGATGTCCAGGCGCTGCGCAGCCTGCCTGGGTGTAATTTTCCTGAGCAGCACATCCTGCATCAATTCATGCACCAGCTCAATCGTATTGGAAGGAAGCGACGAATAATAGGGGCTTGCCGTGACGGGATAACGGCTGAGCGCGTTCGTGTAGTCGACGATCTCCACGTCGCTCACCACGGTCCCCATGCCTTTCTGGAACGGCGAAATGTTGTGGCGTTTCCGCTGAAGAATCGGAAACCCCTTGCCGGCGATGAATTCCAGAAAACGCATGGCCGCGGCCTTGTTGGGCGTTTCGCAAACGGCAAAGCCCGTTTCGCTGCCGAGCACCGGCACGACGCGTTCGCCGCGCGCGTTCCAGGGCGGCACGAACACGCCCACCGAGAAATCGTTTCCATGCAGCATGAGTCCGGCTGACCAGCTGCCCTGGAACGCCATCGCCACCTTGCCTTCCTTGAAAAGGCGAATGCCCTCGTCGTACCCCGTCGTCATGAACGACGGCTGCGCGTAACCGCGCTCCGGGATCAATGCGATTTTGGCGAAGATATCGGCCGCCTCCGGCGTATCGAGGTTCAGCGTGCCGTCCGCCATTTTCTCTTTCCAGTTGGGCTCGCGCGCGACCACATCATTGGCAAAGCCTGAAGCGAATGGCCCGTTGCCGAGCATGTTCGGAAACCCGCCGCTCCACATCACCGGAATCATGCCCGCCTGCTTGAGCCTCGCGCACACCGCCAGGAACTCATCGAAATTCGTCGGCAGCGTGTCGATGCCGGCCTTGGCGAACATGGCTCGGTTGTAATAGATCATCGTCGTCGCCACGCCGCCCGAAACGCCGAACCCCTTGCCGTCGCGACTGGTCCAGTCGGCCTCGAGCGGATCGAGCATGTTCTTCCATGCGGCGCTCTGGCGGACATCGGCGAGCACGCCCTGGTCGGCCAGCTCGGCGGCATAGGCGTTCGGATTGATGCTGACGAGGTCGGGCAGCGTGCCCGCCGCCACGCGCGGCTTGATGTTCTCCTCGATCGAGTTGCCGACCATGAACTGCACGTTCACGTGCAGATCGGGATTCAGTTTGTCGAACCCGGCGGCGATCTGGAGCATCTCCTCCGGCCAGTCCGGCGCCCAGATCAGCGCGGTGATGGTGGTCCGTGCCGGCGCGGCCTTGCTGCTCTGGGCGCCGTTCTGCTGATCGCAACCCAGGAGCAAAAGCATGCCGATCAGACCGGACCACAGCCAGGCAAACTTGATTCCGTGCACGTAACGCTCGCTTTCAGTTCGGGAATGGCGGACCCTGCGGAACGCAGGGGAACCACATTGCATATCGGCCGAAACCGGGCGTCACTTGAGGGGTTACGCGTGAGCGTGGCACGCGACAATTGGCGAGCCTTGCGGACGGACGATCATGCCCGTTCGCAAACGTTAGCGCAGTGCGCGATGCGCTAACGTGGTGCAATGAAATCAGGTCTCTTTGCGCAGACCCGGCGCGCGGCGCGGCGAGGTCGATGGCTCGCCGCCTTGTGTCGCTCCCGTTTCAATGGTTTCAATCGAGCGACGGGCTGCATTCGCATTCGAGCGCCGCGACCCGCGCCGGCCGCTCCATTGCCGCAAGCCGCTGCAGCGTCACGAGTCCGAACACGGCGAGCGCGCAGCCGAGCACCAGATCGGCACGGATGCCCGCACGGTCCACGATCGTGCCGCCCACCGACGAGCCAAGCGCAATCGCCACCTGGATCACGCTCACGAACATCGCCGAGCCCGCTTCGGCGAGATCGGCCGTGCCGCGCTGAATCCACACGGAGAAGCACAGCGGAATCGCGCCGAACGCCACGCCCCACATCAGCATCGCCGCGATCTCGCCGATTCGCACGTGGTCGAGCAGAATCATCGCCGAGAGCGCGCACAACAGCAGCGCCGTCATCGTCGCCACGGCGGACTTCAGTCGCGTGGCCACGACCGCCGAAGTCAGCGCGTTCGAGAAAAAGCCGATCACGCCGAATGCGAGCAGCAGCAGCGTGATCGCGCTCATCGAGAAGTCCTGCTGAAGCAGCGGCGCGATGAACGTATAGGTCGAAAAATGCGCGCCGAACACGAGCGCCACCATCAGCATGCTCAGACGCACATGCGGGCGGCGCAGCAGCGTGGCGAAATCGGCGAGACGCAATGCGGCTGCGGAAGGAAGCGTTGGCACCAGCAACGCCTGCGCAGCGAGCGCGAGCGCGACGAGGCCGCCCGTTACGAAAAACGACATGCGCCACGACGCGAAACCGGCGATAAAGGTACCGAGCGGCACGCCGATCACCGTCGCGAAGGTCACGCCGGTCAGGATGATGGCCGTTGCGCGTGCGGCGTCGCTCGTATGCACGAGGCGGCCCGCCGCTGCGGTTGCGAGGGTCCAGAAGCCGCCGAGCGCTGCGCCGAGCATCGCGCGGCCAACCAGCATGAGCGCGAAATTCGTCGCAAGCGCGGAGACGATATTCGATGCGAGCAGCACGGCCGTGAGCAGGAGAAATACCTGCCGCCGGTCCATGCGGCCGGCGAACATCATCAGGCCCGGCGCGAAGATCGCCGCCATGACGCCCGGCGTGGTCACCATGAGGCCGGCCGTGCCTGGCGTCACGCCGAGGTCGCGGGCGATCTCGGTGAGCAGACCGACCGGCAGGAATTCGGACGTCACGAACGCGAATGCGCTGATCGCCACGGCAAAGACAGACAACCACTGGCGCAGTGTCGTCTCTTCGAGCGGCGCGGGCGCGAGATTGGGAGAACGGTCGTTCATGTTTCTATGACTGTTTTGTGTGTGGCGAATAATAAAAGCCATTGTTCGGCAATTTCGCACCAAAAAATGGGGAAAATCGCCGTTTAAATGGCCAATCGGGAATGGGGTTTAAATTAACATCAAATAAAGAATGGCGTGCGGCCCTGCGATTAGCGGGGTCGTCAAAAGGGTTATGAATGGAATGTGACGCGGCCCGCCGCGCGCCGCGCCGGCGGGGCAGAGATTATGTCATTTCAGCGCCGGAAAAATAAACGATATTTTTCCGGGGACAAATTAGGCATCGAATCGATGCTTATGCCTGTCGCTGGCCAGGAGGCTAAGGGCGCCGGGAAAGCGCCCTGTGAGGCATTGCCGGAAACCGGTCTTTCTGGTCAGCGCGCGGCGCTCGCAAGCGACCCAGTTCAGAAGCGTGTCCGCACGCCCATGCGGGCGATGAACTGGTTAGGACCACTCGACGTACCGGCGCGATCGGGCAGGCCGCTCTCAAGACGCGGGTCGTTCGACCACCCCAACGGGCTCGCCAGGCGCCTTCTCGCGCTTGACGGCGTACATCGCGAGATCGGCGCGGCGCAAGACCTGATCGACGTCCAGGTCGTCTGCCGCCACCGTCGTGAAGCCCACGCTCGCCCCAACCTTCACCAGCAGCCCCGGCGCAAGCTCGAACGGCCGCTCGATCGCTTCGGTCACGAGGCTGGCCCAATCGCGCGGCGCCCGGTCCACCTGAGGATCGACGATGACGAATTCGTCGCCGCCCATGCGGGCCACCCATGCGCCCGCGCTAGCGAGCATGCGCAGACGGCTGGCGACCTGCACGAGCAGCATGTCGCCGGCCTTGTGGCCATGCGCATCGTTCACCAGCTTGAAGTCGTCGAGATCGACGAAAAACACCGTCATGCCGGCCTTGAGTGGCGTGGCGCTCGTGGGCCCGGCCGCGCTGAACAGACCATCGCGGTTCAGGAGTCCCGTGAGGGCGTCATGGCGCGCGCGATGGCTGTTTTCCCGTTCGGCCTTCATCGTCGAGATGAGCATGGCGTTCAGGTGGCGCGCGGCGGCGCTCATCGCGAACAGATAGAAGGGAATTTGTAGGAGCGAGAGCAGGAGAACTGGCTCGCCGCCCAGCAGCGCGCCAATGCAGCACGGGCCCAGCGAAAGGCAGATCATGACCGCCACCAGGCGCGGCGCCGCGAAATTGCGGAAGCAGATCCCGCCCACCATGGCGGCGGCGGAAAGAAAGGCGAGCGTAGCGGATACCCAATCCCGGCTCATGGCGCTGACGAGCGCGCCGTAGCCGACCGTCGCGCCCCACAACGGCGCGAGCAGAATATAGAAGTCGGTGGGCGTGCTCTTGCCCTCCCTCGCGCGGCGGCGCGACAGGGTGAGCGTGGCGAGGCGCACCGCGCAGACGAGGATTTCGGCGACGAGCCAGAACTTGAACGGCAGCGTGCCGTGCCGGCGCGCGAGCACCCACGCCACGGCCACGGTATTGGATACGCCGCCAAAGAAGATCGGCAACGTTCCAAACAAGGTGCCGACAAGGGCGACACGGATTTCGTGCGGCGTGTCCCGTCCGGGTTCGGTCAACCAACGGGCCAGCTTGCCGCGCGGCAAAGAGTAGATTTCGTTGCGGGAGCTCACATGCATCACCGTCGGTCGTACCGCGCGCCAGACGTTATCGCCTCTCGCGCCCTGTCAAGTCCGGGTCGTACGGCCGCGCGAAAGCAACAGGCGGCCACCCAACTGCGATAACGGCAGGCTGTAAGGGAAACTTTAGGAATGCGGGTGGATATCGTTGGTTGAGCTAGCAACCAATTGAAGATTTGGTATGCGATTTACATCAGGCGAAGCACGATTCTTTGTAGAAGCGCTTGCAGGTCGCGTCGCGTGTCGATCACGAGGTGAATAAAAACGGTGTCATCGCGGACCTGATAGATGATCCGGTTCTTGCCCGAAAGTATCTGTCGAAAAGTGTCGTCGACAAAGCCTTCGAGTTCGGCAGGCAAGTGGCCGCTCTCCGGGAACTGGCGGATCTGCGCAATGGCGTCCTGAAGTTGAGCCGACGTCTGGCGCCAGGTCTCCCATCCGAATGCGCGGACGATGTAGCTTCTCAACTCATCGATACCGATCCGCGCGGTCGGCAGGACGCGGTACTTCAGCAGCGGGGCCTGCATTAGCGAAGCTTTTCCTGGCGGTCGAGTTCGTTGAGTTCTGCAAAGAACTCGTCGCCATCCAGATGGTCCGCACGCTCGATCTGTTTTTGGCCGATGGCCAGGATCTTCAGCAATGCGAGCGTTTGTTGAGTCGATTCATAGGTTCGCACGTCCTGAACAACGAGCTTCGCTTCGCCGTTCTGCGTGATGATGAGCGGCTCCCCTGAATCGGTCAGATCCTTGACGATTTGCGCGGCTTCACTCTTGAGGTAGCTGATTGGCTTCACGTGATCGGCGAGATGCATGAGGTGCTCCCGTAGCAAGTTAAACAGGACCAAATATAGACTATTATCGGTCCGCTTGCACGCACCACCTTTTAGGGCCGGGTTTGACCGATCGCACCTCCGCGCCGATCGAGATCGGCGCCGCGTGCGAAACGCGTGCGTCCCCCAGCATGGCCGCTAACGGGCGACGATGATCGTCATCTCCGATTCGTACTTGATGCGCACGTGGCTATGGTGCTTGAGGGACTGCATTACTTCGATCAGGTCCGGGCGGCTGACCCGAATGGAACGGGCGGTGCCGGACTTGTCCACGACGGTCAGGAGGTTGAGCTTGCGGTCCACGCCGGTGACCTGCGCCACGCCGCTGAACTCGCGGAGCACCTGGAAGTTTTCCTGGTCGGCGCCGGAGGAATGCTGGGTCACCTTTGCCGTGTGGGTCAGGCGCGTGACCGCCGCGCCCTCGGCAGGCGTCAATCCGGTGACGTACGGCTCCATGTAGTGGGTCGTGAGCTTGTCGCCGACCCGGATGACCTTGAGCACGTCGGGATGATCTTTCACATTGAAGCTCAGGTCGTCGCGACCCGGCACGGTCACGACGATGAGTGCATTCTTCTGATCGATCAAACTGATGGTGCCGCTTTCCGTGTCGACGGAGGCCCCGGCTGGCATGGCCTCCGAGGCGGCGGAAGCTTCCGTGTCGGCCGCGCGGCACAGGGGCGCCGAGGCCGCAAAGAAGCCGCAAGCCGCGACTGAGAGCGCCAGGCCGCGCGCGAACGCAATGCACGTATTCGATCGATAGAGCATGGTAGTCCCCCTGGAACGATCAGGTGCCACGCTTGTTGCGCCGGTCAGGGACCATGGCGTGTGCTCTCGGAGCCTAACACCGCAGGACGCCCCGACCATCGGACTTTGGTCCTATAGGGTCAAGAGGGTCGAGGCCGGGGTCGAGGCTGCCTACCGTCCGAATGCCGCCGCGCAGTTCGCCGGCGCCTGCCCCGGCACCGGCGAGCGGAACGTGAACAAGCCGCCCGCCAGCGGCTGTTTCTCGCGCTCGGCAGCCGTGAGCCCCTTCCATGCGGTGGAAACGTACACGGTCTGCAGATCGTCCCCGCCGAACGCGAGCTTCGTGATGTTCGCGCAAGGAAACGCGATCCGACCGGCCAGTTCGCCCTCGGGTGAGTAACGGTCGATGCGCCAGCCGCCGAACAGCGCGACCCACACGTAGCCCTCGGCGTCCACCGCCATGCCGTCCGGGTGCCCGTCGCCGGCTATGGCGGTGAAGACGCGCTTGCCCGACAGCGTGCCATCAACGGCGACGTCGAACGCATACACGACGCGACGCATCGTGTCGTTGTGATAGAGCGTGCGGCCGTCCGGACTCATGGCCGGGCCGTTGGTGATCACGTAGCCGCTGTCCTGTGCGCTCAACACCGCGCCTGCGTCCACGCGATACAGCGTACCGCTCGGCGCTTGCTCGGCGTCGTCCATCGAGCCGAACCACAGGCGCCCGCGCGCATCGGCGAAACCGTCGTTGAGGCGATTGCCCGGCAGATGCGGCTCGACATCCACCAGCTTGTCGAATTCCCCGCTCACGGCGTCGAAGCGATACAGGCCGTCAGGCAAGCCGCACACGAACACGCGGTCGCCCAGCGGCGCGATGAAGCCGACCTGGTCGGGCGCGTACCACGTCATGCGCTCCCCGGTCGTGACCTCGAAGCGATGAATCCGGCGACCCTTGATATCGACGAAATAGACCGCGTTTTCCGCGGCCTGCCAGAGCGGCCCTTCGGCCAGCTCGGCGCCGATCGGCCAGACGCACACGGGATGCGGCATCGTCATTCTCCGTACCATCCCGCGTCGACGAAGTAATCGCGTCCGGAGCAGCGCGAGGCGTCGTCGGATGCGAGGAACAAGGCCATGCGGGCCACGTGCTCGGGCTCGATGCGCAATTGCAGACACTGCCCCGCGACGACCTTCGCCTCGCTCTCCGCCGTTTGCCACAGATTCATCTGCCGCGGCGTTTTCACGGCGCCCGGGATAATGCAGTTCACGCGAATACCCGCGCCGCCCAGATCGCGCGCGAGGCCGCGCGTCATGCCTTCAATGCCGGCCTTCGCGGTCAGGTAGATCGGCAGGTTCGGCAAGGCGACGTGCCACGACACCGAACCGAAGTTAAGGATCACACCGCTTCCCGCCTGGCGCATGCCTCGCGCGGCGGCCTGCGCGCAGAAGAACTGATGGCGCAGGTTCACGGCGATACGCCCGTCCCAGTAGCTCGCGGTCAGCTCGCCGATCTCATGGCGATCGTCGTTGCCCGCGTTGTTCACGAGCACGTCGATCGGGCCCGCGGCATCGACGATCGATGCGAACACGCTTTCGATCGCCTCCACGCTGCACAGATCGCAACGCTTGAACAGCGGCGGATGCTTCGCACCGCGAAGCTTCTCCTGAAGAGCGAGCGAATCGTCTTCGGCCACGTCGAGGAAAAATACGCGCGCGCCCTGCTGCGCGAATGCCTCCACGACCGCGGCGCCGATCCCGCTGCCGCCGCCGGTGATAACGACGGTTTTGTCCGCCAGGCTCGGATAGATTGCGTACGACATCAGATATTCCAGTGTTGACTTGTCAGAACCCAAACAGGGCGGCGAGCCGCAAATGGCTCGCCGCCCTGACCTGCCGCTTCCCTTTCGCTTACGAGACGACTTCGACGGCGCTCAGCATGCGCCAGTCGCGCGGGAGCGTGCGCGTGGCATTGCCCACCACCGTGACCGTGCCGCTCAGATGGATATCGCGGCTCGAACTGCCCACCATCAGATCGAATTTGCCCGGCTCGACGATGCGCTCGCCGCGTGCGTCGGTGAAATTGAACATATCGACGGGCAGCTTCACGTTCACGCGAGTGCGCGCGCCTGCCGCGAGCGGCACGCGTGCAAACGCCTTGAGTTCGCGCACCGGCCGCGCCGTCGACGCGTGCTGGTCGCGCACGTAGATCTGCACGACTTCCGTGCCGTCGCGCGAGCCGATGTTCTCGACCGTGAAGCTCAGTTCGACGGTGCCGTCTTCGAGCGGCACTTCGCCTTGCGCCACCGCGAGATCGCCGTAACGGAACTGGGTGTAGCCGAGCCCGAAACCAAACGGATAGCGGCTGCCGAAGTGATAGGCGATCGGCGTGCCCGCGCTCTTGAGGCGATGGTTGTACACATACGGCACGGCGCCTGCGCTCTTCGGCACGGAGAGCGGCAGACGGCCGCTGAACCCGGCGCGCCCCACCAGCAGATCGGCAAGCGCCTCGGCGCCGCGCTCGCCCGGCGCAAACGCCATGATTTGCGCGGCAATGCGATCTTCGAGGCCGCCCAGGTTGTACGGCCGGCCGCCCGTCATCACGACGACCGTCGGCGTGCCGCTCTCGACCACGGCCTTGAGCAATTGCAGTTGCACACCCGGGAGTTCCAGGCTGTCCGTATCGGAGCCTTCGCCCACCGTACCGGACTGGAACAAGCCCGCCAGATCGCCGACGAACACGACAGCCACGTCCGCCTTGCGCGCGGCTTCGACCGCGGCGGAAATCGCTTCGGTATCCTTGCTGATCAGGTCGTCGCGGTTGGCGGCGGCGCTCAGGTCGAGCGACACGTCGCCCGGGAAGACCGGCGCGCCCGCACGGCGGGTCTTGATGATGTCGCAACCCTTGGCATGCAGCACGCGCGCCTCGCCCAGCACCTCGCGCAGTGCGCCCAGCGGCGTGGCGATCGACGCGACCGACTGCTCGCCCGAGTTGATGAGGTGCACCGGGAAGCTGTAGCCGGCGAGCAGCGCGAGCGGGTCGTCGGCGGTCGGACCGATCACCGCGATTTTTTCCGCGCCGTTGGCGTTCAACGGCAGCACGCCGCCTTCATTGCGCAGCAGCACCGCCGATTCGAGCGCGACCTGATACGCGGTATCGGCCGCCGCCGTGCCCTTCACGTCCACGCGCTCGGGGTCCACATACGGATTCTCGAACAGGCCGAGGCGGAACTTGGTGCTCAACACGCGCGACACCGCGGTGTCGATCGTCGCTTCGGTGATCTCGCCGCGATCGAGCGCTTCTTTCAGATGGACCGCGCACTCGTGGCCCGGCAACTCGACGTCGAGTCCCGAATTGAACGCGAGCGCCGCCGCCGACGCGCTGTCGTGCGCTACCGCATGATGGCTGTAAAGCAGGTCGACAGCAGCATAGTCCGCAACGACGAGCCCCTCGAAACCCCACTTCTCGCGCAGCGTATCGTGCAGCAGCGTGCGGTCCGCATGGCAGGGCACGCCGTCGATATCGTGGTACGCGGGCATGATCGAGCCCGCGTGCGCGAGCTTGACCGCCATTTCGAACGGCAGCAGAAACACGTCGTTCAACTCGCGCGGTCCGACATGCACGGGCGCATGATTGCGGGCGCCTTCGCTCGCCGAGTGGCCGACGAAGTGCTTGAGCGTGGCGAGCACGTCACGCCGCTCGCCTTGCAGACCGTTCACGTAGTGACACGCGAGCACGCCCACCAGATACGGATCTTCGCCGAGCGTTTCCTCGGTGCGGCCCCAGCGCGGATCGCGCGACACATCGAGCACGGGAGCCAGGCCCTGGTGGCAGCCGATCGAGCGTGCCTGCTCGCCGATGATGCGCCCCACTTCGCCCACGAGATTCGGGTTCCACGTCGCCGCGTAGTTCAGCGGCGAGGGAAACAGCGTGGCGTCCTTGATCATCAGGCCCACGAGGCATTCCTCGTGCGACATGACGGGAATGCCCAGGCGCGTGTCTTCGACCATCTTGCGCTGCAGCTCGTTGAGCGCGCGCACGCCCTCTTTGGGATCGACCGTGTGGGTCCCGAGCGGACGCGTGATCTGCCCAAGACCGTGTTCGAGAATCTGGTTCACCGTGAGGCTGTTGGCGCTTTGCGCGAAGTCGATACTGCGCGCCTTGTGCTCGCCGTCGGCCGAAAGCACCAGCCACGCGGCGTGAAGCTGGGCAATCTTTTCATCGAGCGTCATGCGCGCGAGCAGGTCGGTCACGCGCTGCGCCGTCGGTGCGTCGGAGCGGCGGTAAAGCGGAATCTCGGTGGTGTGTTCAAGCGACATTGCTTCACTCCCTGGTATTGCACGAGACGGCGTTTTTTCTCGCCGTCCGTTTAGTTGTGCTTTTGAAAATGGCGTTGCGCGGTCGCGCGGCGAAAGCCGCGCCCGGCTTAGCTGAGACGACGCAGCGCCATATCGTGATCGTCGAACACGTGGCATGCCTCGGCCGGCAGCGCGAGCTTGACCACTTCATCGTGCGTCAACGCGCTGTCGCCGGGCACCTTGGCGATCAATGTCGTCGCGCCGGGGCCCGTCTGCGCCGCGTGGATGTAGCTGTGCTCGCCCATGTGTTCGACGAGCTTCACGCGGCACGCCAGCGTCTGTTCGTTGCGCGCATCGCCGGCTACACGCAGATGCTCCGGCCGTACACCGAGCGTCACCTTCATGCCGGCGCGCGCACGCGCGCCGTCCACGCGCGCACGCACGCGCTCGCCGCTTTGCAGGTCGATGTCCACGCCGCCATCGTCGCCGCCCACCACCGTGCCCGCGAAGAAGTTCATCTTCGGCGAGCCGATGAAGCCCGCGACGAAGCGGCTCTTCGGATGGTGATACAGATCGAGTGGCGCCCCCACCTGCGCGACGCTGCCGTGGCGCTCCATGTGATCGCCGGCCTGCAGGAGCACGATGCGATCGGCCAGCGCCATGGCTTCGACCTGATCGTGCGTCACATACACGGCGCTCGCCTCGCTGAACTCGCGATGCAGACGCGCAATCTCGGTGCGCGTCTGCACGCGCAGCGCCGCATCGAGATTCGACAGCGGCTCGTCGAACAGGAACACGCCCGGCTCGCGCACGATCGCGCGCCCAATCGCCACGCGCTGGCGCTGGCCGCCGGAAAGCGCTGCGGGGCGGCGTTCGAGATAGCTATCGAGCTGCAGCGCCGCGGCGGCGCTGCGCACCTTCTTGTCGATGACGGCCTTGTCGATCTTCGCCTGACGCAGACCGAATGCCATGTTCTCGTACACGCTCATATGCGGATAGAGCGCGTAGTTCTGGAACACCATCGCGACCTTGCGCTTCGCGGGTTCGACCTCGTTCATCCGTTCGCCGTCGATGCGCAGTTCGCCGTCGGTGATCGATTCGAGTCCGGCGATCATGCGCAGCAGCGTGGACTTGCCGCAGCCCGACGGGCCGAGGAACACGCAGAACTCGTTCTTGCCGACTTCGAGGTTGGCGTCGCGGATCACGGCGTTGCCGTTCGCGTAGGCCTTCTGTACGTTATTGAGGGAAATGCTTGCCATATCGATTTATGCGAAGTTCGGTTAGCGGTGCGAATCAGACCTGAATCAGCCCTTCAGCGAGCCGGCCATCATCCCCTTGATCACGCGCTCCTGACCGAACGCGTAGGCGACGATCAACGGCAGCGACGTGAGCACGAGAACGGACAGCATCGAGGGTATGTTCGACGCGTATTGCCCCATGAAATCCCAGATCGCGAGGGGCAGCGTACGGTGCTCGGACGTCGACGTGAGCATGTACGCGAAGATGAACTCGTTCCAGAGACCAATGCCGTTGAAGATCGCCACCGTGGCGAGCCCCGGTCCCGAAAGCGGGAAGAAGATACGCCAGAAAATGCGGAACGGGCTGCAGCCGTCGAGCTGCGCGGCTTCTTCGAGCTCGCGCGGAATCTGCCGCATGAACTCGGTCAGGATGAAGATGGACACCGGCAGGCTGAGCGCCACATACGGGCCGAGCAGCGCGAACTGCGTGTCGTAGAGGCCGAGGTTGCGCGTGAGCAGATAGATCGGCACCAGTGTCGCATGCAGCGGCACGATCATGCCCGCGACCACGAGGCCGAAAAGCAGCTTGTTCAGCCTGAAGCGCATGCGTGCGAACACATAGGCCGCCATCGCGCTGATGACGACGATCAGCGCAACCGACACACCCACCGTGAACAGGCTGTTACGGAAATACGTGAAGAACGGCCCCTTCAGCACGGCCGCGTAATTGCCCCAGTAAATGTGGCTCGGCGGCGCCCACACTGAAGTCGTGAAGGTCTCTTCCTGGCTCTTGAAGCTCGACACCACCATGAAGATGAACGGCACCGTGGTGACGGCCAGCCAGATCAGCGCGAGGATCGGAATCGTCACGCGGGGAAAGCGAAATTTCTTGATCATGCTTCAGACCTCGGTTGCATAGCGGCGCGTGAAGTACATCGACACCGCCGCCACTGCGATGACGATCAGGAACATCGCCGAGCCGATGGTGCTGCCGTAGCCGAGCTGGAACGAACTGAACACCGTGCGATACATGTAGGTGGCCATCACCTCGGACGAGCCCTCGGGGCCGCCGCCGGTCATGACGAAGACGAGATCGAAGTAACGCAGCGAGCCGAGCACGGAAAGGATCACCGCCGTGCGCACCGTGCCTTGCAGGTGCGGCAGCTTGATGCGCCAGAAGATGGTCCACTCGGAAGCGCCGTCGAGCAGCGCCGCCTCGTTGACCTCGGCCGGCATCGACGAGAGGCCGGCGAGGAACAGAATCATGTAGAAAGGCGCGTTCTGCCAGATGATCACGGCGATGGTCGCGCCCAGCGAGAAGTGCGGGTCGCCCAGCCAGTCCTTCGCGAGGCCATCGAGCCCGAACGCCTGCAGCGCTACGTTCAGGGGTCCGAAGTTCGGATCGTAGATCTGCTTGAACAGCACGCCGATCGCCACGCTCGACATGAGCAGCGGCAGAAAATAGAGAACCTTGAGCACGCGCGAGCCACGGCCGGCCTTTTCCAGCAGCACGGCGAGCGCGAGCGCGACAGGAAGCTGAATGACGATCGAGGCGAGCGCGAGAATCACGTTGTTCTTGAGCGATTGCCAGAACACCGTGTCATGGGCGAGCCGCGCCCAGTTCGCGAGCCCCGTATAGCGGGCCGTATTGCCGAGACCATTCCAGTCGAGCAGCGACAGCCGCAAGCTGGAAACGAGCGGATAAAGCAGGAACACGGCCAGCAGCAGCAGCGCCGGCGCGAGGAACACGACCGTGACGAGCGTTTGCGAGGAGAGCTTCAGCCGGCGGTCGGGTGTAGCGGAAAGTGCAATATTCACGAGCTTTTCTGCCGGCCGGCGCCTTGCGGCGCCAGCCGGACTTTTCCTGAGTGCTGGAGATCAACCGCCCTTCTTCGAAGCGGCTTCCATTTGCTGCGCGGCCGCCTCAGGCGTCACCGACAGACCGAACAGCGCCTGCGTCGTGTCCTTGTGCAGTTCGCCCAACGCCGGCGGCAGAGCCTGGTCGTACCAGAGCTGCACGCTCGGCGCCGCCGCAAGCAGTTGCTGCAGACGCTGCGTGAACGGATCGCCGATCTTGACGTTGTTGACCGGCGGAAGCTTGTGGTCATCCGACGCGCGTGCCTGCATCGCCTGGTCGTCGGTCAGCGACTGGATCAGCTTGAATGCGGCTTCCGGCGTCTTGCACTCGGTCGAGATGCTCAGGAAGCCATCGCCCACCGTGCCGATCAGGTCGCGCGGGTCGCCCTTGCCGCCCGGCACGCTCGGGAACGGGAAGAAGTCGAGATCCTTCGAGAACGTCGGATTTTCGTTCGCGATCGTCGAAGCTTCCCAGGCGCCCATCAGCTCCATCGCGGCCTTGCCCGTATACAGCAGACGGCGCGACGCACCCGAGTCATAGTCGAGACCGTTGATGCCCGGCGCGAACGCGCCCGCCTTCACTAGCTCCTGAATGCGCTTGCCGGCTTCGATGAACGCCGGATCTTCAAAGCCCTTGCCCTTGCCTGCGATCGCGTCGCTCACCACTTGCGGACCGCCGATACGGTCGACGAGGTACATGTAGTACATCGAGCCCGTCCACTTGTTCTTGTTCGCAAGCGAGAACGCTGCCACGTTGTGCTGCTTCAGCACATCGACGACGTGCATCAGCTCATCCCACGTCTTGGGCGGCGTGATGCCGTACTTCTTGAAGACTTCCTTGTTGTAGAAGATCACCGCGGCCGCCGCGTTTTCGGCAGCGACACCGTAGGTCTTGCCGCCGAACGTCGTGACGCTCCACGACGACTGCATGAAGCGGTTGCGATACGCCGGGTCCTTGTTCAGGTACGGCGTGAGGTCGACGATCTGACCGGATTTCACATATTCCTGCAGGCCGCCGCCGCCCCAGTTCTCGAACACGCACGGCGGCTGGTTCGCGCCGAACGCCACCTTCAGCTTCGTCTTGTACGCCTCGTTCAGGACGTGCGAATTCTCGACCTTGTAGCCCGGATCGGTCTTCTCGAAGCGGTCCGAAGCGTCACGGATGATCTTGCTCGACGACGCATTGGTCTGCTGATCCCATACCGTGATGGTTTTCGATTCCGCCGCGACGGCGTTCGAAACGACTGCAGACAGTGAAAACAGCAGTGCCGTGGCGCCGACAATCGCCCGCGCCTTGGAGAAACCTGGGTACGCCATGTTTGTGTCCCCTCTTTAGGAATATTGAGAGCTACCTGAGTTATCTGCGGGTTTAACGTTAGCCTTAACGTTAGTGGATGTTAATCCGGGAGCTGAGCTACGGCTATGCGGGATTTTCCTGGTGAGCGCCCGTCCGAGCTTGCGCTCCGCGCAAGGTTGGTACGCGCGCCAACGGTTGAACAAGCCCGCATCTGCTAGAATAGCCGGCACATAAACGGTATCGCTAACGTGACGAGCGACCCATCCGCGGAGTAACCGCGAGTCACGAGCGAGTCTTCGCAGACATGACCTCTCGTAAGCCCACACCACGCATGGCAAGGCAAACTCCAACGCTTGAGCACGTCGCCAAGCTTGCCGGGGTGTCGCAGATGACCGCGTCGCGCGCGCTCAACGGACGCCCGGGCGTGTCGCGCGAAACGCGCGACGAAGTACTGAGAATCGCTTCGGACATCGGCTATGTCGTGAACCGCACCGCCCAGAAACTCTCCGGCGGGCGCAACGGCATCATCGGCATCATCACGCCCACGCTCGACACGCAGTTCTCCAGCGAGCTGGTGCTCGGCGCGGGCCGCGCGGCACGCGGCGCGGGCATGGAAATGCTCGTGTACACCGTGTTCGACGAAGACCGCCATACGCATCACGACCTGCTCGGGTTGATCCAGCAATTTTCCGACGGCATTCTCGCCATCCTGCCGCGCGAATCGCTCTGCCTCGAAGCCCTCGCCACGGCCAAAGTGCCGGTGGTGGTGGTCGATCAGCGCGGCACGCTCACGGGCTTTCCTTCGGTATCCGTCGACAATTACGGTGGCGCCTGTCTCGCGGTCGAGCATCTCGCGGAACTCGGCCACAAGCGCATTGCGTTTCTCGCCGGCGACGAAACCATCGAAGGCGTACGCGACCGCCAGCGCGGCTATCGCGACACGCTCGCCAAGCTCGGCCTGCCGCGTGAAGACGCGCTGGTCGCCGCCGGCGATCTCTCGCAAATGATGGCGTTCGACGTCACGTTCGACCTGCTCAATCTCCCCGATCCGCCCACCGCGATCTTCACGGCCAACGACCAGAGCGCGTTCGGCGTGATCGCCGCGGTCAGGGAAGCGGGCTTGCGCGTGCCCGACGACATCTCCGTGATCGGGTTCGACGACATTCCCATGTCCGAGCAGTTTCATCCTGCCCTCACTACGATTCGCCAGCCGTTCCAGCAAATGGCGCGTTCGGCGGTCAATACGCTGCTCGCGCAGATCGCCGGCATCGACGCCGCTTCGCAGCGCATCACGCTGCCTGCCGAGCTGGTGGTGCGCGACTCGACCGGACCGGTGCGAGCGCGCCACCGCCGCTCGCGTCACCAGATCGTTTCGACGTAAGTCGAGGCGCGCACCTTCGCATCGGAGGTCACGAGCGCGCCGCCGTGCGTGCGGGCGGTCGCGACGATCAGCCTCTGATGCGAGGTGAGCGCGGGCGGCAGCGTCGCCGCCCGGAACGCAATTTCGGAATCGACCGGAATCAGGCGCACGCCATCCAGCTTCAGAAACGTGGAGAGCCAGCTACGGGCATCCATGGAAAGCCCCAGGCTGCCCGCCTTCACGAACTCCGCGATTTCCAGCGCGCTGATGGCTGAAATGAGGATCTCGCCGCCGTCCAGTTCACGGTCGATCGCATCGTGCGCGGCCTGACTCAGCGCTTTCTGCCTGCCGAGCCAGCACACGAGCGCAAGCGTGTCGAGCGTGATCATTAGTCTTCCTGCTCGGCGGGAACCGGTGCAAGCGCGTGCTTGAGATTGAAATGCGTGATCGACGCGCGCAGCAGCTCGAGCGGATTCTCCGTCTTGCTGCGATACGGCCGGATTTCAATGGTGGGTTGTCCCCGATCCGTCACGACGACGGTTTCGCCCAGCGTTTCGACCTGGCGGAACAGCTCGCAGGCGCGGGACTTGAAAATGGCTTTGGATACTCGCTTTTCCATGACGCTCTCCACCCATCAAAATTCTATCGGATTTTTATTGCATCGGGTCGTTGCGCACGCAACGAAATTGCGCTTCGCACCCCAATGGCTCTTTATCGGCGTTGCCCAACCGTTTGCTACCTGAACTACGCCCTGCACCGGTATATCTCGCACCAACGGACTGCGGGTTTTTACCGGTAACATGTTTCGCCCGAATCCGCCCCGCGGCCCTTGCGCTTTCATATAATCGGTCTGTCTGATGAATGTCCGTCAAGCAGCCCGAGTTGTGATCGGGCGACCCGCGAGGCACGACAACAGGATGTGTTGCTTGCCGGCGGATATGCGCGAGTAGCGACGTACGCTTCGCTTGCCGATACGGACGCTGCCGCAGGAAAGCGGAGCGTTGAGGGAGGTGATTGCCCTTGCTGCAGACCGTCGATTAAGCAGAAACATAATAACGTTACCCTTAACGTTAATTCATGTTAAATGCCCGCTTCGGGCGCCGCCATGCGTGGTTTACCTGGGCTTGGCGAATTGACGCAGAGTCCGCGTAAACCCCGCCGGATCCCGGCCCAGCAAGGCATGAGCGCCCGGAAAGCTGGCCACAGGGTACTGCAAAAAAGTACCGTTCCGGCTAACGTTAAATGGGCGGTAAGAAAAGTCGTAACGCCGTTTCGCGACACTCATAATCATCCCTGCCCCCATATCGTCACACTCGCTGGTCCGGATCGTCCGGCGGCGGCTTCGACGAAGGCTCCGCGTCGAAATGGACGATGAACGCATGCAACGGCTCGCGCAATTTCTCCTGGCGGTTGCGTTGCGGCTCGCGTTCCCTGTCCGTCACGGCGCGCGTTTCGCCTGACGTCGCGGTCTGCCCGCTCCGCGCATTGGCAGCGGACGCGAAATCGTCCTTCGACCCTTTGTTCGTCATGGCACTCTTCCCCTACCCAAACCGGCACGTCAAACGACGGCTTGAACGTTCTCTCCCACCTGGGGGCGCTCTAACGCCACCGCGTCGCCCTTCGCATCGAACAGCGTGACCGCGGACGAGGCCACCTTGATGCCCACGCGCGCGCCCGGCTCGTATTGCGCGTCCTTCTTGTCGAGCTTGAGCGCGATGGCGTGCGCCATGCCGTCGAGGCGCGCGTGCAGGATCGACACATCACCCAGATGTTCGACCAGCTCCACGCGCGCGGCGATGCCTTCGTCCGCGAAGCCGATGCTCAGATGCTCGGCGCGCACGCCCAGGGTCAATTCGCCGTTGAGTGCGCGATCCGGACGGCCCGACAACGCGATGCGGTGGCTCGCACCCGCAAGCGCGAGGACGGTTTGCACGCCGTTTTGCGACACGACGGTGGCGGCGAGCATGTTCATTTGCGGCGAGCCGATAAAACCGCCGACAAAACGGTTCGCGGGCCGGTCGTACAGATCGAGCGGCGCGCCCGTCTGCTCGATGTTCCCCTTGTTGAACACCACGATCTGCTCGCCGAGCGTCATCGCCTCGACCTGATCGTGGGTGACGTAAATCATCGTCGTGCCGAGTTCGCGGTGCAGCTTCGCGAGTTCGATGCGCATCTGCACGCGCAGCGCCGCATCGAGATTCGACAGCGGTTCGTCGAACAGAAACACGCGCGGCTTGCGCACGATCGCGCGGCCAATCGCAACGCGCTGCCGCTGGCCGCCCGAGAGCGCCTTGGGCTTGCGCTCGAGCAGGTGTGTGATCTGCAGGATTTCGGCAGCGCGGCCCACGACCTCGCGCACTTCGCGCTTCGACTTGCCCGAGAGCTTCAGCGAAAAGCCCATGTTCTCCGCAACCGTCATATGCGGATAGAGCGCATAGCTCTGGAACACCATCGACACGCCGCGATCCACCGGCTGCAGATCGTTCACGCGTATGCCGTCGATCAGAATGTCGCCACCGCTCACTTCCTCGAGCCCGGCGATCATGCGCAGCATGGTCGACTTCCCGCAACCCGACGGCCCGACGAATACCGTGAACTGTCCGTCGGGAATATGAAGATCGATGCCCTGAATGATCTGCGGACCTTCGCCATACGTCTTCACGACGTTGCGCAATACGAGTTCGCCCATTGTTACGTCCTCCTTGGTGCTCTTGCTTGCCGTCCCGCGCGAGACAGGCGTGTTTGCCCTCTTCGCGCGGGTTACTGTGCTGTCTGTGTGCCCGCGTTAGCGTGCGGCCTCGGCCGCGGCATGCTCCGCGATCACCTCGCTATACCAGTGCGCGCTGTCCTTCAGCGTGCGCTTCTGGGTCTCGTAGTCGACGTACACCATGCCGAAGCGCTTGTCGTAACCGGACGCCCACTCGAAGTTGTCCAGCATGCTCCATGCGAAATAGCCGGCCACGTCCACGCCCTGTCGTGCGGCTTCGGACAGTGCAGCCAGGTGCAGATCGAGGAAGCGGATGCGGTCGGTATCCTGCACGCGGCCGTTTTCGAGCACGTCTTTCGACGCGCAGCCGTTCTCGGTGATGAAAATCGGCGGCAGCGTGTACTCGGCATTGAGTTTCGTGAGCAGTTCGGTCAGGCCTTCCGGATAGACTTCCCAGTCCATGTCCGTGAAGCCGTGCACGCCCGGCGGACGCTTGTTGCCCGAAGCGCTCGCGAAGATACGCGTGTAGTAGTTGATGCCGAGGAAGTCGAGCGGCGTGCCGATGATGTCGAAGTCGCCTTTGCGGATCACCTCTTGCGGGCCGTTCGCGCCATACCATTGCAGCGCTTCGGCCGGATATTCGCCATTGAAGATCGGGTCCATGTACCAGCGCACGAACTTCGCGTATTCGAGCGAAGCGGCAGCGAGGTCTTCAGGCGCGTCGGTCGCGCCGTGTGCCGGCGACTGGTTGAGCACGATGCCGAGCGGCGCCTTCACGCCGTCGGCGCGCATGGCCTGAACGGCCAGGCCGTGCGAAAGCAGGAGATGATGCGCCACGTGCGCCGCCTTCTTCAGATCGGCGTTGCCCGGCGCGAAGTAGCCCGTCGCGTTGCCGAGCCATGCGGTGCACCAGGGCTCGTTGTGCGTGGCGATCGAAGCCACGCGGTCGCCCAGCACGTTGCCGATCTTGCGCGCGTAGTCGGCGAAACGATACGCCGTATCGCGGCTTTCCCAGCCGTTCTGCGCCGTCTGCAATGCTTGCGGCAGGTCCCAGTGATACAGCGTCGCGAACGGCTGGATGCCGCGCTCGAGCAGGCCGTCGACCAGACGCTCGTAGAACGCGAGGCCCTTTTCGTTGTATGCGCCGCGACCATCCGGCTGCACGCGCGGCCACGCAATCGAAAAGCGATAGGCATTGACGCCCATTTGCACCATCAGATCGAGATCCTCTTCGAGGCGATGGTAGTGATCGCAGGCCACGTCGCCGCTCTCGCCTTTCACGACCTTGCCGGGCACGCGGCAGAACGTGTCCCAGATCGACTCGCCACGGCCGTCCTCACGGGCCGCGCCTTCGATCTGATACGAGCTGGTGGCCACGCCCCAGACGAAGTTTTCCTTGAATTGAAACGTCGACATAACGGTAGGTATCCTGATTAGTCGTGTCCGCTCTTGTGTGAGCGGGCATGAAATGAACGAAGCGAAACTCAGGCCTTGACGGCGCCGGTCGTCAAACCGTCGATCAAGCGCCGCGAGGTGAAAGCGAACAGCACCAGCAACGGCACCACGGCGACCGCCGAGCCCGCCATCACCGCGCCCCAGTCCGAATTGGTCGGGCTCTGCAAGATGCGCAGCGCGAGGGGCAGCGTGTACATCGAGGGCGAACGCAGCACCACGAGCGCCGAGAGAAAGTTGTTCCAGGCCTGAATGAAGCTGATGAGGCCGAGCGTGCCCAGTGCCGGCCCGAGCAGCGGCAGCACGATGCTCCAGTAGATGCGGAACTCGCCGCAGCCGTCGATGCGCGCCGCCTCGATCAGGTCGGACGGAATGGCCGAGGAGATGTACTGGCGCATGAGGAACACGCCGAGCGCGGCCGCCGCGCCGGGCACGTAGAGCGCACGCGGCTGATTGATCCAGCCGAGCAGGTTCATCGTCATGAAGGTCGGAATCATGCTGAGGAACGGCGGCACCAGCATGGCCGTGAGCGCAACGGCAAAGAGCGTCTTCTTGAAGCGGAACTCATACATCGCAAACGCGTAACCGGCCATCGAGGTGACGAGCAGCGTCAGCAAGGTCTGGATCGTGGCCGTGTAGAAGCTCCAGCCCAGATTGCGCCAGAACGGAATGTGACGCATGAGCGACGCCATGTTGTCGAGAAACGCATTGCCGAACCACAGCGGCGGCGGCATCGAGAAAATCTCGGAACTCGTGTGCGTGGCGAAAACGAACATGAACCAGAACGGCGAGAACATCAGCACCGCGCCCGCCAGCACGACGGCGTAGCCCGTATAGCGCGCCTTGTTTTTCGACAGTTTCATCGCTGTGCCTCTTCTTTCATGCCGCTGCGGTGGAAAATGCGCGTGTTGAGCCACATCAGCGCGGAAATCGTGATAAAGAGCAGCCACGCAATCGAACTAGCCGTGCCGAAGTCGCCGTCGTGGAATGCCGTGCGATACATGTAGACCGCCGTGGTCAGGCCGGACTGGCTCGTGCCCATGCCTTCGTTCGGGAGCAGGATGAACGGCTCTTCGAACAGTTGCAGCCCACCGATGATCGAAAGCGTGACGGCGAAGAAGATCATCGGTTTGAGAAGCGGAATCGTGATGCGCGTGAACTGTTGCCAGCCATTGGCACCGTCGATGCGTGCCGCCTCGTAAATGTCCTTCGGAATGGTTTGCAGCGCGGACAGATAAAGCACCGTATTCCAGCCCACGTAGCGCCAGAAGACGACAACCGAAACCGCCGGCTTCACGTTCGCGGGGTTGTACAGCCACTCGATCGGTTTCGAAGGCACGATCCAGTGCAGCCCCGGAATCTTGCCGATTTCGGCAATGGCGAGGTTGATCATGCCGAAGTCGGTCGAATACAGCGACGAGAAGATCAGCGCGATCGCCACGCTCGACGTGATGAAGGGCAGGAAATACAGCCCGACCACGAAATTGCGCCAGCGGCGAAACGCGGTTTGCAGAAAGAACGCCAGCGGCAGCGCAATGAGGTGCTGCGGCACGCCGGACATGACCGCCATCGAAGCCGTGTTGTAGAGCGATTTCCAGTACCACGGGTCCGTCAGCGTGAAAGTGAAGTTCGACAGACCCACCCACTTCATGCTCGCCAGACCCGCTGTCGCGTCCCAGCTCTGGAACGAGAGATACAGCGAAAACAGCAGCGGAAAGGCCAGGAACACGGCGAACAACAGGAAAAACGGCGCGAGAAACAGGTACGGCGCGATCTTGACCGGATTGAGCCGCGGTTTGCCACGAGCGTGGGCGAGCGTATCGCGCACGAGCCCTTCCCGGGAGACTTGTTCAGTTGTGGGCAGAGGAGAGTTCATCAATAGTTCCGTCCATTCGGGCGTGGCCGGCCGGGGCGACCGGCCACGCTGTTGCAGCGGGCTTCAAAGCGCGGCGATGCATGCCGCGCCGTTTCATCAGAACCGCTTAACGGCGGATCCGATGCGTGATCTCAGCCTGTGCTTCCTGCAGCGCCTGGTGGATGTCCTCGTTGCTGTCGACCACCTTGTCGAGCGCCGAGTGGACCGCCTCTTCGGCAACCTGGTCATACTTGCTGCGCTGGATCGCCGGGATATGCGAGGCCGCATCGCGCCAGATCAGGCGAGCCTTCTCGTTGCCGAGGAACGCAACGGGCTGCGCGAAGAAGTCGTCGTGCTGCGCCGAAAGCAGCGCCGGGAAGGCGTCGATCGAGCGGAACGAAGCGAGCTGCTCGTCCGGACGCGTCGTCAGGAACTTGATGAATTCCCACGACAGCTGCTTTTGCGAGGCCTTCACCGGAATCGACCAGAACGTGCCGCCGAACGATGCATAAGCACCGCCGGGCAGATTCGTCGCGCGCCACAGGCCCTTCGTATCGGGTGCGATCCACGACGAGAGGTGGCCGCCGAGCCATGCGCCCATCATTTGCGTGGCGACCGTGCCCCGCTTGAAGCTTTCGGCCCATTCGTTCGACCACGGCGTGATCTTCGCGTCGAGACCGAGATCGCGCGCCTTCTTCGCCAGCTCGAATGCCTTCACGAAGCGCGGCGACGTCACGACCGGATTGCCGGCCTTGTCGAAGTACACGCCATCGCCTTCTTTCAGGTCGGCGCGAATATAGATGTCTTCGATATCGCGCGACGACGCCATCAGGTACGCGCCGGTCGCCTTCTTGATCTTCTGCCCGGCCGCCAGATACGACTCCCACGACTTGGTCAGGTCGGCTTCGGTCACGCCTGCCTTGTCGAGAATGTCCTTGCGGTAGAACAGCGTGCCCGGGCCGATATCGCCCGGCATGCCGACGATCTGGCCCTCCTGGGTCGTGGCCTGCGCGAACGTGTAGTTGATGAACTGGCTCTTGTACTGACCTGCGTCATAGGGCGGCTTCGCCAGGTTCTCGAGACCGCCGCCCGCTGCGAAACGGCCAATGAAGCCGACTTCGACCGCCATCACGTCGGGCAGGTCCGAGCTCGTTGCGAGCGCGGTGGTCATGGCGTTGTGGTGATCGGCGATCGCCAGCGACGACACCTTGATGTCGACGTCCGGATGGAGCTTCTTCCACGCGGGAATCGCGTCCTTGATTTCCTGGTCGAGCTTCGGAAACACCGCGACGGTCAGCGTGGTGTTGGCATGCGCAGCCACGGTAGCCAGGCTGAGCAAAACGGCAGCGGCAGTGCCTGAAAAACGGAAATTCATTACATGTCTCCTGGTGATACGTTTGTGAGTGACGTTCAATTGCTCCCCTGCTGCTACGAACTACTTCCCCTGTTGTATTCATTCGCAACGCCTGACTCCCTGCTTGCAGCGCTCATCTGTTTGAAAGCGCTTTCACCGCAAGACCAAAAAAACGGCCGAAGTGGACGCGGACCTTATGCACCTTTGTCTACCGGGCTAAGCGACGGCCCGATGCGACGCGTCGTCTCGCGCGTCACCAGCGTGAGCGGAATGGGGCTCAGCGCGATGGGCTGCTTGCGGATCATCTGCACGATGCCTTGCGCGGCGAGACGGCCGATTTCATAGGTCGGCTGGCGCACTGTCGTCAGAGGCGGCGTCATGTACGAAGAAGTCGGCAGATCGTCGAAGCCGACCAGCGACACATCCTCGGGCACGCGCACGCCGCGGCGGAACATCGCGAGACGCGCGCCGTACGCGGTCTGGTCGTTCGCGCAGAACACCGCGCTCAACGACGGCCGGCGCACCAGCAGCCGCTCCATGGCCGCGAGGCCGCCTGTTTCGAGGTAATCGCCCTGCTCGACCAGATCGGCGTCGAAGCCGATTCCCGCGTCTTCCAGTGCGATGCGGTAACCGTCGAGACGCTCGATCGCGTCTTCGTGACTGCTCGGGCCGGCAATGAACGCGATCTCGCGGTGGCCCTGCTCGATCAGATGGCGGGTCGCGTCGCGTGCGCCCTGCAGGTTGTCGATCGGCAGGCCCGCGAGCGCCGTGCCGTTTTGCACCGAGCGCCCCAGCACCAGCATGGGCGCGTAGCGCGAGTATTCGGTAAGCGTCGGCTCGTCGAGTTGGGCATGCAACAGAATGATGCCGTCCACGCGGCGCGCGATGAACTCTTCGAGGCGTGCCTTTTCGTCGACGACATTCCAGCGGCTGCTCACGAAGATCGGCGTGAAGCCCGGCTCGGAAAGCGCCTCTTCAATACCGCGCAGCCACTCGGCGTAAAACGGGCTCGACACGGCTTGTGTCAGGACGCCGATGGTTTCGGTGCGGCCGCTCGCAAGACTGCGCGCCAGCACGTTCGGACGATAGTTGAACCGCGCGATCGCCTCTTCCACCGCGCGCTGCTTTTCGGGGAGAACACGCGCGGTGCCGTTCAGGATGCGCGACACCGTGCTCGGAGACACGCCGGCAGCGCGCGCAATTTCTTCCAGCGTCACGTTGGGACCCGGAGTGGGTCCGCTCTGGACACTGGGCGCGCCGGGTGCTTCGTTGGTGCCATCGGTCATGAGTTCCGCCTGAACATTTTCATGAAAGCGCTTTCAGACACTGAAAAAAGCGTTTCCAGATACGAATTCGAAGTGACTAAAAAACTCGGAAAAAGCAGCCGGTGCGACCAGGGTGGAGGAGAGATCGCACCGGCCTCTCTATGAAAGAGAATTAAGCAGTACCTAACACAAAGAGATCACAACAACTACAGGTCAAACGAAGTCAAATCAGAACATGTGCATGATGCCCGCGAACACGCCGGTCTGGCTGTGGCCGTAGTTCGGGTTGTCGTTCGACGACGTGCCCGTCGCCGCGTCGAAGTTGTTGTTGCCGTACGAACCGTTGCCGAGGTTGATGTTCGACGTCGAGCTGTTGTGCACGTAGCCGGCTTCCGCGTACAGGAACGTGCGCTTCGACAGGTTGTACGTCGTGCCGAGCGTGAACAGCGTGGCGTTGCCGTTGCCGTTGTTCGCGTTCGCATGGAACACCGCAGCCGTGATCGCCGACGCGTCGTTCACCTGCCAGCCAGCGCCGATCCACTCGTGGTCCACCGCCGTCGGTGCGCGTACGCCAGCCGGCTGCGACGCGTCGGTCACGCCCACGCTTGCGTTGGTGGCGCTCGGTGCGCTCAAGTGCTGGTAGCCCGCGTAGATCTTCACCGGACCGATCACATACGTGCCGCCAGCGAGAATCGAGCGCGAAGCCGAATACACGTTGTTGAACGAACCGTCCGCGCCGCGGACTTCGTCATAGATCACGCGGAAATCGCCGCTGCCCCACGTATAGATGCCTTCAATCGCGTTCGTACGGCCCTGGCCCGTCGGCACGCCTTGTGCGTTGACCGGCGCCGAGTTCCAGCTCGTGTTGTTGGTCAGCGAATACTGGCCCTTGAACACGAGACCGCCGAACAGCGTGGGCGAATCATATTCCGCGCCGTTGCTCGTGCTCGCCCAGTTGCGGCCGCGCACCAGCGTCGAGATCGCGTAACGCTGCATCAACTGCGGGTCCGCGCCCCAGCTGTCCTGCGAAAGTTCGCCGGCGCCGAGATTACCCATCTTGAACAGACCGAAGCGGTCGTTGCTGAAGCCCACCGTGGCGTGACGCCCGAACAGGTTGCCCGCCGAAGCGCCCGTCATCGTATTGAGCTGGCCTTCCAGCTGGAACACCGCCTTCGTGCCGCCGCCCAGATCTTCCGAGCCCAGCAGGCCGAACCAGGAGCAACCCCAGTCGCCGCTCTGTGCCGAGAACCTGCTACCGCCCGGCAGACCGGTTTCATACTGCACGCCGTTGTCGATACGGCCATACAGGGTGACGCTGCTCTGCGCGTGCGCCATCGTCGTCGCAGCAGCCATCACCGACAATGCAATAAGCTTCTTGTTCATTAGATATCCTATATATATTTTGGCGTCTCCAAACCGCGCAGGTCGCGTGCGCTCTACACGTTCCCTACCAGGCTGCCTCACTGAAATGTTCCGAATCACATTTCGAGGCGATTATAGGGACGCGCCTGCCCCGTGTATCGAACCGGCAGTCCAGGGAAAACGATGTTACCGATAACAGTTGCGCGCCGCGCGGCCCCGGAGTAGACCCCTGCTTTGTGACCATTCCGTTATGGTCACAAAGCTCGCAACTCCGTTTGCGGTCGTGCGGGAAAATATGCGCAGCGAGGGAAATACACCGAACAGCCGTGCTACTTCGGCCAAATCGCGCTTGACAGCGCTTTCAAAAGCGACGCTCTGACGTTGTGAAGTTGCAACGACAACACGGAAATTTTTTGCCCGTTGTGTCCGCAGCGTTGCAGTTCTGCTGAGAGCGCTGTCACCAGCAGGCCTCGGCAATAGCGACTATGATCAAGGTATACCCTGCCGGGCAACGAGTTGAGATTCTCCGGTAAGCACACTCAGCGCGGGACGTCGAATCAATCCCGCGGGCTTTCCGGCTTCAGACCATCGCGCCACGCAATTCCCCGCGCCTCGACTCCCGCTGTTCCCCGCCACGTCGCGCGCGCGACGTCCCGTCCGAACGCAATGCACCAGCACGCACCAGCGCAACTTTCGCCGGGCGATGGCGTTGCCGTTCCATGCCCGGCTGGCTGAACCCCCGACGCGTCCTTGCGGTGACCATTGCACCGCGCACTGCGCGGGCTGGTTTGCCCTCTGACTTCCGCGGCCCTGCGTTGAAGAAGGAACGGAAGACTTGCTGCCGGCTGTCACCGGCATTTTTGCCACACTGCAAGGAGGTATCGTGAAAGCCATCATCACTTCCACGCTCGCATTGCTGATTTCCAGCGCCATGGTGCCGGCCGTTCAGGCTCAAACCGACTCGGGTGCAAGCAACCCGCAACTCGCGCACAACGTCCGGGTCGCTTTTGCGCGCAATGGCGTCAACACTTCTCATATATTTGTCTTTGCTCGAGGAGGCACCGTCACGCTGCTCGGATGGGTAGACGCGCACGAACAGGTCGCGCTCGCCGAGCGCAGCGCGGCTTCGGTCGAAGGCGTGCAATCGGTGGACAGTTGGCTTGCGCGTGGACGCTGAGGTCAATGAGATCGAATGAATCGCGGCGCGCGGACGGCGCCTGTATTGTCCGCGCGCCGTGCTTTATTTATCGATCGCGCCGCGCAATGAGATGTCTGATCCGTTTGATCCAGCCGCCGCGCCCATAGTCGGTCTGCTGCAGAAACACGGCAATCACGATGATCAGTCCTTTGAGGACCAGTTGGGTATTGCTGTCGATATCGTTGAGCAACAGGATGTTGCCGAGGAAGCCGAATATGAGCACGCCCGCCACCGTGCCCGATATCCGCCCAACGCCGCCGGCAAGACTCGTCCCGCCAATCACAACGGCGGCAATCGCGTCGAGTTCCCAGCCGGACCCGGCATCGGCCTTACCCTGGCGGTACTGCGCCGCATAGAGCACGCCAACCAGCGCTGAGAGCAGGCCGGAAATGGCGTAGGCCATCAGCTTGTAGCGGTTGACATCGAGCCCTGAAACCACGGCGCATTTCTCGTTGCCGCCTATCGCGTACAGATATTTGCCGAACACCGTGCGATTCATCACGAAACTGAACACGAGCGCGATCACGAGAAAGAAAAGCGCAGGCACGGGAATCAGATTGAACAGCAGCGCGCGCAGATTCTCGATTTCGGCGGTCGCGTTCGTTCCGCTGTAAATCGAATAGACGGCGGTGTCCTGCCCGGCGATCAGCCGCGCAGCGCCGAGCACGCCGACCATCGCCGCGAGCGTGACGATGAACGGCTGCATGCGCCCGCGCGTGATGATCCAGCCGTTGATGCTGCCCACCGTGAAGCCCGCGAGCGGCACGATCCAGAGCACGCCTGCGAGCGGCATGCGGTGCGCCGCGTGCAACGCGATATACAGGCACGCCAGCGCCGCGCACAGCAGCGCAATGCCGCCGCGCACCGCGCGTGCGGCGCCCGCATGCGCGCCATGCGAACGTTGCGGCCTGCGCCATGCACCGAGCACGATGAACGCGATCGAGAACACGGCAATCGCGTTGAGCACGAGTGAAGCGTCAGTCGCCCGGTTCCATCCCTCCGTGGTCAGCAGCATGGCGGTCAGCACGCTGCCCAGTCCCATGATCGCGCCGACGGAAAGATCGATGCCCGCGGTGATGATCACGAGCGTCATGCCGATCGACATCACGCCGACGTTGGCGACCTCGCGAAACACGTCGGAGATATTGGCGCTGGAGAGAAAGATGTTGCTGCCATCGGTCGAGTGAGGCGAGGTGAATGCGCCCACCACGAGCAGCAGGATCAGCCCCAGGTAGTACTTCAGGTGCGTCATGAGCGTGCTGAGTTGACGCCTGCGCGTTGGCGCGTCCGGCTCGGCGACATGGTCCTGCACATGCAGCATGGTCAGTCTCCAGTCAGTATCGATTCAAGGCGAAGCGAGATTGATCAGCAGGTCGCCGGAAAAATCGCTGCGCGGCACGATCTGTTTCGTACGCCCTTCGCACAGCACGAGAATGCGGTCGCACAGCAAGGTCAATTCGTCGATTTCCGAGCTGGCGATCAGCACCGTCACGCCCGAGCGCGCCGCGTCGAGTATCTGGCGGTAAATCTCCGCTTTGGCGGCGACGTCCACGCCGCGCGTCGGTTCGTCGAGCAGCAGGATGCGCGGCTTCGTCATCAGCCATTTGCCGATGATGAGCTTTTGCTGATTGCCGCCCGACAGGCTATTGGCGCTTTGCGCGAGACTGCGATGCTTGACCCGCGAGGCTCGCGCCTGTTCGGCGGCCCAGCCGCACAGCCTGCGCCGCCGGTAGAACGGAAAGCCGGGCACGCGCGGCAACGACGGCAGCACGAAGTTCGCTTCGAGCGACTGATCGAGCACGAGGCCGTCCTTCTTGCGGTCTTCGGTCACGAAGGCGAGGCCCGATTCCGCGGCTTCATTTGGAGACCTGAATGACCGGTTCTGCCCCGCAATCGCGATGACACCCTCCTGCCGGTAGGCCGAGATCCCGTAGATGGCTTCGAGCACTTCGGTCTTGCCTGCGCCGAGCAGGCCAGAGAGGCCGAACACTTCGCCCTCGCGCACCGCAAACGACACGTCGCGCACCATCGCGCGCGCCGGCCCCCACAGCGAGAGATTGCGCACTTCCACACTCGTGCTGCGAGCGCGCGGCGCCTCGTCCGCACCGCGCTCGGGCGGCGCGAAGTCCTTGCCGATCATCATCGAGACGAGCGCCGTCGAGGACTCCACCTGCGCGACCGGCAGCGTCGAGATGCGCCGGCCGTCGCGCAGCACGGTCACGCGGTCGGCCACGGCGAAGACTTCGCCCAGCCGGTGGCTGATCAGCACGATGCCCATGCCGCGTTCGCGCAGTTGCCGCGTGAGCGTGAGGAGCGCGTGGGTCTCCGCATCGGAGAGCGCCGAGGTCGGCTCGTCCATGATCAGCACCCGGGCTTCGGCCACCAGCGACTTGGCAATTTCCACCAGTTGCTTTTCGCCCACCCGCAGCGCGCCGACCAGCGCGTCGGGACTCGCGCGAAAGCCCAGTTGTCCAAGCACGCTGCGCGCGGCCGTGCGCATGGCGCGCCGGTCAGGAAAGCCCCAGCGCGTGCGCGGCTCCTTGCCGAGGAATATGTTGTCGACTGCGGACAGCGTATCGACGAGGTTCAACTCCTGATGAATCACCGCGATCCCGGCATCGATCGCGTCGTTGACGCTCGCGAGGCGCGTGGGCACGCCCCGCACCCGTATCGTGCCGCTGTCGGGCGTATAGAGGCCGCCCAGCATCTTCATCAGGCTCGATTTGCCCGCGCCGTTCTCGCCAACGAGCGCATGCACCTCCCCCGCCACGACATCGAAGTCGACGCTCGATAACACGGCGCTGCCGTTGAAGGAAATCGACAGGCCTGCCGCCTCGATGAGCGGCGCGGTGGCAGTGGCATTCATTCAGGAGTGGCTAGCAATATACGCCTTGGCGTTGTCCGCAAAAATTCCCTGGGTCGGCAACGTGACCTTCTTCGGGATCTTTTCGCCATGCAGCAGCTTGAGCGCCTGGCGTATGCCTTCGGCGCCGGGCGTGGGGTACATGAACGTGCCGGCGAGCAGGCCTTGCGAGACCCAGGTCGCGCCCTCCTGCGGCAACCCGTCGATGCCCACGAACTTGATGCTTTTGTCGCGCCCCGCGTCCTTGGCCGCGAGATAGGCGCCGTAGGCCATGGGATCGTTGTGCCCATAGACCACATCGATTTTCGGATTCACGCGCAACACCGTCTTCATGTACTCGTACGCCTTGTCCTGCTTCCAGTCGCAGTCCACGCGTTCGCCCACGAGCTTGATGCCCGACTCCTTGCCGATCACGCTCGCCGCGCCGTCGTGGCGGTCGTGCGCCGGCTGCGCGCCGAAGCCGCCCCAGACCTCGACGAGATTGCCCTGCGCGTGACCCGGACCGCCCATCAGCTTGACGATGAATGCGCCGGCTTCGCGGCCGATCTGCACGTTGTCGCCGCCGATGAACTGCGTATAGGATTCGCCGTTCACCTCGCGGTCGAGCACGAACACGGGAATGCCTGCCTTATAGGCCTTTTCCACCACGCCGGTCAGCCCCGCCGACTCCTTGGGCGAAATGAAGATCGCATCCATCTTCTGGGCAATGAAATTCTCCATGTCGGCATTCTGCTTGTCGGTGCGGTCGCCGGCGTCGGCAATGATCAGATCGACCTCGGGATGCTTCGCGGCCTCGGCTTTCATGTCCTTGTTGAACTGCACGCGCCAGGGCTCGACCGTGGTCACCTGCGAGAAGCCGAAGCGGTATTTCTTCTGCTGCCCGAACGCGGGCGTGCTGAGCGTCCCGAGTAGACCCGCTGCGCCGGCGAGCGGCACGGCGACCAGACCCGCAATCAGAATGCGTCGTTGACTGTCCATTGCCCTGTCTCCTTTGTTGTCTGAACCGGGCGGCGCGTGCGGCCGGCCTCGGGTGCTGCGAAAAATAAAACGTTATAGCGGCGGCGCGGCAGAGGCACGCGCCGCTTCGCCCCATTCGTCATACCGCACCGGGCCCGTGCTGTCGCGCACGCGCAAGTCGGCACGCATGCGCAAGTGCACGATCTCCGCGTTCTCGCCCAGCAACTGCTTGTGCAGGAGATGCCAGATGCCGCGGGCAATCGCCTCGGCGGGCTGACGAATCGAACTGATGCCGGGACGCAGCACCGACATCCACGGCGCGTCGTCGAAGGAAAGCAGCGAGATGTCGTCCGGCAGTTGCAGGCCCGCGTCGCGGATCGCCCGCAGCGCACCGAGCGTCGCGACGTTCGCGCCCGTGAAGAGCGCCGTGGGGCGCTCGCGCGCGGCGAGCACGCCGAGCGTCGTCGCGTGGCTTTCGGTATCGCTCATGCCGCATACCACGACGTTGGCGTGCTGCGCCAGCCCGGCGCGCTGCATCGCGTCCTGGTAGCCCTGGGCACGCTCGCGGCTGTTCACGAGGTCGAGCGCATTGACGATGAACGTGATGCGGCGGTGGCCGAGCGCGATCAGATGCGCGGTGCCGTCCATCGCCGCGCGATGACTGTCGGTCGTGACCGTGTTGGCGGGAAAGCTGTTGTCCACGCGGTCGGCCATCACGAGCGGCACGTCGCATTCGCGCAGTTCGCTGATCGCGTGCTCGTAGCCGTGGCAGGGAATGATGATCATGCCCGCCACCTGGCGCGAGAGGACGAAGCGGATGCGCTCCGCTTCGCGCTCCGGGTCCTCCTGGGCGTGCGCCAGGATGAGCCGGTAACCGGATTCGAGTGCATGGTCTTCGAGCGCGCAGACCAGTTCGATGAAGAACGAATTGGTCAGGTCGGGCACGACAAAACCAATCGACGTGGAGCGGCAACTGCGCAGTTCGGCGGCCAGGCTGTTGCGCCGGTAGCCGAGCTTGCGGGCCGCTTCCCAGACCTGGCGCTGGCGCGCTTCGCTCACGTTTGCGGCTCCCGCGAGCACTTTGGACGCCGTGCCCAGCGAGACTCCCGCTGCGTTCGCGACGTCCTTGAGTGTACTGGCACTTTTCTTGCGGTCGTCCATACTGGTCTGTCCGCCCGAGGTGACGCGCTTGAGGTTATCCGCCCGAACTGAAACGTTTCATAGAGTAGGAAATGGATTTTCAGGCTTCAAGGGAGGGTTTTTCCGGGTCGCCGCAGAAAGGGAGGACTAGCGGTAGTTCACGAAGTTGATGATGTCGTTTAGGAACCACGGAAGAATCAGTTGCGTGTCGGGATCGCTGACGCCCACGGTTAGCCTCGGTGGCTTCGAGGCGGGCGCGCCGGGGTGCGCGCCATCGGGCGTATGCAGCATGTAGCTGTTGGTGTCGGCGGCGGGCGGCGGCGACGGCGAAGCACAGCCGGCAACGAGTAAGGCGAGGAACGCTGCGCAGCACAAGCGCTTCATGATCGGCAATCTCCAGCCATGTGATCTCGAGAAGCCCAAGCGTACCATCGGACCCGCCGCAATCGCGCGCACGCGTGCGCTCACCTTGCGAGCCCGGCAGCCAATTCATAGCCGGATTGAGTTCGGTGAGAACCAGAATATTTGTCGCACGCCATCCCACTGCTTTATGCAAAAGCCAATCAATCAAATGCGGCCGCGACTTGCAATCTTCGGCGTCGTTTTGACCTCCATTGATACGTATCAACGGGAACAACGCTTATTACCCTATCGACCTACGCGATCGAATGAGCACGAGATATTCTCTGCCGACTCATTCAGGCCACTACGGGAAACGTCTTCCATGAGAATCAATCGCATCGTTTTTATTCCCGCCGCAATGGTGATTGCGGGAACAGCACTTCCGGTCCTTGCGCAGCAAACCGTCGTGTACCCGTCGAAAGGCCAAAGCGCCCAGCAGCAAAGTTCCGATGAAGGTGCCTGCTATGCGTGGGCAAAACAGAAAACCGGCGTTGACCCTGCGGTCGTGGCAAACGCTGCACCGCAAGCTCAGGCGTCGAATGGCCAACGCGTCCGGGGCGCCGCCGGAGGCGCGGCCATTGGCGCCGCCGCGGGTGCGATCGGTGGCGATGCCGGCCACGGCGCGGCCATCGGCGCCGTGGCCGGCACGGTTGCCGGGGGCGTAGCGCACCGGCGCCAGGGGCGCGCCGCGGCGGCGCAGAACGCGCAGATGGAATCGTCGCAACAGCAGGCGCTCGCTAACTATCGCCAGGCGTGGGAGGCTTGCATGCAGGGCCGGGGCTACTCGCTGCGCTAGGTCCGGACGATATCGAAGAGACGCGCTTAGCGGAAGCCGTAAACGAGAACCTTCTTCCCCTCGAATTGTTCCTGCACACCTTGATCGCAATTCGGCGGGCACGTCGTGCCGTCGGCGGTGGGACCGGACGCGGGCGAATACGCTTTATAGACAACGGATTCGATGAGCGTCCCGTCGTCGGAAACAACGATCTGCAGGTCGGTCTCGACACCGGCCAGCACCGGCCCGCCGCTGCCATAAACCTGTTTCATGATGCCCGTGCAATCGGAATTCACGGTGTAGGTGCCGCTCTGGTACGGGTTGAAGGCAGTCTGCCCGCCTTTCGGCAAGCCGTTGATCATGCCGAAGTCGGTACGGGTGAATTTACCCGCGCCGTCGAACGTCACGATGGCGACATCATCGAGTGTCGACGGTGAGGCAAATGGGTGCAGCTTGTTGTTGCTATCCAGCAGGCCAAGAATTTCTCCATGCCCGTGAAATCCGTAAGCTCCCCTCAATGTTGCGTTCGAGCAAAGGCCACCGTCGGCGTGTGCGACGCCACTGAGCGAGAGCAGTGCAAAGGCTGTTGCCGACAACATTCTTGAATGCTTGATCTTCATGGTCATCTCCTTGTCACCATAGCAGGCGTCTGGCTTCATAACGCGCAGTGAGCCATAAGCAGTCGTAGAGGGAGGCCCCGGCTCGCGCCGGTGAGCGCTCCGCTTCCTAAGCCTATGGAACCGCGCACGCTTGCGCCTCCATCATTTGATGGAGAGAGCGGGTCAGCAGGAGATTTCGGGTGCAGAAAATTCGATGGGAAAGGCGTTACGGCTTCACGGCTTGAGGCATTACGACGGAAACGGCGTCGAGCGCGAAACTGGCCGGGGCGCCTGCCCCCGCCGCCAGCACGCCCACGACGCCGATCACTGCAGCGCGACAGACCGGCATCCTCATTGGCCCTGTTTCTGCAGATACTGCCGCACGTCGCTCATCGACACCCTCCCTGTATGTGCCGTGTCGATCTGATCGAAATGTTGCGCGATATACCCGAGCCCGCTGCTCTGCGCCTGCGCCTTCGTGATCGAAGCGCCGTTGCTCAACGCGGAAGTCGCGCCGAGGCGTGCTTCCACCCTCTGCTGCGCTTGCTGCTGCAATTGCGTTCCGGTGGAGGGTGTAAGCGGTGCTGGACGGTTCGACGGGAAGAATGGGCCATCCACGCCGTGGCCGCCCTTCGGCAGCTGAACCGGCGCCACCGCTTGCGTTGCCGCCTGCGCATGGCCTGTCGTGACCGCAGCCATCGCGCAAAGCATGAGCGGAGCAACGCACCACAGCTTTTTGAATGTAGACATGATCGCTCGCCTTCAATGAGTGAGGAGCGGGCCTCAATCGACTATCGATGATCGACGCTCGACGAAGCCCGCGGCCTGTGACGTTATTGGCCCGCTGCCGCGACTGCCGTGGAAGTCGGCGTACCCGCGGGACTCTCGTCGGGCCACGGCTGCGGAAGCGTCCAGAGCGAAAGCGCCAATGGGATGGGTTGACCACCATAGTAGCTCACGAGATCGGCCTTCATCTTCGGGCGCGCCACGTCGTCCAGATAAATCATGTGTCCGCCCTGGAAGAAGTTGACCTGCAGGTTCGGGCTCAATCCCGCCACCGTTTGCAGACGCGCGAGCTGCTTCTCCGTATTGAAGAACGGCGTGGCGAGATCGTGATAGCCGTTCTCCGCGAGCACCTTCAATTGCGGATTGAGCTGGATCGCGCCGAGCAGGTCGGGCAGCGTATCGGGCAGCGGCTGGCCGTCGTGCGAGAAGTCCCAGACCTCGATGATGTTGTCGTTCAGCGGCATGTACGTCGCATTCGGCGCCGTGTAGCCGAGATAATCCGGCATCTGCGTGGCGAGTGCGGTCGTGAACGGCTGCGAGATGAGAATGTCCGACGGGTCGCCGTCGCTCTGCAAACGCGGATCCGAATTCGGCAACGATACGCGCCCGTCGTAACGACCGATCGTCGTGCCCGGGATCAGTTCGTTATTGAACGGATTCACGTTGAAGTAGCCATTGAGTGCCTGCAATGTGAGGCTCGAAGGCCAGCGCCAAGAATCCAGCGTTTTCTCGGGCGGAAAGACCGGCTTGCCCAGCGCGTCGGGAATGCCGAGTTGACTCAGCACCCACGATTGCGCGTACTTGCGGAAATGCTTGTACTGGCCCGTCGCGAAGATCTCCGACTGCAACGCGAAGAGGCCCTGATCGATCAATGGCGGCGAAACCAGATTGAAATAGGCGGCCACCTCCGCATAGCCGGGGTAATAACCCGCAAGTGTATCGGTATCGAGCACCAGGCCCGCCGTCGAATCCGTAATGGCCGTCGCCTCGATCGCATCGGCAAAGTAGTTCAGGATGGACGACTGCAGCACGATGCCGGTCAACGGCACGCCCGCCGCTTCGAGCGCGAGCGCAAGCATGTCGGTGCGCGGCGTGCCATACGATTCGCCGTAGAGATAGATCGGCGAGCTGCTGCGGTTATTCACGGCCAGATAGCGCTTGATGAAATCGCGCATCACGTTCACATCGGGATCGCAGCCCCAGAACTTCTGGTTCGTGTTCGGTAGAATGGCCTCCGAAAGCCCCGTGCCCGGCGGGTCGATGAACACCATGTCCGTCGTATCGATCAGGCTCTCGGCGTTGTTGACGAGCGGAAAGTTCGGCCAGTTGGTAAGCAGCGGATCGGGCGTGGCGACACGCGTTGGCGCAAACGAGCCGAGACGCAGCCAGATCGACGACGAACCGGGGCCGCCGTTATAGATGAACGTCACCGGCCGCGGCGAGCCGTTCGTGGCCGGCGCGGTATAGGCGACATACGACATCGTCGCCTCCGGATTGCCGTTTGCGTCCGAAGCGGTCAGATGGCCGGTGGTCGTCGTGTAGTTGATCGTCGTCTTGCCCGAGGTCCACTGGTAATGCATGATCGCGGCTTTTTCAGCAACCTGCGACGCGGCAAGGCCATCGGTAGCGTTCGGCGAGTAGGCGATCGGGTCCGTATAGGGCTGGTTTGCGTTTGGCGAGTTCGACGTTTGCGCGGCTGCTTTCTCGCTTGCCGAAACCTGGTTCATTGCGCTTGCGGCAGACGTGGACGGGCTATCGCCACCGCCGCAACCCGCCAGCATCAGCACGCCGATGGCGATTGCGCCTGCATGGCGCAGCTGGCACCAACTGCGGCTCGAGCCCACGCGGGATTTACTGTCCGGATGCATTGTTATACCCCTTCGAATGATGACGTCACACTACGCGGGGGCCGCGTTCGCCGGCAAAAATTCCTTGAATAAAGGCATCAAACTTCAACTGCAATTACCGGCAGGAAGCGGCTGACATTTAACTTTCCATTCCTGACAAAGTCGATTCAACTTAAGCGTTATTTATTTACTATGGATTGCTAAATAATCCATAGCGCATCGGGCGAAACCATTGAGTTTCTCTGACGGGATTGCGCTGGAAATATTTGGTAATGAAACGTGGCAGAGGAAAAATAGGAGGCGCCGCAGTACTTTGTCAAGGGCTAGTTTCAGAACCTATGCGCGCTGATTCGTTGCGCACGCAGCAATTGCGTCGAGCATGAAACAGCCGCGTGCATGCGGGTCGGCAATGCGGGATCTCGTTGCAACGCGACCGCGAGCGAAGGGCGAATGCATGCTCGACAATGCCCCACGGGTTATCTGAACGATTGCAATCCGTGGCTTGCGTGCGCCGGCCGACACACCCAATTGGGGTCACCCTTCCCGCTCGGTGCGTGACGGTTATCCCGTCCGCTCATTTAGCTACTCTTATAAATAAAACGCCCGCACGGTAAAAAATTCCGCAACGCGATCTTCACCAGAACGCAGCCATCAAGCATATGTGCGCTGGGCAACAACGGAGATTGACGCGCTGTGCGAAATCAACCATATTTTGACCAGACGGCTGCGCTCGGTCCGGCCCCGTCGCTTTCCTGCGCATGCAGATCGTGAGTTCCGCGAGGCCTTGCCCATCGCTTCAACGACGATTCTGAGCATGCCGAAATGGCATTGCCATAACGGTGGGACGACATCATGTCCGCTCAGATTGGTCGCGACCAGAATTTCCCCGCGGCGTGCAAGCGTTGCGGCGGACTGCTGTACGAGAACTTCGAATTCTGTCCTTACTGCGGCACGGATTGCCCACTCGACAAAGTCGCGCTGGGCACCCATCCGAAAGCCACGTTGCCCCCCCTCTGCGCCACGGCGGCGGCGCCCCCTGCCCCCGCGGCCGCAAAGCTCGCGCAGGCGGTCGTGCCCGCGACCGACGGGCCGTCGCTGGACACCGGCTACCCGCACGCCGCACAGCACGCCGCAGCGCTTACGCATGGGTTGCACTTCTCGCACATGTCGCAATGGATCTTTCCCAGGGGCCTGTTCGTGATCGCTCTGATTCTTGCGTTCGCGTACGGCACGTATCTGCTGCTCGGTGCGAACCGCCAGCGGGAGGGTACCGCCAGCGAAGAGACCCTGCACTCTTCGGGCGGTTCGGTTTCAACCGATGCCTCTGCGCGACAGACCGATGAGATGCCCCCTGGCGCCGCCAGGCAGATCAGCGAGCAGCCGCAATCGCCCCCGCGCAATGCGCACCCCGCGCCGCAATTCGCGGACGTGGCCGACGGTCTGCGCATCGCACGGAACAGCCTTGCAGAAAACAACCTGTTCGACGCGAAGGCCGTGGCGAACGCCGTGCTCGCGCGCGACGGGGACAACGAGGAGGCGCGCGCGCTACAAAGCGATATCGCGGCGCGCGAGCAACGGCGCGATAGCGCGTTGCAGAACGCGGACCGCTGCGTCGCGCAGCGTGCCTGGGCCTGCGTGCAGCAACAGGCTTCGGAAGCGCTCGCGATCGATTCGAGCAGTCAGGCTGCGCAATCGTTGATGGAGCGCGCCATCGTATCGACGGCCTGGAAGCCGCTCAGTCCACCCAATGGCGCCCCGCAAACGAACGCGGCAGCGGCGTTGCCGCGCGGCGCGGACACCGTGCGGCTGCCGTCGTCGCAGGATTGGAACACGAGCGCCTCGCCGCCGCCACTGCCCGGCGCCCTGAACACTGCGAACGTGACGAACGCCACGCACGCGGCAAACGTCGCGACCGCCGCCAGCCCCACCGGCGGCGACAACAGCGTCGACGCCCAGCAGCGTGCGATCGTGCAAAACGGCTGGAAGCACGCCGCGCCGCCTGGCGCCGCGCATTGAACAGGATTCCATAACATATCGAAGTCTGCCGTACATCGCAAACAAGGCGGGAGAGAGACCATGCTGAAAACGACTCTAGCGGGAGTGGCGGCGCTGATCGCCCTGCTTTTCCCGGTGCTCGCCGTCGCCGCCGAGGTCGACGCGCACTACCGCATCGTGACCGGCCCGGAGCGCGGCACCTACATTCAGATCGGCCAGGACCTCGCGAAATGGGTCGCGCAGCCGGCGGGCATCGACCTCGAAGTGATCCCATCGAAAGGCTCGGCCGAAAACGTGCAGCGCATGCGTTTCGAGCCCGGCGTGAAGCTCGCGCTCGTGCAGTCCGATGTCTACCAGGCCTACGTCGACATGGCCAATTCCGGTAACGAAGAGGCCGGCACGCTGATACGGCCGCTGCGGCTCATCATGCCGCTCTACGATGAAGAGATTTATTTCGTGGTGCGTAACGACTCGCCGATGAAGACGATCAACGAGATCAAGGACAAGGTGATCAGCGTCGGCCTGATCGGCAGCGGCACCGCGCAGTCGGCGACGACGCTGTACCGCCTCATGTTCGGCCAGCCGATTCCGGAGCAGAACGCGCAGCACCTGAGCAACGAAGACGCGCTGGCCGCGCTCATCGTCAAGAAGATCGATGTGGCCATCATCGTCGCCGGGCAGCCCGCCAAGCTCTTCACCGACATGAACCCCGAATTGCTGCAGCAGATCCGCTTCCTGCGCGTCGATGCGAACGCGCCGGAAACGGCGCGCGCAAAGCAGACCTACTATCCCGCGACGATCCACGTGTCGAGCTACCCGAACTGGCTCAAGGAAGACGTGCCGACGTGGACCGTCAAGGCCTTTCTCGTCACCTATGACTACAACCTGCGCGATACGGTCGGCAACCTGAAGCGTTTTGCCGATTCGCTCTGCGCGAACTTCGACAACCTGCAGGAGCACGGCCATCCGAAGTGGAAGCAGGTAAAGCTCGATCTACCGGACCTCGGCAAAGGCTGGCAATACTATCCGCCCGTTGAGCGACGCCTGAAGGCGTGTTTCGCGCACCGCGCCGCGGTGCAGGCCGCCACGGGGTCGACTGCGGCGCAAGGCGCTGCCGCCGCGCAAAAAGTCGATGGGCGGCCATGCCCGGATCAGGAGCGCCTGCTCCTGCTCTGCAAGTAATCCCGCAAGGAATCCTCTGAGGGAACGCGGTTCCCATCGCGCGTGAACAGCCAGCAAGGGGACCCTTCCAACGCCAGCACGGCGTGGAAGGCGATCCCCTTGCGCCCGCATGCAATCTCTCCTGGTATCTGCTTTCAGGATGTCCTAATGTCCATGGGTGCCGTCATGCCGGCACGTCGAAACGGTCTTCCCGATGCAGTGCGTCCTAGCCTAACAACAAACAAGGAGACACCCATGAGAGATACCCCGTTCACAGTCCGGCGTATAACGGCACGCCTGTGTGCCGCGATCGCCATTGCAGGCGCGGCGCTCGTGCCCGGCGCACACGCTGCCGGGAACAATGCCAGTCACCCGGCATTCAACCGACTGCCGTCGTTCGTGGTGGCGAGCAGTCTGCAAACCACCAGCTACGATGGCGTCAGCGACGATCTGTTGACCGCCGGGCTCGGCAAAACCGGGCTTGCCGGGGCGCAACCGGCCATCGCGAACCCCGCGGCCCCGACGGCGGCGGAACTGCGCCGGCTCGCGATCTGGTCGAACTATCGCGCGCTCGTCGATATCAGCGCGAACGGCGGTTATGGCCGCTTCTGGGGGCCCAACGTCGATGTATACGGCAACGACACACTGGGTGAAGGCAAAATTGCCGGCACCGAATATCTCGCGTTCGCCGACGACGGCAGCGGCCGCCAGAACGTCAGCCTGCTCGTGCAGGTGCCGACCAGCTTCGATCCGGCGAACCCGTGCATCGTGACCGCCACGTCGTCGGGCTCGCGCGGCGTGTACGGCGCGATCTCGGCGGCCGGCGAGTGGGGACTCAAGCGCGGCTGCGCGGTCGCCTATACCGACAAGGGCTCGGGCAACGGCGCAGAAGAACTGATGAGCGGCCTCGTGACGTTGATCGATGGCGTCACGGCCAACGCCGCAACGGCTGGACGCACGAGCATTTTCACCGCGAACGTGCCCGCGGGCGCGCTCGCCGCCTACAACCAGAAGTTTCCGAACCGTTATGCGTTCAAGCACGCGCATTCGCAGTTGAACCCCGAAGCGGACTGGGGCCGCGACACGCTCGAAGCAGTCCAGTTCGCGTACTGGGTGCTCAACCAGCAGTTCGCGCCGCGCGTCGACGCATCGAATCACGGCGTACGCTACGCGCCCGGCGACATTACGACGATCGCAGCTTCCGTGAGCAACGGCGGCGGTGCGTCGCTCGCGGCAGCCGAAGAGGACACGGGCAAGTGGATCACGGCGGTGGTGGTCGGCGAACCGCAGATCAACGTGCGCCTGCCCGGCGACGCGCAAGTCAGGGAAGGCGGTCAGCGGATTGCCGCGGCCGGCAAACCGCTGGCCGACTACATGACGCTCGCGAACCTGCTGCAACCGTGCGCCGCGCTCGCGGACGCCGCCGCCGGCGCGCCCTACCTCACCGCGCTGCCCCTGGCGACCACGACCGCGATTCGCCAGGCGCGCTGCACCTCGCTCGCGGCGGCAGGCTACATCCACGGCGGCGACACGCAGGCGCAGGCGAACGACGCGCTCGCCCGCCTGCATGAGGCCGGCTATGAAGCAGACTCCGATCTGCTGCAGGCGCCGATGTGGGATTCGCAGGCCGTGCCGGCGGTTGCGGTGACCTACGCCAACGCCTACACGCGCTCGAGCGTGCTCGACAACCTGTGCGGATTCAGCTTCGGTACGACGAATGCTGCGACGGGTGCCGCGGGCGTTGCGCCCGCCGTCTCGCCGATGCTGACCATCTTTGGCGTGGGCAACGGCGTGCCGCCGACCAATGGCGTCAACCTCGTCTACGACGTCACGCCGCCTGGCGGCGCCGACCATCGGCTCGCCACGCCCGATGCCAGCTTCGCGGGCGCGGCATGTCTGCGCGCGTTGTGGACGAAGGGCGATCCGCGCATGCGCCAGAGCGTCCAGGCGATCAGCGTGAATGCGAACCTGCACGGCAAGCCCGCGATCATCGTGCAAGGCCGCAGCGACGCGCTCGTGCCGATCAATCATGCCTCGCGCGCGTATCTCGCGGCAAACAGCGAACGCGAAGGTTCGCGCAGCCACCTGTCGCTCTACGAGGTGTTGAACGGGCAGCACTTCGATGCGTTCCTCGCGGTGCCGGGCTTCGACACGCACTTCGTGCCGGTGCACTACTACAACATCGCGGCGCTCAATCTGATGTGGAGTCATCTGAAGAATGGCACGCCGCTGCCGCCTTCCCAGGTCATCCGCACGATCCCGCGCGGCGGCAACCCGGGCGCCGCGCCGGCGCTGGGCCTCGCGAACCTGCCGGCCATCGTGGAGAACCCGGGCAGCAATGCAATCCGCGCGAACGACGGGGTCGTGAACGTGCCGCATTGACGCGCGAAGGACGCTGTCGCGGCGGTCGCCTCACACCAGCAGTTGCCGCGACAGCACTTCCCTCGCCTGTGTCACGGTGTCCCCTTCGCCGGGATGCGGCGGCAGGAGCGAGAACACGGCATCGGGCAACGGCGGCAGCCGGTGCCTCGGGCCGAGCCGCATGAGGCCCTCCCCGATTGCCGATGCGCACAGACAGCCCACGCCCAGGCCGGCTGCCAGCATGGACTGCAGCCCGGCCACGCCCGACGCGCTGTGAACGAGCACGTACGGGATGTCGTTTTCTTCGAGCGAGCGCACCGCGACCTGGTGCATCATGCAGTCGCCCGGCAGCAGCACGAGCGGCAACGCCTGCGGCAACTGCTCGGCGAGCGCCGGCGACGCGACCCAGTAGAGCGGCTCGCGCAGCAACTCCCAGCGCGCGTCCGCGTCGGTGGCGGCGGGACGGAACGGGCCATGCGACAGATGCATGACCACGCCGAGATCGATTTGCCGCTTCGCATAGGCGAGCTCGATATCGGCGCTCTTCATCGCGCTCACATGCAAGCTCAGCTGCGGATAGCAGTCGCGCAACCGCACGAGCAAACCGGCCACCTCGTTGGTGCGGAAGTACTCGGTGATCGCGACGCGCAGCTCGCCCTTGATGGCCTGGCCGCGCACGTCGTCGAAGGCGGCTTCGTTGAGCGCCACGAGACGCCGCGCATGGTCGAGCAGACGCGTGCCCGCGGGCGTGAGTTCCACCCCGCGCTTGCTGCGCACGAAAAGCGGCATGCCCGCGCGCACCTCGAGCTTGCGCACCTGCTCGCTGATCGTGGATTGCGAAAGATGCAGCAGCGGCACCGCCGCCGAAAGGCTGCCCACGTTCGCCACCGCCGCGAACGTCTTCAACTGGTCGAATTCGAAGCCACGCATGACATTCCACATCCATCGAATAACTCGATGGATACTACCACCAATTCCCGCTTTTCCGTCAGATCGAGATTGACCAGAATGTCGACTGGACGCCCACGCTGCGCGCGTGCCGGATAGCGCAGCCTGACGAAATCCAGCCCTTTATCGCTGAGCACACTCATGTCTGACAATACGTACGCCGCCTGCGCGGTAGCACCGCGAGCCGCCGACGCCAGCCACGGCCATCACGGCTGGGCGCTGGTCGTTTTGCTGGTGGGCGCGATTCTGCCGCCGCTCGACTACTTCATCGTGAATCTCGCGCTGCCCGCCATCCGCGACGGACTCGGCGCGAACGCGTCCGAACTCCAGCTGGTCGTCTCGGCCTACGCATGCGCGAATGCCGTCATGCTGATCACGGGCGGCCGCCTCGGCGACCTGTACGGCCGCAAGCGCATCTTCATGGTGGGCATGGCGGGCTTCGTCGTCGCCTCCACGTTCTGCGGCCTCGCCACCAGCGGCACGGCGCTCGTCGCCGGACGCATCCTGCAAGGCCTGTTCGCCGCGACCCTCGCGCCGCAGGTGCTCGCCACGATCCGCAGCGTATTCACGCCGCACGAGCAGGTGCGCGTGATGGGACTCTACGCGTTCGTTTTCGGCGTTGCCGCGGTGATCGGCCAGCTTGGCGGCGGCGCGCTCATCAGCCTGCATCCGTTCGGCCTGGGCTGGCGCGCGATTTTTCTCGTCAACCTGCCCATCGGCGTGTTCGCGCTCATCGGCAGCTGGCGCTTCATCCCGGAAAGCCGGCCGCCGCGCGGCAAGCGCATCGACGTGCCGGGCACCCTGCTGCTGTCGCTGTTTCTGCTGATGTTCGTCTATCCGCTCACGCGCGGACGCGAGTCGGGCTGGCCGCTGTGGATGCTCGCCTGCCTGGCCGGCTCGCTGCCCATGCTCGGTCTGCTGCTGCGCGTGGAGTGGCGCAGCCTCGTCAACGGCAAGGATCCCCTGCTCGACGTGCGCCTCTTCCGCAATCCGGTCATCGCCCTCGGCCTCGTGCTGGCGTTCCTCTTCTATACGATGAGTGCGTTCTTCCTGACCTATGGCATTTATCTGCAAGGCGGCCTGCACTGGACGCCGCTCGCTTCGGGACTCGCAATCCTGCCGTTCGGCATCGGCTTTCTGTCCAGCCCGCTGCTGATGCCGCGCCTCGTGCGCCGGTTCGGCGGTTATCGCGTGCTGACGCTGGGCTTCGTGATGCTCGCGGGCGGACTCGCCACTGCGGCTGCGCTCGCGGGCGTGGCGCAGCCCGGCGCGGGGTTCTACCTCGGACTCGCGGCGATCGGCATCGGCCAGGGGCTCGTGTTGCCTTCCGTCGTGCGCATCGTGCTGGCCGAAGTGGAACCCGAGCGCGCGGGCATCGCCTCGGGCATGGTCACGGCGACGCTGCAGATCGGCGCCGCCGTCGGCGCGGCCACGCTGGGCGGCCTGTTCTTCTCGACGCTCGGCGCGGCGCCCGGCGTCATCGACTACGCTCATGCGTTCAGGACCACGATGTTCGCACTCGTCGCGATCCTGCTGCCCTGCGCGCTGCTCTCCACTGCGCTGGGACCGCTGCATCGGCGTACGCATGCGAACGGTCCCGCTACGTAAACGAATCCGCAGAGATTTGCTGCGGAATCCTCGCTATCAGAAGTCGATCTGCGCGGAGAGCAGTACGGTGCGCGGCGCGGAGGTCGTGAGGCAGGTGCCCTGCTGGATCCAGTAGCGGCTGCCGAACAGGTTCTCCACGTTCGCGCGGAACACCACGTCTTTCTGGGCGATCCACGTGCTGGGGGAAGTTGTGTGGACAACGGCGCGCTGACTCGCATGCCGCTTTCACGACCTGGGCCACGAGACATCGAAGTATGGCGGCAAGGAAAGCGCCGACGCGAGGCCGGCGATCCTTCAGCGCACCTGCGATTAAATTGGACGCCTAACGATATTTCTCGCCTCACTGGGCCTGGTCGCTCACGGGAGGAAATACATTCCAGTAGCCGTCGTCGTGCTGAAAGAAGAACAGCGCGTGAAATCCCGTTGTCTGACGCGTCTCCACGCACACGTAGCGCGCCCTGCCCGAAGGGGTATGACCAAACGCGGTGACATGCACCGGCGAGGTCGGTGCGAGCCATTTTTCGACCTGGTAACGCAGTGACTGCGTCTTCGTGCGTCTCATCTGGTCCTCCCAGAGATCGGTTAGTTTTGCAGCCCTTTTCGCCGGCAACCGCGAAACACCCTGCACAAACCGAACGTTCTTGATGCAAAGCGCAATTCTTACCGCGTTGCATCAAGTGTTTGAGAAAGCACTTTAACTATAGCCAGAAAAGCCCTTTGCAACATCGATTTCAGCAAGATAGCAACAAAACAACGGAAATCGGGAAACGTGCGGCTGGCTGCGTCGGGCGAGCCTGGCTGATGCGCCGCACCAGGCGGTGAAATGAATGGAAACGTATGCGATGTGTGAGGCACGCCGTCCCGGCGTATCCTGATTCGATGGCAGCGAGCCACCGGGATCTTTTCACTGGCGATCGAAATGATGAGACACGTGTACGTTGCGACTTACATCTTGTTGTTGATAGCCGTTATCGTCGGCGTGGATATTATTTTCCTCAAGAATCTTTTCTGGCTGCGGCTGACCGTGAACATCGGCATCGTCGTGGTGTTCGCCGCCGTCTACTACGCACTATTAAAGAATCTGTAAGCCAGCGATGGCGAGTGAAGGACGCAAACCCTGCAGCGCGCCCCACGCACCCGCGGCACACACGACCGCGCCCACGAAAACCACGAGCCACAAGTAATACCCGCGCGGCCGATACCGTTGCGGGAGCGTGGTGACGCTAAGGGCGACGAGCAACCCCAACACGAGCGGCAGCATCAACGTGTTGACCACTTGCGCCGCAACGTTCAGGGAAACGAGGTCGGGCGCGAGCCAGACAGCCCAGGCACTGCCTGCAACGGCCAACGCATACGCGCCGTAGAACCAGGGCGCGCGGTCGGGACGGACCTCGAGCGAGGCGCGGTAGCCGAACACATCGCCGAGCCCCCAGGCCAACGCGAGAGAACTCACGATGGCGGCCACCAATGCCGCACCGAGCACGCCCGCGCCGAAGAGCAGGCGCCCCGCAAACGGGCCCGTGACGGCAACGAGCGCATTGCTGATTTCGCCGATGCTGTCGAGGGAGCGCGGCTCGCCATGCGCCGACAGCGTTGCCGCCGCCGCGACGAGCACCGCTGCCGTCAGCAATTGCGTGAGGACGGCGCCGACCGCCGTCTCGACTCTGGCCGACGTGAAGTCTTTCGCCGTGAGGCTGTCCGCGACCGCCGCCTGCTGATAGAACACCATCCACGGATTGAATGTCGCGCCAATGAGCGCCGCCGCCAGATAGCCGGCCTCACGGCCGCCCGCTGCAAGGTGGGTCATCTGCGGGACCATGACCTGGAGTTCGTGGCGCGCGCTCCATGCGACGGCGAAGAACGTCAGGTCGAATGCACCGATGGCAATCGCGATCCGGTCGACGCGCTTGTGCGAGCCCGTGAGCACGATGCCGGTCAACAGGACGACGGCGAGCGGCAGCGTGACGGCACGCGATACGCCGTACATTTCCCCCACGCCGGCAACGCCGGTGAACTCCGTCACGAGCGACCCGAGCACGGCCACGACCAGTCCCGCCGCGGCCAGCGCCGCCCAAACCGGTCCGAAGCGCGAGCGGATGAGTTCGCCATAACCGCGCCCGGTGAAGATGCCGAGGCGCACGGTCAGTTCCTGAACCATGTAGAGCAGCGGAACCAGCCCAAGCAGCACGGGCAGGAGCCGCAGCCCCGTTTGCGCGCCGGCCTGCGCGGCCGTCACGACGTTGCCGGCGTCGCAGTCGGCCAGCATCACGAGCAGCCCCGGGCCCCACAGGGCGAGCCGGCGCAGTCCTCGCGAAACGGTTTGCTTGAGCGTCGGGAGAGGGGTCATGCGTTCTGAAAGATTGCGCCTGTAGTATCTGTCGCGCGATTGTAGCGTGCGGGTCCGGACCCGCTGTCCCCCGGCACAGCCTGCCCGCGAACCGGGATGTCGAGATGGCTGGACAGATCAACCTCTGAGGCACAATCCGGCGATCACTGGAGAAAAACGACGCATGGCGAATGACGACCGCACCACGATAATTGCCAGACGAACGCCGGAATCCGCGGCCATGACGGCCAACCTCAAACGGGCGATGGCGATCACCGCCAGGATCAACCGCTTGACCTTCGACGATGCCGATGAAGTCCGGGCCTTGTTCAGCGAACTCATCGGCAAGCCGGTCGACGACAGCTTTCTGTTGATCCCGCCGTTCTACACGACGGGCGGCGTCGAGATCCGCGTGGGCCACAATGTCTTCGTCAACCAGAGCTGCACGTTCTATGATCTGGGCGGCCTCGAGATCGCCGACGACGTGATGATCGGCCCGAACGTCAGCCTCATCACGTCCGGCCATCCCATCGAACCCTCCCGGCGGCGCGACGGCGTCGTCGCAAAGCCCATCGCGATCGAAAGGAACGTCTGGATCGCCGCCAGCGCGACCATTATCGGCGGAGTAACCGTCGGCGAGAACTCGGTGGTGGCGGCGGGATCGGTGGTCACCAAAGACGTTCCGCCGAATACGCTCGTCGGCGGCAATCCGGCGCGCGTCATCCGGTCGATTGCGGAGTCAGGAACGGCCCCCGCGGATTGAAATTCCGCCGTAGCAGCGGAATCGACGCGAACTCACTCGCGCTACTATCAATAGCTCAATTGCTTGTTTGTGGTGAGATAACCGATCGGCAAGAATGGCCCTGCCAAACTTTGGTCAGGACCACGATATGTCGAACGCGCCCAGCCTTCAACTCGATTCCGCCACGCTCGTCGAAGCATACGACCGGCTTGGCATTCGCCAGTTTCATCACGGTCTGCAACTGCTCGACGTGCTCGGCTTGCGCGAAGGCGAACGCGTGCTCGACGTGGGTTGCGGCACGGGCCGCCTCACCGAATCGGCGGCGCAGCGCGTAGGCCAGCACGGTGAAGTGCTCGGGCTCGATCCGTTGCCGCTGCGCGTGCAGCGCGCGCTCGAACGCGCGCAGGGCCGCTTCGCCGTGCGCGTCGGCCGCGCCGAAGCGCTGGACACGGTGCCCGATGCGCACTACGACGTGGTGTATTTCAACAGCGTGATTCACTGGATCCCCGATCAGGCGCAGGCGCTGCGCGAAGCGTGGCGCGTGCTCAAGCCGGGTGGCCGGATCGGCTACACGACCATGCCCGAAGAAGCGCCACACGACCTGCATGTCGTGCTGCGAGCGCTGTTTGCTGGCGAGCCCGAATGGCAGCGCGCTGGAATCGGTGCGCCGAACAAGCTCACGCGCGAGCGCTCGGCAACCCTGCTCCAGGGCGCCGGCTTCGAAGTGACGCACAACGAGATTCGCGCCTTCGGCGACAGCTTCGACAACGTCGACGATGTGCTCGCCTTCAGCCGGTCGAGTTCGTTCGGCAATTTCCTCTCCTCGCTCACGCCCGGGGACGTTGTACGCGTGCGCGCACGGCTCGCGAGCGCGCTCGAACCGCATCGCGGCGTTCGCGGCTATGCGCTCACGCGGCGCATGATCATCGCCACGGCGCACAAGCCGCTCGCAAACTGAATCCCTGCCTTCCATTCCGCAGCGAACCCGACCGCAATCGAGGAGCACACATGAGCGCAGCACCGCGACGCCAGGGACAATTGAGCCTCGGCGCCTTCCTGATGGAGACGGGCCACCATATCGCCGCATGGCGCCACCCCGATGCGCACGCCGCGGGCGGCCTCGATTTCGCGCACTACGCGGAACTCGCACAAACGGCCGAGCGGGCCAAATTCGACGCCGTCTTTTTCGCCGACAGCGTGAGCGTGCGCGACACGCATGTGCCCTCGCTCTCGCGCACCGCGCGCGCCGATCATTTCGAGCCGATCACGCTGCTCTCCGCGCTATCGGTGGTCACGAAGCACATCGGGCTCATCGCTACCGTGTCGACGTCGTTCAACGAGCCCTATAACGTAGCCCGCAAATTTTCTTCGCTCGACTATCTGAGCGGCGGCCGTTCGGGCTGGAATCTCGTGACGTCGAGCACCGAAACCGAAGCGCACAACTTCAGCCTCGACAAGCATCTCGATCACGCCGTGCGCTACGAGCGCGCGAAAGAGTTCTACGACGTGGTTTCCGGGCTTTGGGACAGCTGGGAAGACGACGCCTTCATTCGCGACAAGGCGAGCGGCATCTACTTCGACCCCGAGAAGCTGCACACGCTGGACTATCGCGGCAAGCACTTCAAGGTGCGCGGTCCGCTCAACGTCGCGCGTTCGCCGCAAGGCTGGCCCGTCGTGGTGCAGGCCGGCGCCTCGGAGGCCGGCAGGGAACTCGCGGCGCAAACGGCCGAAGTGATTTTCGTCGCGCATCAAACGCTCGATGAAGCGAAGCAGTTCTATCGCGACGTGAAGGGGCGGCTCGCACGTTACGGCCGCCGCCCCGAGCATCTCAAGATCATGCCGGGCATTTTCCCCGTGATCGGCCGCACGCAGGAAGAAGCGCAGGAGAAGTTCGACGCGCTGCAGGCGCTGATCCATCCGAGCGTGGGACTGCAGCTGCTCGCGAACATGTCGGGCGGCCTCGACCTCTCGCACTATCCTGTGGATGGCCCCGTGCCCGATTTGCCGGAGACCAACGGCGGCAAGAGCCGGCAACGCCTGCTGCTCGATCTCGCGCGGCGCGACAATCTCACGATACGCGATCTATATCTGCGCATTGCGGGAGCGCGCGGGCATCAACAGGTGATCGGCACGCCGCAAAGCATTGCCGACCAGCTTCAGCAATGGTACGAGGAAGAAGGCGCCGACGGCTTCAATATCATGTCGCCGTGGCTGCCTGGCGGCCTCGACGAATTCGTGCAGTATGTCGTGCCCGAATTGCAGCGACGCGGACTCTTTCGTACGGAATATACGGGGCGCACGCTGCGCGAGCATCTTGGCTTGCCTCGTCCCGCAAACCGCTTCGCCACGCAGCGGGAAGACACATTGCGCGTCGCTTCCTGATTCCGTTGATCGACAATCCACATTTCATTCCAGGCCGAAATATTCGTCCCGAAGATGCCCGCATACTGTCGGTACGCGCTCTACCGCTGGCGCGTGGCCCCGTCATCTCACTTCGTCTGCGTGGAATCGATCGCCCAGTATGCAAGCCACGACTGCGAGCAAGTCTACCGGACTCGATCTGCTCTTGCTCCTCGGACTTTCCACGCTTTGGGGCGCGTCCTATACGTTCATTCGAGTTGGCGTAACGACCATCCCGCCGCTTACGCTGATCGCCGCAAGAACGTCGATTGCCGGAACACTCCTTCTGCTCTGGATGCTCGCGCAGCGCATTCCCGTACCGCGTGACCCGGCCGTGTGGCGTCGCTTCGCCGTGCAGGCGCTGCTCAATAGCGTGATTCCGTTTACCCTGATCGCATGGGCCGAGCGCTCGGTGGAAGCCGGCCTGGCGACCATCCTCAATTCGACCTCGCCGGTCATGGCGTTCCTCGGCACGTGGCTGATTACCCGCCACGAACAGGTCACCGCGCGCAAGCTGTTCGGCGTCGCCGCGGGCCTCGCCGGTATATGCCTCGTGGTCGGCGTGAGCGCATTCGAAGGACTCGGCCAGCAAATCGTTGCGCAACTGGCGATCGTCGCCGCGACGGTCTGCTACGCCGGCGCGGCGATCTACGGGCGATCGTTCAAGGGACTCTCGCCGGTCGCGCCCGCTGCGGGATCGCTAGTCGTGGGGGCGGTCCTGCTGGTCCCCGTGAGTCTGGCCGTCGACCGCCCGTGGACACTTCATCCGTCACTGCAATCGATTACAGCGCTGATCGCGCTCGCCGCTTTTTCCACGGCGATCGCGTTCGTCATCTACTTCCGGCTCGTTCAGACGCTCGGTTCGGTTGGCACGACCGCGCAGGCCTATTTGCGCGTGCCGATCGGCGTGGCGATCGGCATGGCGTGGCTCGGCGAATCGCTCTCGACCTCGGCGTGGCTGGGACTCGGCTGCGTCGTTGCCGGCGTCGTCGCGATGACGCTGCCATCGGCCAGCCAACGCCGCGCGAGCGGCCACAGGCTGCGCTCGAACCGCGAGTGAAAATACGCGAAGTGCCCGATGCTGCGCTCGCCGAGTGAGGCGGGCGCGATGCGTACATGTGTCGACTGGCTCTGGGTGAAATAACGCAGCGTGCGTTCGATCGCGCGGATTGTGCCGAACGGGTCATCGGGGAAGCTGACGGCGAGGATCGGCGCACGCATGTTGCCAAAGCGCGCGACGATGTCCGCGCGCTGCTCCGGCGTGCGCGCCAGCGACCCTTTACTGAGCGTGTCTTCGAAGCGGGCGCGGCCCCGGCTCCAGATCTTCGCGACGCCGCGCGGCGTGTCCTCCATCCATCCGAACCACGACGCGGGGAAATAGCCCATCAGCCCCGTCAAAACCGGCATGACGACATGCCATTTCCAGAGCATGAGCGGCATGCTGCGCGGCGCGTAGTCTCGCCAGTACGCGTACTGCGTGCCGACGGTGAAGACGCGCCGAATCAGATGATTCGACGGCGCGAGCCCGATCAGGAAGCCGCCGATGCTATGCCCCACGACGTCGATCGGCTGCCCCGGGAACAGGCTTCGCGCGTAGTGCAGCACCGCTTCGAAATCGCGTTCGCCCCATTCCAGCCAGCTCGCGTCGAGCGTTGCGAGCGCGACGGGCTGCGAGCCGCCAATGCCACGGTAGTCGTAGACCAGCACATCGAAACCCTGCTGGTGCAGCCATGCGCCAAAGCGGAAATAGTAGTGGCAGCGCACCGACGTGGCCGAATTGACGATGACCACCGGCCGCGAAGCGTCCGTGTTCGGCAGCGCGTGACGACGCCACACATAAGCGCGCAGCGCAAAGCCATCGGCGGCGGTGATGGCGACGGCGAGAGGACGCGCCTCGCCCGGATCGGCTGAACGCATGAACGTGCTCCATGAAGAAACGGAGTATCGATTTCACTTGACCTCGCCCGCCGCTTCAATCAATCTTTGCGCAGCTTTCGCATGAGGAAAACGCATGTCAGTGCCGCTCGTGAAACTCCCTCCTCTCGACCTCGTTCGCGGTTTCGTCGCGGTGGGCCGGCGCATGAGCATCACGCTCGCCGCCGACGACCTGTGCGTGACCCAGTCCGCCGTTAGCCGCCAGATCGCCGCGCTCGAAGAGGCGCTAGGCGTGCGCCTCTTCGAGCGCGGCTATCGTTCGATCTCGCTCACGCCGGAGGGCGAACGCCTGCTGCGCGTTGCGGACAGCGCCGTGCAGCAGATGCAGGAAATCGTCGGCGCGCTGGCCGCGCCCCAGATGCGCCAGCCGGTGACGATCACGGCCAGCATCGGCATTGCCGGCCTGTGGCTGCTGCCGCGCATCGGCGAATTGCAGCGCCTGCTTCCCGATATCGATCTGCGCCTTGCAACCTCCGAGAAGGTGCTCGACCTGCGCGCCGAAGGCATCGATCTCGCCTTGCGCTACGCGCCGGCCCGCATCGCGCCGGAGTCAGCGAATCGCGCGGTGCATCTGTACGACGAATACATATTGCCGGTCGCGCATCCCTCGTTGAACGTGAAAAAGCTCGACGCGGCCACGCTCGCGCGCCACGTGCTGCTCGAATTCGAAGGCGTGCGCCGCCCGATGCTGCGCTGGGCAGATCATCTGGACGCGCGCGGCCTCGACGGCGCACCGCTTCGCGGGGTGCTGCGTTTCAACCAGTACGACCAGGTCATTCAGGCCGCCACCGCCGGCCGCGGCATCGCGCTCGGGCGCCTCGCCCTCGTGCAGCCGCTGCTTGCCGACGGCAGGCTCGCCTCCGTCGGCAACGCGCGCGCGGCGGGCCCGACCGGCTACGCCTACTGGCTGCATCGGGCCGACGAAGCGCCGCGCGACGACGTGCGCGCCGTCATCGACTGGATCGTCGAGCAGGCTCGCCAAAGCCAGATCACATGATCGCCACGCATGCGAAGCGTGCCAAAAACTCGCTTGAGCGCACGCGCCTTCCCGCGCTCTACTAGGCGCAACGCGGCGCAACTGCGAAGCGCCCGGTGCGAGGAGGCGAACGATGACCGAAATGGACGAGGCATGGCGCCGCCGCTGGCTGCTCGTGATCGCGGGTGGCGTGGTGATGGGCGCGGCGCTCGGCGTGCGCAACGTGCAAGGGCTTTTTCTGTTGCCCGTCACGCTCGAGCGCGGCTGGTCGCGCGAGACGTTCGGCCTCGCGCTTGCGCTGCAAAACCTGCTGTGGGGCGTTGCACAGCCGCTCACGGGCATGATCTCCGACCGCTTCGGCTCCGCGCGCGTGATCTTCGCGGGCGCCCTGCTCTACGCGCTCGGACTCGCGATGATGGCGCTCAGCGCGACGCCTGGCATCTACACGTTTGGCGTGGGCGTGGTGCTCGGCGTGGCATTGTCCGGAACCGCCTTCGGCGCCGTTTATGGCGCGCTCTCGCGGCTTTTTGCAGCCGATCAACGCAGTTGGGCGCTGAGCGTGGCGGGCATGTTCGGCGGCCTGGGCCAGTTCTGCGTCGTGCCGCTCACGCAAGGGATGATCGGCAGATTCGGCTGGGTCACGGCCATTCTCGTGCTCGCCGCCATGATGCTCGCCAGTGCGCCGCTCGCGGCATGGCTGCGCGATCGTCCGCTACCGCGCAGCGGCGCGATCGATACGCACGACACCCTGCGCCGTGCGATCGGCAAGGCGTTCGCGCATCGCGGGTTCTGGCTGCTCAATCTGGGCTTTTTGTCGTGTGGCTTCCAGCTTGCGTTCATCGGCGCACACCTGCCGGCGTATTTGCTCGACAAGGGCATGAGCGCGCGCGAAGCGAGTCTGGCGCTCGCGCTGATCGCGCTGGCCAACACGGCAGGCACGTTTCTCTGCGGTTACGCCGGGGGATTTCTGCGGCGCAAGTATCTGCTCTCGGCGATCTACTTCGCTCGTGCGGGTGTGATGGCGCTGTTCCTCGCCTTGCCGCTCTCGCCTTTCACGCTTTATGTGTTCGCGTTCGCGATGGGATTCATGTGGCTCGGCACCGTGCCGCTGACGAGCGGGATTGTCTCGCAGATGTTCGGCGTGCGCTATATCTCGACGCTGTTCGGCTTCGTGTTTCTCGGGCATCAGATCGGCAGTTTCTTCGGCGTCTGGCTGGGCGGCGTGGTGTTCGACGCGACGCATAGCTATGGGCTGCTCTGGCAAGGCTCAATCGCGCTCGGCATCGTCGCGGGATTGATGCACCTGCCGATCGACGACGAGCGGGTCGCGCAGCGCGCCATGATCGCGGGCCAGCCTTCATGAGCGAGTTGTTGGCCGTGCGCGTCAAGCAGGTCATGCTGGCCATTTCATTCGGAGCGCTTATTGTCTGGACGTTCGCGGAGTATCTCGCACCGTCGACAATGATTGCCTTGCTCTCTGGCGCCGCATTTTGCAAATGATCGTGCCGCTGCAGCCGGCTTACCTGATCAACTGCAGCATGTCGCGGAAGCGCGGATGCTGGCTCGAGCGCAGCCATTCGAACGCGACCATCTCGACCGTCGCCATTTCGGCGCCCGCTCTGTTCAACCGCGCAATGGCCGCCTCTTTGTCGACGACTTTGCGCGAACCCATCGCATCGACAACGACAGTGACCGGCAGGCCGCGATGCAGCAAACCCATCGCCGTCTGCAATACGCAGACATGCGCCTCGCATCCCGCGACGATGACTCGGGTTCGCCCTTCAGGCAGCGCTTCCAACAGACCATCGGCGGCAGCGTCGAAATGGTGCTTTGCAACAGTCGTCGAGCACAAATCCTTTATTTCCTGTGTGTTTTCGCCGAGGGCGCCCGGATTCTGTTCTGTCCCGATGACCGGAACATCGAGACCCCGAGCAATCCGCCCGAGCCTGAGGGCTTGAGCGACAACGGATGCGCCGTCGTGAATCGCCGGCATCAGTCTCGTTTGCAAGTCGATCAGAACTACGATCGATTCGGAAAGGCTATGCAGCATCGCGAATCCTTTTCGCAGATTGCAGTGCGCAAAAATGGCACCTGTCAGGGATATTACTAAGTATGCGACAAATGGTCGCCATGCGACTCTATCTCCCAATGCCATTCCCTATGGAGCCAGGCATGCAAGCAGAGACGCTAAAGAAAGCAAGAGCCGCCACCTTTCTCACCCGGTCGGCGCTGTGTCTGATGCTGTTGCCAGTTGCCTGTCTTGTCTGGGCACTCCAGGCGTATCCGCCACAGGAAGCAATCTGGGTTTGCTTCTCGCTGGCAATCTATATCTGGCCTTTCGCCGGAGTCCTGTTTGTGATTTCAGCGGGATTCCACGTCGGCAACCACGCTCGCCGACTCGAGAAGGACGCCGGATTCCGCGAGGCGCATGGGCACTAACTAGCCCGCGTGCCGTTCTGCCAAACGGTCTGCTGTCGTTGTTCGAATAGAAGCCTGCCGGCAACAGCAGGATTCTGAGGCGCGGCTTGCCGTTTGTCAGGACTGCCGATATGACTGGTTAGCAAACCTTAGCGGCGCACCATCCTTCGCCATCAGCGCGGGGTACAACAACGCACGCATCGACGGCGCAGGTGACGCGGCGCCTTGCGTGCGCGCCTGCACACTCCAATCCGTTCGACATCCTTAACGCGTGTCCATTCGTCGGCGCCAGCGGCTCCGCGCGCCCTGGCGACATCAGGCGCGCAGTGTGCTCCGACCCGGTGTGCTGGGTGAAAGCTCGTTGATCGCTCTTTCCCCAATGGTGTTGTTTGCACTGCACCCAGGCCGAAATCACAAGGAGAAGAACGATGACTCTGCTCATCTATCTGATTGGATGGATCATTTTCATTGGCGGCGTGGCGTGGGCATTGATGGCGCTGCATGTTGCGCTGCACATCATCGAGATCGTGGCGGTGATACTGCTCGGCATCGCGGTGATCACGGGCGCCACGCGCGCGCGCAATCGCGACCGGTCGATGTAGCCATAACAGGACGAGTCACGCATGTGTGCAGACCGACTGCGCCTCACACGGCCATACCAAGATCGGCAAAACTCGTGGCTTTTGCCTCACAAGCCTGCGCAAGCCGCAAATCGTGACTCGAAAAGAAGACCGCACTGTCTTTAGCCAGATCCCTGAACAGATCGATGAGAACCGCGCGCGCGGCGGCGTCGAGCCCGTTGCCCGGTTCGTCCGCGATGACGACGGCGGGCTCGCCCAGCATCGTCGCCGTCAGGAATAGCTTCTTGCGGGTGCCGAGCGACATCTGCTCGAAGCGCTTATCGAGGTGCGGTGCGAGGCCGAAGCGATCCGCGAGATCGAGCGTGCGGGCGTCGACGGTGGTCTTCTTCGTCGACGCCACGAGTTCGAGAAACGCCCGACCGGTCTGGAACGGATACGCCATGCAGTCGTCGGGCACGTAGGCCAGCGCAGATTTCGCCTTGAGCGGATCGGCACGCAGCGAATGGCCGTCGAGCCAGACCTCCCCTTCGTCGGCCTCGATCGCACCGGCAAGGATGCCGAGCAACGTGGATTTGCCACTGCCGTTTTCATCGCAGAGTGCCACGCATCCGGCGCCGCTGGCGTAATGCAATCCGTGGAAGATGACGCGCTCGCCAAAGCGTTTGCACAGGTTTTCGAATCGAAGCATGGTGGAATCAATCAAGTGAACAATGGCCAGACGGCAGCGACCCAGATCGCGGCCGACATCGTGCCGGGCAGGACGGATTGCCGGGGCGCGTAACGCTGCGGGAGATACAGCAAGGCAACGAGCGGCGCGCCCGAGCACAGGAGCGCCGCTGCCGACCACCACGGCAAAACGCCATGTGCGACCAGCAGCAGCGGCGCAACGCAGGCGAACGGCAGCGCCAGCGCGGCGACCGTCAGCATATCGGCACGCGGTTGCACCGCCGCAGCAATCGGCAGCGATCGCGTGAACTGCCCCGCGCGAAGGTGCGCCGCGCGCAAATCGCGATAGGTCGTCGCGGCGACCAGCGCAGTCACGGCCTGCGATATCAACGTCAGGGGCACGGCGCGTGCGTCGAAGTTCCAGAGGCCAAGCAGCAAGCAGGTGGAGGCCGTGACGGAGCCCATCACCAGGTAGCGTGCGAAGGCGCCTGCGGCGCGATTCCACACGATGCCGATCTGCAGCCTCGTCACAGGCGAAAGGCCCTGCCCAACGTTAGCGCGCACGCAGCCCATGAGGCGGCGTGCGAGCGCGCCAAGCGGTCCAGGCCGTGAAATCGAAGCAGCCGGTGTATGGGCGATCGCAAACGCTGCGAGCAGCAGGGGGATGAGCAGCAGCGCCGGCCTGATCGAGTCGCCCGTCTGCAGCGCGCCGACGAGGATGAGATTGGCGGCAACCAAAGGAACCGCGTTGCGCGCGCTGCGCGACAACGCAGTCAATTGCCATCCAAGCGTAATCAGCAGCAGATCGAGAACGAACAGATAGTTGCCTGCCTTCTGCGGCAGAAAGGCCAGCGCGACCGCGGCGGCGAGCACGGGCAGAAACAGCGGCGTACTCGCGACGAGCACGACAGCAATATCGACGGCGCGGCGGCGGCCATGGGAAGTGGGCAACGAATCGAGGAAGGCGGCAAACGCGCCGCCGGTGATAGCGCTACGTTGCGCGAGCACCCACAGCATGCCGACGGCTTCGAGCAGGTGCACCCACACGAACCGCCATTGCATGCCATGCGAAGGCGCGAGCGCCGCGAGGACCGGCGCACCGAGAATCCGCGTCTGGGCGAACACCGGCATCGCCGGCAGCAACAGCAGGATTGAAAGCGTCAGCGCCTGCCAATGTCTGCGCAACAAGCGAGACGTCGCGAGGGCGTACCAGCGCAGTCGGCAGGACAACATCATGTTTTCGAGTTCCCTTAACGCAGTCGCGAAATCGTGCACGAGGCGGACTCGATATCGTGCCACGCCGGCTGCGGTGCAACAACCGCACCCACCTTTCGTCGGCACTCCCGCTTCTATTATTTAAAATAACCGACAAATAACTTTCATATTTATTTCTTTATCGACTTTCGATTTTTATCCAGTTCACTCTGGCGGGATTGAAATGCAATGTTATATCATTGCATTTCAATCCCGCGACAAGCCGAGGCTTTGTGAGGTGCGCGCGGAAAACAATAACGCTTCCAGACCGCATCATGATCCACCGCACACTCATCGCCCGCGCGGCGCTAGTCTCGTTCGCCATGATCACGGCCAGTCAGGCGCAGGCTGCCGACGCCGACGCCACACTCAACGGCACAGTGAAGGACACGACCGGCAAGCCGGTGGACCATGCCGCTGTCGTGCTCCAGGACGCGAGCGGCACTCAGGCAGGACAAACCACGACCGACGCGACTGGACACTTCGAACTCCTCCACATTGCCACGGGCACTTACGCGGTGACCGTCACGGCGCCCGGTTTCGCCGCCGCCTCGCAGATCGCGACCACGGCGCCGGCGAATCCAGCCAGCGTGGCCGTGGTTCTGAACAAGGGCGACACGCTCGACGTGCAGGTCAATGCCAGGCGGCTCAACGAGGCGCGCAACGGCCTGCTGCCGGAGACGGGCAGCAGCATCTACCGGATCACCCAGGCCGACATCCAGGCCATGCCGCAGGGCCAAAACACGCCGCTGAACCAGGTGCTGCTGCAGGCCCCCGGCGTCGCGGACGACTCATACGGCCAGGTCCACGTGCGGGGCGACCATGCCGACCTGCAATACCGGATCAACGGCATTCTGATTCCCGAGCCGATCAGCGGTTTCGGGCAATCGCTCGATACGCGCATCATCGACCAGCTCAATCTCCTGACCGGCGCGCTGCCGGCCGAATACGGCTACCGCACAGCCGGCATCGTGGATATCCGCACCAAATCGGGCGATCTCGGCAACGGCGGCTCGATCGATGTCTATGGCGGCAGTCACCAGACCATCCAGACGAGCGCCGATGTGTTCGGCAGCAAGGGCGATTTCAGCTACTACTTCAGCGGCTCGCTGGGCGAAAACAACCTGGGCATCGAGGCGCCCACCGCGTCGCCGAGCCCGATCCACGATCACACGCGCCAGGGCAATGCCTTCGGGTATATGTCGTACATCATCAACCCGCTCACGCGCGTAAGCGTGATGTTCGGCACGACGAGCAACCAGTTCGAGATCCCGAATACGCCCGGCCTCACGCCGAACTTCATGCTCGCCGGCGTGCCGACGTTCGATTCCGCCAACCTGAACGAAACCCAGTCGGAGTTGAACAACTTCGCGGTCGTCGCGCTGCAGGGGACAAACGGCGGGGCGCTCGACTATCAGGTTGCGCTTTTCACGCGCTATACGCGCACCCAGTTCAACCCGGACCCGGTCGGCGACCTGATCTTCAACGGCGTCGCCTCGCAGGACTTCCACAGCGATACCGCCAACGGCCTGCAGGCCGATACCACGTACCGGCTGAACGACCACCACACGCTGCGCGCCGGTGTGCTCTTTCAGCAGGAGCATGCGAACTTCTCGGACAACGTGACCGTTTTCCCTGCAGACGCCAATGGCAATCAGACCTCGGATGTGCCCTTTACGCTCTCAGATTCGAGCAGCAAGACGGGTTACCTGTACAGCGCGTATATCCAGGACGAGTGGAAGATCAGCGACAGGCTCACCCTGAACTACGGTCTGCGCTATGACGGCATGGACGAATACGTGCAGGCGAACCAGTTGAGTCCGCGCATTGGCGCGGTGTTCAAGCTGACGCCCACCACGACGTTTCATGCCGGCTACGCCCGCTACTTCACGCCGCCTTCGTTCGAGCTCGTATCCAGTTCCACCATCAGCCGCTTCAATGGCACGACCAATCAGCGCGAGGTCACGCAGAACGATCCGGTGCAGCCCGAGCGCGCCGATTACTTCGACCTTGGGGTGACCCAGCAAATCGGCGCGGATCTCACGCTGGGGCTGGACGCGTACTACAAGAAGGCGCACAACCTGCTGGACCTCGGCCAGTTTGGCGCGGCGCTCATCTATACGCCGTTCAACTACCAGTACGGGCGTGTTTATGGCGTCGAATTCACCGCCAACTACAAGCATGAAAACGTGTCGGCCTATCTGAACCTCGCCTACAGCCGTGCAATGGGCAAGAACGTCACTTCCGCCCAGTTCAATTTCGGCGCGGACGAACTGGCCTATATCAGCAACAACTGGGTATTCCTCGATCACGACCAGCGCGTGACGGCGTCGTTCGGCGGCGCCTATAACTGGCATCGCACCACCTTCACGATGGACGGCACGGCAGGCAGCGGCCTGCGCAACGGCTTCGCCAACACCGGCAAGATGCCCTTCTATGCGCAGATCAATCTGGCCGTCATCGAGCATTTCAACCTGCCCGTGGTCGGCAAGATGGATGGGCGTGTCGTGGTGATCAACGCATTCGGCAGAACTTATGCGCTGCGCGACGGTTCCGGCATTGGCGTGTTCGCGCCTCAGTACGGTCCCTACCGCGCGTTCTATGCAGGCCTGACCAAATACTTTTGACAGAACCAGATAACCGGGTGCTTCCATGCAAGACTGGACAGGAATCGTGCAAGCCGCGCGGGTTGGCGGATGGGTCGTTTATCCGCTCACGCTGCTCGCCATCGTTGCGCTCGTCATCATGCTCGATCGCGCGTGGGTGTTCTGGCGCTTCGCGGCCATTCCCGCCGCCCCGCAGCCGCAAGCCCATGCAGCGGACGAGCCCGATCGCACCGCTGCGCTACTGCGACTGCCCCCGCAGCACGCATTGCGCAGGCTGCTCGAACCGTTGATCGGTCACGCGGCAAAACCCGCATGGTGGATCGAAGCGAGGGCCGGCGCGCTCGCACTCGACGTGCAGCGCGACATGTCGAGAGGCCTGTGGGTGCTCGAAACGATCGTGACAGCCGCACCGCTGCTCGGCCTGCTGGGGACGATCGTCGGCATGATGCATGCGTTCCGGTTGCTCGGAAATAACGGCCTCGTCAATCCCGGCGGGGTGACCGGTGGCGTGGCGCAGGCGCTGGTGGCGACCGCCATCGGCCTCGTGATCGCACTGGTCTCGCTGTTCGCCTTCAACTATTTTTCGAGGCGCATCGACAGGCTCATGGACGAACTCGAAGCGATCGCGAGCACGTGGCTCAGCAACGTGAGACTCGCGCAGGAACACGAGGCGCAAAGGTCATGAAGCTGCGCCGTTCCCGGGCATCGAAGCGCGGTCGCATCGAGATCATTCCGATGATCGATGTGATGTTCTTCCTGCTCGCCACCTTCATGCTCGCGTCGCTCACGATGCAGCGGCTCGACGCGGTCAAACTCGATCTGCCGCGCGGCGCGGCGCAACCGCTTGCCGCGCAGCAGCCCCTCACGCTCAGCGTAAGCCGCGGCGGCCAGATCGCGGTGAACCGCCAGGACGTGCCGCTCGATGAAGTGGCGGGAACGGTAAAGCGGCAGCTCGCTGCCGATGGAAACGTGGTGGTGGCCGCGGACGCCGGCGCTCCGAACGGGCTGGTCGTGCAGGCCATGCTTCAGGCCCGTCTGGGCGGAGCCGGCCATTTCCTCATTGCGGTCCACCGTGACCAGCCGTAGCATCGCGCGCTTCGTCAGGCTGCTGGACGCACGCGGCCCGAGAGCCCTGGCCGGATGCGTCGTGGCGCTCGCGGTGTGGGCCGCATTCGTCAATATGTTCGTGGCCGGTCTTGCGGAAAATTCGCAACCCGCCCGTTCGTTGACGCTCGATGCGCGCGTGGTAGAAATCACAACGCCAGCGCCGCCCCAACCGCAGGCCGCAGTCGCACGCCCTGCGCCGAGCATCGCAGCGCCATCCCGCCCTGCACACGTGGCTCGGCCGATGAATCGGCCTGCGGCGCCGGCTCCCAGGCGCTTGACTGCGCATACCGAATCCCCGTTGCCGGCGCCTGTGCCCGCGCCGCCGGCCGCCACGACAGCCCATGCCAACGCCGAAAGCGCATCGGCTACCTCCGCCCCGTCTGGCGCCGCTTCCGCAGCGTCCGGCGATACCACCGCGCATCCGCTCATCCAGCCGTTGCCCGTGCTTCCCGATGATCTGCGCGAGTCTGCATATCGGGCCATCGCGCTAGCTCGCTTCACGATCCATCCCGACGGTTCGGTCGACGTCGCGCTCGTCAAACCCACCCAGAACCCGCGCCTGAACCAGTTGCTGCTGGAGACGCTTCGAAACTGGCATTTTTTCCCCGCAATGAAGCAAGGGCATCCGGTCGAAAGCGAGCAGGACATCCGCGTCCATTTCAATATCGAGTAAGGCCGGCAGCGCGGCTGCTGACATATACTCGTCGTGCCGCGCCGGAAAAAGCCTCGAGTGCCTCGACACTCGCGTCTGGTGCGGCCCCTTAAATCTGCCGCAAGAGTGACTACGTGATTTGAAATGAGCGATGGCGTGGAGTACGAACGGCTCGTCGATCTTCCGGGACTGGTTCTTGGCACTGGGCGTTTCAAGGCGTTCAATTTCGGCCGGCATTACCATCTTGACTATCACGTCGGGCTCGTGACCGAAGGGATTCAGCGCCAATGCGCGAACGGCGAGGCAGTACTGCTCGGGCCGGGTCGCATTTCCTTGATGCCGCCCGGCGAGATCCATGACGGCGCTGGAGAAAGCGGCAATGCGTATACGCTGAGGACCTTCAGGCTGTCCCGGGACCTGCTGCAAGACGTCACGACTGAGGTAACGGACTCGGCTCGCGAGCCCGATCTGAAAGCCATCATGATCGAGAATTCGACACTGGCTGCGCACTTGTTGCAGCTCCACGACGCGATGCGATCGTCGCCGGGTGCTTCCTCGCTATCCGTGCAGTCGGAATGGCTTTCCCTGCTGTATTGCCTGTTTAGCCAGTCGGGAGCCATCAAGCCGATGGCCATTCAAGGCACGCTCTCGCCCATGCACTGGCAACGGCTCAAAGACTATTGCCTGTTTCATCTGGCCGAGAAAATCACGCTCGATGAACTGGCTAGCTTGTGCGGCCTCGGGCGCTTTCATTTTTTGCGCCGCTTCAAGCAGACGGTTGGCATGACGCCACACGCCTGGCTGCTGCGTCTGCGACTGGAACAAGCGTGCACCTTGCTCGCACGCGGCAAGCAAACCATCGCCGAAGTCGCCCAGGGCGTCGGGTTTTACGATCAAAGCCATTTCAACAAGGCATTCCGTCACGCGTTTGGCGTGGCCCCGTCCGCCTACTGAGCCGATGGGCCTTCGCTCGCCGCGCGCGTCAATTTTTTACAAGCCAGACTCCCCCTTCCTCTTTAGGATCAGCAGAAGAACGGTTGGTCCGATCGCAAACCTGGAAGCCCATCGCAATGAATCTGCACTTTGAAACCCCTTTGGTGGAGTCGCGCGCCTTGAGCGTCCCTGGTGAACAATCCGTGTGGCTCAAGCTCGACGCCTTGCAGCCATGTGGATCGTTCAAGATCCGGGGCATCGGCCATGCTTGCTCTGTCCACCAAAGTCGTGGCGCGCAGCGTTTCGTTTCCTCGTCCGGGGGGAATGCGGGTCTTGCCGTGGCGTATGCGGGCCGGCGCCTGGGCGTTCCCGTACTAGTCGTGGTGCCGGAAACGACGACGGAACGCGCCAAGGAGTTGCTCCGCCTGGAAGCTGCCGAGGTCGTGGTGCACGGCAGTTCCTGGCAGGAGGCCAACCAGTTCGCGCAGACTTTGCTGGGCGCGACGGACGCGTTTCTGCATCCCTTCGACGATCCGCTGCTGTGGCACGGCCATGCCTCGATGATCGATGAAGTTGCCCAGGCCCGCTTCAAGCCGGATGCCGTCGTGCTTTCCGTCGGCGGCGGCGGTCTGCTTGCTGGCGTGGTGGAAGGCCTGCAGCGCAATCATTGGCACGACGTGCCGGTGTTGGCCGTCGAAACCGATGGCGCCGCTTCACTCCATGCCGCTATCGAGGCGGGTCACACGGTGGCGTTGCCGTGTATCTCCAGCGTCGCCACGTCACTCGGCGCCAAGCGCGTGTGCGAGCAGGCATTGCGCTGCGTGCACGAGCACCCTGTCCACAGCCTCGTCGTGTCGGACTCCAGCGCACTCGCTGCCTGCGAGCGTTTTCTCGCGGATCACCGCATTCTGGTCGAGCCGGCTTGCGGCGCAGCGCTGTCCGTCGCCTACGAGAGGCATCCGGCCTTGACCCGATACAGGAAGATTCTGGTTGTCGTATGCGGCGGCGCTACGGCCACCATCGACCAGATACGCGCGTGGGCTAGCGAGGCAGATAGCCGATGACCTTGTGCCCGCGACGGCGGAAACGATAGAATCTTCTCCGCCGAAAATAGAGTGGCAGGTTGGTATCTCCTGCGCCCAGTTGCTGGGTTCTAATTCCGCCGCGGCGTCAACCTTACTTTCACCAAGTTGAGGGGACGCGCTGTGGAGAAGACGCTGCGCATCCCTCAGTATGAGGAGTCTGCACAGATGCGCAGCAACACAAAAGACCCGTCAACCGGAGCAGGCGCGCTGTTCAGCGGTTTGACTTTCGACCGCGAAGCGCTGACCCGCCTGCTGCGAGAATGCGGCGACGAACCGACGTTCGAGCACTGCAGTTTCGACGGCGAAGATCTTTCGAATCTCGATCTCCGCGCCGCCCGATTCACACAGTGCAGCTTCGAGCACACCCTGCTCGAGCACTGCGAACTCTCGAGAAGCCGCTGGCTGGCGTGCAAGGGCGCAGCCGCGAGATTTCGCTACGCCAATCTGGGCGACGCGCGTTTCTACCGCAGTGATCTGAACAATACCGACTGGACAGGCTCGAAACTCGCGTCGGCGGCTTTTACCGAGGTGAAGCTCACGGGCGCCCGCTTTGTCGACGCCCGCACCCTGGGGCTCAGCTTTCACGATTCACTGCTGGTTGGCGCAGACCTGAAGGGGCTCTCCTTCCGGAAACAAACCCTCGAGGCACTGAACTTCACCGACGCGGATCTGTCCGATTGCGACTTTCGCGACGCCGTATTCGAAGGCGGCAGCCTGCGCAACGCACAGCTGCGCGACAGCCGCTTTGACGGTGCGGACCTACGCTCTGTAGACCTAAGCGGGTTTCGACTCTCCGATGTGCTGCAGCATCTCAAAGGCACGATACTCTCCGTCGATCAAGCCGTGATGCTGGTTGGAGACTGCGGCGTGCGCGTGGTGTAGTTCGGCGAGGGCCAGCACACGCTGGCCCTCGCTTGCGATCGCCGCGGCAACGCCAGCCGGGAACTCCCATTGCGCTACGAGGAAACGCAACTTACAGGAGCCCGACATGCACTGGCGTCATCTAGCGCCTGGTTCGCTCTTAGCCGCGGCATTCTCATTACCCATTGCGTGGGGCGCGAATGACGACCAGCACATGAATCGGCCGAACGACCTTCATACTGCCACCCCGATCAAGCACCTGGTCGTGATCTATGGCGAGAACGTCTCGTTCGATCACTACTTTGCAACCTATCCGCATGCGGCGAATCCCTCAGACGAACCGGCGTTCAACGCACTGCCCGGTACGCCCAGGGTCAATGGTCTCTCAGGGCCGCTCCTCTCCAGAAATCCGAATGCCACGAATCCGGCCAATGGCACGGGCGCAGCGAACCCGTACCGCATCGACCGTACGCAGGCGGCCACCGCCGACCAGGATCACGCCTATGCGGCAGAACAGCAAGCCTACGACAACGGCGCCGTCGACCTGTTCCCGAAGTACACGGGCAAAGGGCCGAACGACAGCGCCAGTGAGTCTGGAAGCCGTCGCCAGGTGATGGGCTATTACGACGGCAACACGGTCACTGCGCTGTGGAACTACGCGCAGCGCTTCGCGATGAGCGACAACGCATGGACATCGACCTATGGCCCCTCGACGCCGGGTGCCCTGGAGGTGGTCTCGGGTCAAACCAACGGCGTGAAGCCCGTGCGCACGACGAAACAGCCGTCGGCCCCGGGCTCCTACTACGTGAACGACGGACAGGGCGGCTTCACGCTGATCGACGACGTCGACCCTGCCTTCGACCAATGCTCGAGCCAGCGCGACACCGTCCTCATGACGGGCCGAAATATCGGCGACCTCCTGAATGCCCGCAATATCTCGTGGGGCGGCTTCATGGGCGGCTTCAATCTCTAGACCGTGAACAGCAACGGCACGACCGGGTGCAGGCGCAGCACGCTATCGGCAGTCGTCGGCTCGGCCACGGCGGACTACATCCCACACCACAACTGGTTCCAGTATTACGCGTCGACGTCGAACCCGAAGCATCTGCGCCCGAGTTCGATCGAGGCGATCGGGCATACGCTGGAAAGAGATGGCCGAACTCCGGACCCCGCCAATCATCAGTACGATTGCGACGACTTCTTTGCCGCGGTGAGCGCCGGGAACTTTCCGGCCGTGAGCTTTCTCAAGGCCCCCGCATACCAGGACGGTCATGCGGGCTATTCAGATCCGCTCGACGAACAGGTATTCATCACCCAGGTCGTCAACTTCCTGGAGCGCCAGCCGGACTGGACCAGCACCGCCATCGTCGTAACGTGGGATGACTCGGATGGCTGGTACGACCATGCGTACGCGTCGCCGACGAGCGCGTCATACGATTCGGTCGCCGACCGCCTGAACGGCCAGGGAAAGTGCGGTACCGGCCCGGCGCAGGATGGCTTGAACGGTAAGCCCGTGAACGGCCGCTGCGGCCCGGGCGCACGCATTCCGTTTCTCGTCATTTCGCCCTGGGCAAAGGAGAACTACGTCGACCATACGTTGATCGACCAGTCGTCGGTCGTTCGCTTCATCGAGGACAACTGGCTCGACGGAGAACGCATCGGCGGCGGATCGTTCGACAGCAAGGCCGGCAGCATCATGGGCATGTTCGATTTCAGCCGCCGCGACGAAGACCTCGCGCAGCGCAAGCTGTTTCTCGACCCGCCGACGGGGCTGCCAGTCGATCAGCCTGCGAAGGTCTGGCGCCAGGCAGCGCGGAATTCGGGAGGCATTCCGGTTTGGATTTCGGTTCAATGCAAGGGTAAACGATGCAGTGCGCGCCATTTCTACACTGCCTTCTTGTAGATATGTCAACGCATCTCCTCGCTTCGTTTCCTCAGTTTGCAGCCTCCTGATAATTCATATGGTTGATTTGAAATCCAAATCTGTCTCACCTACATGTGCTGGTCGCTACGCGGCCGCCCCGCAGCGCCGCCTGCGCTATGGCTGATTGTGGTTTCGGCCACGGCACGGGGTAAAAAATGTGGCGCTATGTATCGAACGAATAACGCCCTCGCCTTTACACAGACCGTTGCAAATTTTTCTGATGCTCGGGAGGGTACGAGTATTGCGTCACAAGCGAAGCGCGTTGCCGTGAACGCCGATTGCCAGGTGACACAAAGAGACCCAGACGGCTTTTGGAATTGCGCGACGCGATGCCAGACATTTGCATGAGCGGGGGCTCTTCTATGTCGAACCGACACGAGGCCTCTCCTGCCGAGACGGGGGAGGTTCTGGTACTGGTGGGCGCCGCCTTCGCTGTGCTTGGCGGCTGGCTCGTCGCAATGGGTTCCACGCCCTACTACGTCGTCACCGGCCTCGCGCTGATCGGCTCCGGTACCCTCATGGTGCGAAGCCGCCTGGCAGGCGTCTGGAGCGTCTTTTTCACGCTCGTCGCGGCACTCGTCTGGTCTATCTCCGAAGTCGGGCGCGACGGCTGGAAGCCCATGCCGCGCCTGCTGTTGCTCGCGTTGCTCGGCATCTGGTTCTACCTCAACATCGTCGTCGGCAATTCGGCGATCGCCCGTCCCGTTCGCGTCGTGGCGGGCGTCGCGGCAGTCGTCTACGCGCTCACGATCGTCGGCATGTTCTCGCCCAGAGTGCCCATGTCGGTTGCGCAACACCTTCGCTATGGACCGCTTTCTGCGCCCCACAACAGCAGCACGTCGTCCGATCAGGGCAACTAGCACTCGCCGACATTTTCGCGGTGAACGATTTGAGAAGTGATTTCGATTCAAACGACGAGCCCCTGATGCGCCCTTGCAGACTGCATCAGACGGGCGAGGCGAGGAACGCCAGTTGCTTGAAGGCAGGTCCGGGAGTCACAGAGGTAAGCCACCGTGCTCATACAATTTCCAGACGAAGATGCTTTCTACTACGCGAGTGGCACGATCCGGTATCGCGCCGTCGTCGACGGCACATGGGTCATGTGCGAAATATCGCCGGAGGCCCTTGAAGACTATTTCCGTGCGCGCTCCGGTCGCGCCGGCCTGTTGGCCGCCTTCGCAACACATAGAAAGGAGATCGAATCAATCACAAGACAAATTCTTCCCCATCGGATCTCCGCTGGACGCTGTCAGCTTTTCTCGCGAGACTGCCTGTACCGGCCAGGAAGGAGCGAAGCCGACACGAGGCCCAACAGGGAAATCATGGAAGTCGCGCGACGCGACGAGACAGCAATCACGAGCGCATGCCTACCCTCCGACATGGAGGCTCTCGAGGCGGGGAGTGCGTTGACGTGAGCATGCGCTCTGCGATGTTATTCCCTTGAATGCGAATGCCGCCGGGGCCTTGACGCACTGCAGTGTGATTAAAGGCACGCTATATGCGCAGGTTCGGGATTGCATCGCAGCAACTCGCCGCTGCGAATTGCTTTCACCGTGTGCGCTGGCTTGAAAAGAAAATGAATAATGCCTTGCGTATGTGGCGCGGAGGCGGTTGAGAATTCTGTTCGAGACCGCTCTTCTCACGAATTCATCAGCGGGATGGCCACAATAATGAACAGCTTCGATACCGTCATTCTGGGAGCCCTCACCCAACTCCAGCTTCCGCCCGAGGTCAATTACGCCATTGGGGTAATTGCCGACTTCTACACGTTCAAGGGCTATCTGTTGATCCCGTTGTTGTGGTGGATCTGGTTCCAGCCACACGAGCGGCGTGGCTGGCGCCGCGAGATCGTACTCGCCACGCTGGCGAGCGGACTGATTGCATTAGCGGTTGGGCGCCTCCTTGCGCACATTCTGCCGTACCGGGAAAGGCCGCTATTCACGCCGGACCTGCATCTGCATTTCGCCTCGTCACCGGTGCAGCTTGCCGGGCTGATGCACTGGAGTTCCTTTCCCAGCGATCACGCCATGCTGTGGACGGCAGTGGCGATGGGGATCTTCCTCGTCTGGCGAGGCATCGGCATTCTTGCGTTTCTGTCAGTCGCGGCATTCGTCTGCTTTCCGCGTGCGTACCTGGGTTATCACTACCCGACGGATCTGCTCGTCGGCGCCTTGATCGGCATCGTGATTACCTGGATCATGACGCGCAGAGCCGTGAGAAGACGCACGGTCAAGCCCTTCATGCGCTACGTCATGCGCTACCCCGGGCCGGTCGCGGCGGTCGGTTTTCTGCTCTGCTTCGAACTGGTCACGCAGTTCGACGATCTTCTACGGCTCGCCCATTCGGTACTGCATACGGCGACATGACTGATGCCGGCGTCGAATCCACGCCAATCCGGGCTGCGGGCTTTCCCGCCCACCGCCTTCGCGATGGTGATGGCAGCGGCTTTATTCGGACTGCTACGCGATGCGATCAGATCGGTCACGGGGAAATGACGACTCTGGAAGGGCACTACTGTGTATCACTACGCGCGTGCGTCGTGATCTGCACGAAATCGGCAACGATACGCCCTGCGCCGTAGTGTGCTTCCATCTGCTTCAACTGCTGCCCCACGGCCGCAAGGTAAGCCGAGCGAGACTCCGCAGCCGGACGCAGCCCTTCGAACAACGGCGCCGGCGTAATCAGCAAAACGATCATCTCCGTGCCGAACGGCTTGTCCACGAGCCAGTATCCCGATCCTCCGACCGTCGCCGAGAAGCCGGCCGGCGCCTGGTTGTCGCGCTCGACGTTGCTGGGAACGAGATGCACGACACTGCCGTCGAGCGCAAAATAGTCGACGTTGACGTATGACTCGTAATGCGGCGTGGTGATATCGACGATGAGCGGCATGCCCTGCGTCAGGCGAGCGTCGAGCGGCCGGGTATGGATCGTCGCGCCGCCGCCCGCCAGATGGTTGGCGCGCCAATACGGCGCGAACGCGCTCACGACTTCGCAGTTGTGGTTCTCGACCGCAGTCACATCGAGTTTCGCGGCCTGCCCGCCGGGCGTTTGCGCGAGCGCGTCATGAACGTGCGCCATGTTCTCGCCGGTATTGGCAAAGCCACGCACCTGGACCACGTGCTCGGGCAGCGAAGCCGCAAGCGCCGAGCACGGAATGCGCGCGAGCGTCGCGTTCAGCGCGGCGATCGACGCCGCGTCGGCCACCGGCGCGCTCGATGCCGGAGCCGCTGCAACCGCGCTCGCGGCTGGCACGCTCGCCACAACCGCCGCTGGCACTGCGGCAAGCACCGGCGAGGCCGGCGCCTCCGAGGCCGCCTTCATCGCACTGGCGGGCGACATAGCGACCATGGAGGGCGTTGCGCCCGTTTGCCCGTGCCCGGAAAGCACGCGATAGCCTAGCCATAGCCCCGCAGCGACGACGACCGCGCCCACGCCAATGGCGCCGACCCGCGCGCCCGGGAACGCCGGTGCATGCGTGAGCACGCCCATGCCTTCGAGAAACTGATTGACGCTCGCAGTGCGCGAGGCGCGGTCAAACGAAAGCGCCGCACTCAAGGTGCGCCATTGACCGCGATCGAGCCCAGGCGGCCGCTCGGCGCGCATCTTGTCGCTGCGTGCCTGGGTGGCCGATTTGCGGTTGAACGGATGCTTGCCGGCGAGCAGTTCGTAGGTCACACAGGCGAGCGCATAGACATCGTCGCGCGGGTCCGGTTCGCGATGCTCGAACATCTCCGGGCTCGCATAGGCGGGCGTGATGCCGCCGAGCGTCGCGGGATCGAACACGGTGACGTCGGGATCTTCTTCGGGCCGCTGGAACACGCGCGCAATGCCGAAGTCGATCACCTTCACCTCGCCGCCGTCGGTGAGGAAAACATTGGCGGGCTTGAAGTCGCAATGCACGAAGCCGCGCTCGTGCGCATAGGCCAGCGCCTGCCCCATCCCGGCAATGATGGGCCGCGCCTTTTCGAACGGCATACCCGCGAAACCGGGCGCGCGCAGCAGCTTGCTGAGCGGCTTGCCCGACAGATATTCCATCGTGAGGTAGACGAGCGGCCCGTCGCGGTCGAAGTCGTACACCGTGACGATATTGCGGTGCGCGAGCGTCTGCGCCTTGCGGGCCTCGCGCTGCAGTGCGATCAGCGAAGTCGGCTGGCCGCGGAACTGCACGTTCAGCACCTTGATCGCGATATAAGGTTTGCGGTCCGAAGCTTCCAGCTTGCGCAAATCGAGCGCCTTGTAGACGGTGCCCATGCCGCCCACACCCAGACATTCTTCGAGCACGAAGCGTCCGTTGAGCGTGTCGCCGATCCCCTTCACGTGTTCCGCATCGTCGCCCGTGGTGGCGGTACGCGCAGCGGCAAGCGCTTCGTGGATGCGAGTGGAGTCGTCCACGGCCGCCGCATTGTCCTCGCGATGTTCGATGCGGCGCAGGACCTCGGTATACACGGCATCGGGCAGCGGGTGGACGGTTTGCGTCGCGTCCACCGCTTCGCGCAGGCGCGCGCAATTGGCCGCGTCGACCGCGAGCACGTGGTCGATCTCGGCGAAGAACGCCTCGCGTGAGAGCGCCCCGCTCTGGAATGTCTGGATCAGCTGCGCAAGGCTCATCATTCGCATGCCTTCAACTCGGCTTCAGGATGGCCGAGGCGCTTTGGGTCACACGTTAACGGCGCACGATCGCGCCGCGTGTGGCTGCTGCCGCGATCCTCGTCGAGCCCGCGGCAACGCGGTCCCGTCATCGTTAAAGCATACAGAGTCGCCGCCGGATCTGCGCGCACCGTGATCTCAGCCGGCGCGCGCGCTTGCAACCATGCAACAAGGTCTGATGAGAGATTAATCTGCGGCAACGCACAGTGCAATCGGTGCCCGAACCAGGCCTTTGGCTCGCACGTGTTGCCACAGATCCAACGGCCTCGCCGCGCGCTGTTGGGCTTCCAGCATCAGCGTTTTCGCGCGCAGGCGCTGGCAGCGGTCCTCCCCGCACCCGGCGGCTTGCTGCAAAGCCCCGTCGCACAAGGCGTCGCGCGGTTCGTGAGGTGAGTGCGAAGGCGCTGGCACACCCTGTGCATTAAGAGGAGCGAGCCCGCAAGATACTGCAGCTCAATCGCCAACTACCCCGTACTGCCCTTCTGGAGAACTGTCATGAGCAAGCTGATGATCGCCGACCTGAGCGTCGCGCAAGAACTCGACCGCAAAGCAATGAGCGCCGTTCGCGGCGGCGGCGGCCTGAGCCTCTGGCCCGGCTACTACCCGGCGCCGTCGTTCAAGTACGACACGACGAACTTCAACGCCCAGCAGTTGATCGGCCAGACGAATACCATCGAGAACAACGTGGGCAACGACGTCGCCTTCGCGCAGAACATCCACGCGACGGTCAACCCGGTGCAGACGGCCCACAACACGATCAACTTCTGATCCTTCCGCCGGCGGCGCGGCCGCACGCTGCGTTCATGCGCGTGCCGCCCGCCCGGGTCCATCCGTCCTATTCATCAGCAACTGGAGGCTCATCATGAGTTCCCTCGTTATCCGCGAGCTGGCTCCCGGAACGGCGCTCGACCGCCGCGCCATGGCAGCCGTACGCGGCGGCAACGGCAGCTCCTACGGTGGCTACGGCCCGATCGCCAACATCACCGTCTCGCCCAACATCGTGCAGAACATCTCGCAGGTGCAGGTGGTCGACGTCGCCGCGCTCAACAATATCGGTTATATCGGCGCTGGCTTCGGGCCGCTGAATCTCAAGGTCAATCCCTCGCAATACGCGAACACCGGCGTGATGTTTTAGCCGCTGCCGCGAAGGGATCATACAGACGGCGCCGCGAGGCGCCGCCTGCTTGTTTACGTGCGCCGCGCGCCACCGCCTATACTCAAACGACTCCCCTCTAGCCCAATCCGCTCACGTGGAGCAGACCATGAGCATTATCGTCATCAAGGACCTTCCGGAAAGCGTGGAACTGGACAGGCAGGCCATGGCCGCGATCGTGGGCGGCGCCCGCGTCGCCTCGCAGCGCACGCTACTCGTGCCGCGGCCATTTATCGGCGTACGTGTGGAGATCGAAGGCTCGCCCGCGCAGCGGGGGCCGACAACCGTCCCCACGGCGCGGCCCCGCCCGACGCTGCTGCGCTGAATTCAGGCAGCGCGCGCGGTCATCGCCGGACGTGTGCTGGCAGGCGGAAATACGCACCACGTGCCATCGTCGTGGCGGAAGAAGAAGATTGCAATCGTGCGCGCGGGATGCACCGCTTCTACGCAGACATAGCGCTGCCGTTGCTCCTGCGTGCGGCTGAAACGCACCACACGGGCCGGCACGCGCGCGTTGGGTGCGAGCCACTTGTCGACGAGGGTGCGCAGCGAAGTTTCGGCGGAATTCATGATGGTCTCCGATGCAAGTGGCGATGCGTGTCGTAATGGTCTCGACTGGATCTGGCGTTCACACCGCCCGCGCGGCGTACGTTTGGCGGCTGGCCTGCACGCGGCGCGCGTGAATCAGCGCGCGCACCACGCGCAAGCCGGCCAGCGGATGGGCAATGCAGGTGCGGACCTGGTCGCTGCGGCCCTTGCCGTCCACGCACCAGGTGCAGAAGTGTTCGCAGTTGTTGCTGAGCAGGCGGTAGCGGTCTTCGCCGAGACGCGAGCGCGCACGCGCGACAGCTTCGCGGCCCACGAAGGCCGCGCACGGATGCGCGACGACGGCGACTTCGTAGCCGGCCGCGAAACGTTCGAGCGTGACCTCTTCGATCGGACCGCGATGCAGCGACACGCACAAGCCGGCGTAATGAACGACGCGCCCACCGCCGACATAGATGCCGTGATGGTTGTAGCCCGCGCGACGCGACACGAGATGCGCGCCGAGCGGCGGTTCGTCTGCGTGCATCGTCGGTTGGAGGTCGGGGCTCATGGCTGCATCCGTCTGGCTGGTTGCCGGCTTCCGGTGCTGCTCAACGGTTTGCCGGTTGCCAACTACCCTGCATCAGACATGCCAGGCGGCCGATCACGGTTGGATAAGGCGTAGCGGGAGAACGTAGGCGCTGGAGGCGCCAGTGTGTCGGCGACATGCCAACTCGAGCGCTTCGATTGTGTCGGCGCCGAGCCATCAGTTCGCCGCCAAACCGCCTCACGAAGCGCGCTGGCGTATGTGTCGGAGTCCTGATGACGACCGGCAACCAACGTGTTGGCGAGCGCACGACCATCGCACCGCGGCCGCACGAGACCCGGGCGCGCGCGGAACGCGCTGCGCGAACGCGATGTCATATGGGGCAAGCCTCACGTGGGAGATGGCGCGCGAGCGCCGCATTTCGCCGAAAAATGGCATGCTGCTTGCAAGGTATGGTCGGAACGCCGCGTGCCCGCGGCCATCATCTTGACGGAGACCTGTCATGACCTCGCTCGCCATCACCGACCTTCATCTGCAATGCGATCTCGACCGCAAGGCCATGTCGTTTATCCGGGGCGCAGGCGCGCCGTGGGTATTCGGCTGGATACAGCCCTACCAGCCCGCGCAGCCTTCGCCGTTCGGACCCGTCATCAACCTCTACCAGACCAACAACACGTTCTACGCGAATCAGGTCGTCAATCAGTACCAGACGCTCGACGTGACCAATTCGGCGTCGAACTCGAACGTTGCGGTAAACGTGGGCCAGAACGGCAGGAATAACGGACTCGTCGCGTAGCCTATGGAGGCTCGATCGTGACAGGCGGATTGTTATGGAGCTCGGCATCGCGCACTGACGTAGGCCGTGTGCGGGCGCTCAACGAGGATGCATGTCTCGATCAGCCCCAGCGGGGCTTGTGGGCAGTGGCCGACGGCATGGGCGGGCACACGGCGGGCGATCTGGCCAGCGGCATGATCGTGCGGGCGCTTGGGGCCATTGTCGTGCCCAACGCGCTCACCAGTTTCTCGGCCACGGCGCGCGGCACGCTGCAGACGGTGAACCACCAGTTGCGCGAAGAAGCGGCGCGGCGCGGGGTGCGCATGATCGGCAGCACCGTTGCCGTGCTGATGGCGAAGGGGCGTGAATTTGCCTGGTTATGGGCGGGCGACAGCCGCATCTATCTGTATCGCGATGCGCAGCTCGAAGCGCTCACGACGGACCATAGCTACGTGGCGGAGCTACAGGCGCAGGGGCATTTGAGCGCCGAAGCGGCGCGCCACCATCCATCGCAGCATTTGATAACACGGGCCGTCGGTGCGGCAGACTGGCTTGATCTTGACGAAGGCCGCATCGTCGTGCGCGACGGAGACCTCTTTTTGCTTTGCAGCGATGGGTTGAGTAATGAAGTGCAGGCGCCCGAGATGGTGCGGGCGCTCGAGGCTGGGGATTGCCAGCATGCCACTGATTTGCTCGTTGAGATGGCCTTGCAGGCCGGGGGGCGGGATAACATTACCGCTGTGGTCGTGAAGGTCGATGATCCGGTTGCGTCGGATCGGACGCTGGTTAATCCTGCTGTTGGGCGCTAACCGCGACAAAAAAGGCGCCCGCTGGGCCCGAGACTCAAGACCCCTTCTCGTGATTCACCTTCTCGGCATGCCGAAAATCCTTAGAATGAATCCCATGCTTCTTGAGCAGCATCTGCAAATGCGACCGATTCATATCACAGCGCCTCGCAAGCTCCGCCACGGTGCCCCCGGTCTCCTGCAACCCACGCTCGAGAAACGCCCTCTCGGCCTCATCGCTCGCAGCGCGCTTCGCATCGCTCAGTGACAGCGGCGCACCTGCCGCTTCAGCCTCCGCCACCCGCAAAGCCAGCGCAGCAGACTTGGGCCGAATATCATCGGGCAGATGCTCGATATCGGCCGTCTCACCCGCAAGGCACGAAAGCCGATACACGAGATTACGCAGTTCGCGAATATTCCCCGGATAAGCGTACGTAAGCAGAAAATCGCGCAGCTTGGGCGTAAGCTTCATAGGCCGCCGCTTGAGCTGCGCAGCAGCCTCGTCGCCGAAATAGGCAATCAAAAGCGGAATCTCGTCGTTGCGTTCGCGCAGCGCAGGCAGCGTGACATGAATCACGCTCAGCCGATAAAACAGATCCTCGCGAAACAGCCCCTGCGCGGCGAGTTCGCGCAAATTGCGGTTGGTCGCGGCAACGATGCGCGTGTCGACCCCGATAGGCTCATCGGAGCCCACCCGCTGGATCTCGTGCGATTCGAGCACGCGCAGCAGCTTCACCTGCCCCTGCAGCGGCAACTCGCCGATCTCGTCCAGAAAGATCGTCCCCGTATGCGCGCTTTCGAACTTCCCTTTGCGATCGCTCGACGCCCCCGTGAACGCCCCTCTGCGATGCCCGAACAGCTCCGATTCGAGCAGGTTCTCGGGTATCGCGCCACAATTCACCGAGATGTACGGTCGGTCGGCGCGCGCACCGTTGGCGTGGATCACCTTCGCCATCAACTCCTTGCCCGTACCGCTCTCGCCGTCGATCAGCACGGGCAGGTCGGTCGGCGCCGCCTTTTCTGCGATCTCCAGCGCGGCGAGCAGCTTCGGGTTATCGCCGAATATGCCTTCGAAGATGAAGCTGCGTTCGATCAGCGCCTCGCGCCGCCGGTGCGCGGTAGGCGTGAGGGGGTCCGGCCTCGCCAGCGCATCGAGCGCTTCGGGCGCCTCGGCCGCCGCCTCGACGAAGCGCTCCTTGCGCGAGAGTTGCATGACTTCCTCGCGCAGCGCGTTCGACTGGTTCAAGAGCTTTTCGATGTCGGTGCGTTCGAGCCGCGGCGCCCAGCGCAGCGTGGAGCGCAGGATCTCGATCTTCTCGAGCAGCCCGGCATACGAAACAACGGAGCTGCCGAATCCGTGCGGATCGAAGAGTTTCATGACGCCCCCAGCTGCTTTTGCACGAGCTGGTAATACATGCCCTTGCGCTCGACGAGTTCTTCGTGCCGCCCCTGCTCCACGATCGCCCCTTCGTAGAGCACGAGGATCTTGTCCGCCCGCATGATGGTGCTCAACCGGTGCGCGATGATCAGCGCCGTGCGGCCCTGCAGAATGTCGTGCATGTTCGAAAGGATGTTGCTCTCCGACTGCGTGTCGAGCGACGAGGTGGCTTCGTCGAACACGAGCAGGCGCGGGTCGTGATAGAGCGCACGCGCAATGCAAAGACGCTGGATCTGCCCGCCTGAAAGGCCCATGCCGCGCTCGCCCACCACCTGCTCGTAGCCGAGCGGCATCTTGCTGATAAACGCGTGCGCATCGGCCATGCGCGCCACTTCCTCCATGCGCCGCCAGTCCGGCGTGGCATCGCCGCATGCGATGTTCTCTGCAATCGTGCCGGAGAACACGAGGTTCGTCTGCATCACGTAGCCTACCTGGGCGCGAAAGTATGCGTGGTCGATCGCGCTCATGTCGTAGCCGTCCACGTTGATCTTGCCTTCGGTCGGCGCGTAGAAGCCCACCAGCAGTTTCGCGAGCGTCGTCTTGCCGGAACCGCTGCGCCCCACGATCGCCACCATCTGGCCGCGCCCCACCGAAAAGCTGATGTTTTCCAGCACATACGGCGTTTCGTTGCCGCCATAGCGGAAATACACGCCGTCGAATTCGATGTCGCCCTGCAGGTCGGGAAGCAGTACGCGCGAACCGAGGTCGGCGGGCTTTTGCTCGGGCTCGATGTCGAGCACGTCGCCCAGCCGCTCCATCGCGACAGCCGCGTCGTTCATGAGGCTCCAGAGCCCGACGAGCCCCATGAGCGGCGCGAGCACGCTGCCCATGAACGCATTGAACGCAATCAGTTGCCCGATGCTCAACTCCTGATCGAGCACGAGCGTGGCGCCCGCCCAGAGAATCACGATCGTGGTCGCGGCGTTGAGCAACTGGCTGCCGAGTCCAACCAGAATATGGAACGCCTGCGCATGATATTGCACTTCGAGCGACTTCGCGTACTTGCGCTCCCACTTCAGGCGCACCGCTCTTTCGATCCCCATACCCTTCACGGTTTCGACGCCGCCGAGCGTCTCCATCAGCATCGAGCGCGCGTCGGTGGACACGGCAAAGACTTCGCGCGCGTAGCGCTTGATGCGCGGCGTCGCAATGGCGGTGAGCGCCATGATGGGAATCACGAACGCGATCAGCAGCAGCGTCAGCTTCACGTTGTAGAGGAACATGATCGTGAAGTAGATGAAAATCATCAGCAGGTTGAGCGCCGTGGTCACCGTCGATTCGGTCAGGAACGCGCGTATCGTCTGGTTCTCCTGAAAGCGCGCGAAAATGTCGCCTGTTTTGCGGCGCGCGAAGAACGAGAACGGCAGCGACATGGTGTGCTTGAAGAACTGCGACATCATCGCGAAGTCGAGACTGCGCACCATGAAATTCGACAGATGCGCGCGTATCGTCGTCATGAGCTGCGTAAACACGTGCGAAATAATCAGCCCCACAATCAGGAGATGCAGCAGGCTCACGTTCTGGTGGACGATCACGCTGTCGAGAATGTTCTGGATAATGAGCGGCGGCACCACGCCCAGCAGCTGGATCACGAAGGTGGCGAGAAACAGGTGCGCGAGTATTTTCCGGTAGGGCAGCAGATAGCCGATGAAGCGCACCCATGGCGAGCGCGTCGCCGCCTGCGCGCCCGTGGTCTCGACCTCGGTGAACAGCAGGCACGTGCCGTTCCAGCCGCGCTCGAACGCTTCGACGCTCAGCTTGCGAAAGCCGAGCGCCGGGTCGGCCACCCTCACCCACTGCTTCGACACGCCGTACACGACGATATAGTGGTAGCCCTCCCAGTGCGCGATGAAGGGCAACTCGAACCCTTGCAGCGCCTCGAACGTGCACTGCACGCCGCGCGTGGTAAAACCGAGCGCCTCGCCGGTGCGCGCGAGACTGTCCAGCGTCGCGCCCTGCGTCGTCACGTTCGCGAGGTCGCGCAGCTTGCCGAGCGTCATGGGAATGCCGTAATGCCGGCAGATCATGGCGAGGCACGCCGCACCGCAATCCATCTCCTCGGCCTGCTCGACCAGCACGAAGCGCTTGACCACGCGTTCGCTGAATGCAGCATCCGCCCCGCTGTCCACGGCAACGGGCCGGCTGCGGCGCTCGGCGAGCTTCTTCTGCCGCTGCAATTCGCGCTCGTTGAAGCGCACGCGCTCTTCCAGCACCTCGCGCAGCTTCGGGTTGCGCTCCAGCATGAAATGCACGGTCTTCTCGGGAATCACCAGCAGCCGCACATCGGTGACCGCCGTGACGCTCGCGGGCTGATCCTGGCGCAGCAGGCACGCGCGTTCGCCGAAGATCTCCCCCGCGCCGAGCTTCGCGATCTGATAGACGCTGCCTTCTTCCTCGCGCGCGATACTGACCTCGCCCTGCCGCACGACATACAGGCGCGTGTCGCCACCGGCGCCTTGATGGATGATCTCCTTGCCCGCGCTCACGCGCTTGACACCCACGCTCGACACATACTCTTCCAGTTCGGCGCGCGAGAGCTTGCCACGCAGGTCGAACAGCCGCGTGACGAAGCCGCCCGCGGAGCTGATCGCCACATAGCTCGTCACGAACGACTGCGCGGCCGGATTCGCGGCCAGCAGCGGTTCGAGCGCCGCGCGGGGAATGCAAAGCACCTCGGTCTTCGCGGAGGCGCGCACCGACACTTCGTGCCAGTAATCGCGCAGCATGGCGATTTCGCCGAACACTTCGCGTTCCTTGCGCACGCCGAGACTCATTTCCTTGCCGCGCTCTTCGGCGATGAGCCGCACGGAGCCCGAGCGGATCACATAGAGTCCGGCGGCGGGCTCGCCGCGCTTGCACAGCGTGTCGCCGAACGCGTAGCTCTGCGTTTCGACCTGCGCGGCGAGACGGTCGAGTTCTTCGCGCGAAAAGAGCGAGAGCGGTTCGACCGATGCGAGAAAATCCACCAGCGACGGCGCGCTGGCCGGTAGGGGCGCCTGGGTGTCCATCTGCGTGGCTCTGCGCGCTCAGTGCGCGTCGATGATATGTTCTTGCGCGCGCTCCGCGAGCCACTCTTCGCGCAAGAGCCGCCGCACCTCGGAAGAAACGTCCGCTTCGAGCGACGCCGGGTGCTTTGCCGTCACGCAGAAGATTTCGAAGAACGAGCCGTCCGGCGCGGGAAACGGGCCGAGCAGGTCGCCGACCTGCGCATTGAACACCTTCGCCTCGATGTCCGTCTTCAACGACCCGCGCAGCACCTTGCCGATCACGCCGCCGCGCTCGCTGGTATCGGCGATCGAATGCTCGCGCGCCATTTCGCCGAACGCCTGCGGCTCGTCCTCCAGGATCGACATCACCTCGCGCGCCTTGCCTTCGGAGTCCACCACGATGTGGCTCACTTCGATGCTGTCGAATTTCGGCGAATTGAGCTTGAAATAGCTTTCGACCGCCTCGTCGTTGCAGATCAGGCTGAAGGTCTTCTCCTGATAGAGCGTATCGGTGATGAAGTGCTCGAATTCGTCGAGGCTGATACCGAACACGTCCAGGTAGCGATTCATGTCCGCCGCGCGGTGCAGCCCGCGTACGCGGCGAAACTGGTCCGCGCGTTGCTGGATTTCGTCGGGCTCCACCTTCACGCCCATCTTTTTCGCGGCGATGACCGTGAGGCGGTCGCGCACCTGCTGTTCGACCAGGCTCTCGAACTGCCCCGTGAGTTTCAGCACGCGGATGAAATCTTCCGTGCCGATCGCTTCATCGTCGATCCGTACGATTGTCGTCATTGCGTTCCCCTGATTTCCGATTCCCGAATACTGAACTGGTTAGCGCCTTCAGCCTGCGACCTGGCGGAATGGGTCCAGCGCGAAGTCGATCAGGCGCCGCTCGCGCACCACGATTTCGGCGGTCGCCGTCATGCCGTAGCGCAACGGATAGGTCGCGCCGCCAATCGAAAAATGATCGCGCGCGAGACGCACGCGCCCTTCGTAAACCGGCTCCTTCGTCTGCGCCTGCGGCTTCGTGGTCGGCGAAATATACTCGAGCGTGCCGTCCACCACGCCATAGCGCTGGTACGGAAACGCGTTGAATTTCAGCTTGACGGCCAAGCCCTCGTGCAGGAACGCGCGGTCCTGCTCCGCAATCGCCACCTTCACGACCGGGCGCGCGTTGGCCGGCGCAATGCCCCCTAGCGGCGTGTTCGCCTGGATCTTGTCGCCGGGCTGCGTCGTCGTCACGTCGGTAATCACGCCCGAGACCGGCGCGAGCACGAGCAGGAAGTTGTCCTTGTCGATGTTCTCGAAGCGGATGCGCGCCGCGGCGTCGGCGGCAAGGCGCGCGGTTTGCACCTGCAGGCGCAGCTTGTCCTCGGTATTGGCGATTTCGCGCTCTGTCGCGTCGTATTCGATGCGCAGCGACGTGAGCTGCCCGGCGCTGCCTTCGAGCTGCGCCTTCGCCTGGGCGAACTCGTGGCTCGTTTGCGCCTGCAATTCGCTGAGCCGCGCCTGGGCGATCCGGTAGTTGTTATCGGCCTGCAGGAACGCGCTGCGTTTTTCCTCGACCTGGCTTTGCGAGACCCCGCCGCCGCCGGGCAGCGCGAACAGCCGCTCGTACTTGTCCTGGTCTTCCTTCGCGAGGTCGCGCACGTGGCGCGCGTTGTCGATATTGCCGCGCGCTTCGTCGAGCTGGGCATTCTCGGCCTGCTGGAGCTTGCTCGTGCCCTCCGCCACGCGCGTTTCGTGCAGATGCGTTTCAACGTCCATCTGCGCCTTGAGCGCCTCGGCCTTGCGCTCCATGAGCGCCTTCTTCTCGGGGAACTCCTTCCAGTCGCGCTCGGCGTCGTCGAGCTTCAGGCGCGCGTCGAGCGCGTTGGTCGCCGCCTGGATCGCGCCGCGCGCGTTGATGCGGCCGATCACGTCGTCCTTCTCCACGGGCTGACCTTCGGCGATGTAGATGTCCACGAGTTCCCCATCCACGGGCGCGTAGATGCGGCGCACCTCGGATTCCGGGGCCAGCGCCCCCGGCGCACTCACGATGACGTCGGCGCGGCCGACGAACGACCACAGGAGGCCGCACACCACGAGTGCCACCATCGTGATGATCGTGGCTTCGATGAGGCGCCACGGACGCGCCGTGAGGATCGCCACGCCTTCCTCGCTGTGGTCGCCCAGCGCCTCGCCAAGCGGCCGCGGCGGTTCGGCCGCGGCACGCCCCCCATGCATGCCGAACGCCTTGCTCAGGCGCTCAATGAGCTGGCGCGGATTCACCATGCCCTCCCGCTAGCGCCAGCTTTTCGAGCGCGCCCGCATGGGCTGCGAAGGGCGGCGTGGCGAAGTGAGCGGCGGCCAGGCTGTCGTGCACGGCCTGCGCATGGCCCGCGTGCGCCTCGCTGTCGATCTGCTGATACTGGTCGACGTCGGCGCGCACCTCATCGAGCCCGGCGAGGCGCGGATAGCGCTGCGCGTAGTCGTTCAGCATCGCCGTGAGCGCGTCGAAACGATCGCTCGCGAGCGCGCTGTCGATGGCCTGATGGATGCGATCGAGCGCGGCCACATACACGGAGTCATCGCTCTGCAGCTTGCGCAAGTGGCTGAGCGAATCCGCATACACGCCAGCAAACGCCGGCACATACGCCGAGATGCGGTCGAATGCACGCTGGTGCTCGCCGGGGTCGTCGTTCCAGCGGCTCGTCAGCGCGTGGATCGGCGCCTCGTCGCGATAGATGCGGATCGGCGCCTGCGAACCGCCCCGTCCCTGCACGAACGATTGCAGTGCGCCGATCCACCCGATGTTTTCCACGAGCGGCGCGGCGTCCGGATTGTGGCGCGCGAGCGTACGCATGTCTTCCACGATGGCGCGCGCACGGTCGAACGCGCGCGCGTTGATCGCGGCGACCCAGTCGGGCACGTTCGCCTTGATGAGCGCTTCCGTCCCCATCGCGCGCCACGTGCTGTCGTTCGGGTGGCGCGTGAGATATTGATCGGCCATGCGCGCCGCGCTTTCGAACTGTCCGCTCGTGAGCAACGCCTGCATGTCGCGCTGCGGCGCGCCCTGGAAATACGTGAGCGCGACGAGCGCGAGGATCACGGCAATCCCGCCGCCGCCCCAGCGCGCGAACGCGCCCATGTTGATCTTCCCGCTGCCGCCCAGCGCTTCGCTCAACTCGCTCAGGAAGAGCTCGACCCTGCCGCGCCGGCGTCGCGCGTCGTGGCCCGGTTCCGGCGCGGGTTGCGGCGCATCGGGGTTGATTTCGTCGTCCTGCGCGGGCGCGGGCGGCGTGCAGAAAATGTCGAGAAACGAGTGCGCGCTGCCAATGAACGTCGTGCGGTCGGCGTCTTCGGCGAGCACCGAGGCGCGGTGTTCGCGCGTCGCCGTCACAGTGGCATCGCTTCCACTCGTGCTCTCGAGGCCAATCCGGTAGACGAAGTGCTCGCCGCCAAAGGCGATCCGCTGGCCGTCTTCGAGCTTGACCGCGTGATCGTCGAGCCGCTGGCCGTCGAGGAACGTGCCGTTGGTGCTGCCGAGGTCTTCGACGTACATCGCGTCGTCTTCGGCATAGATGTGCGCATGACGCCGCGACAGATAGTTCACCTGGTGCGGATACGCGTCGTGATACTGCGAGAAGGTCTCGTCGGCCTTGCTGACCAGGAACGGAAAACTCGTGACGACGATCTGCTGCAGACCGAGATCGGCGCGCTCCGGCGTGAGCGTCACCACGGTCGCCCGCACGGGCGCGCGCACCGTGCGCGGCGCGAAGCTCACGCGAAACGCGAGCGCGCCGGCAAAGCTGAGTTCGTCGCCGTCCTTGAGCACGTGGGGCTTCTGGGTGACTTCGATACCATTGACCGCCGTGCCGTTCTTGCTGCCCAGGTCGGCCACGTAGGCCGCCGCGCCCTCGCGAAAGATGCGCGCGTGACGGCGCGAGACATCGACCACGACTTCGGGCCGCGCCGCGGCAAAAGGCGGCTGTGTCCGCCCGACGGCGAAAAGATCCTTGTCGATGCGGATTTCGCCCAGCTCCGCATGCGATATCGGCCGCAGCACGATATCGAACGTCCGGTCGAGCGATGTCTGGCTCTCGGCAATGGAAGCGGCGTCAGGCACCATGATTCCGCCAGCGATCAGCAGTTGTGAGCCGGAATGCGCGTGGCGCAAGCGCCGCGTGCGCACTGACTCTCCGAGTGAAGCCGCGCGCCTTGCACCTGGCGATCGGGGTGTGAGAAAAGTGTAGGCGACTGTTGGCTGGAGTCAAACAACTGACGCGGTCCGCTGCAACGAGCGCGCTCACTTGACGGGCGCTGCCGACACAGCGGAATTCGAGGCCACGTTGGCCACATCGACGTCGGGCCAGCCGCCGCCGATCGCCTTGTAAAGGGTGACGGTGTCGCTCAGGATCAGCTCATGGTTGGCCAGAAGCGACTGTTCCGCATTCGCGAGCGAACGTTCGGACTCCAATACTTCGAGTTGCGACACGAGCCCTTCCTTCAACTGCGCCTCGACCTGCGCCGCGACGGTGCGCAGGCGCTCGTTCTGCTGGAGCAGTTCGATGCGCTGCTTTTTATGCGCATCGAGGTTCACGAGCGCGTTCTCGACTTCTTCGAACGCCGTGAACACCACCTGGCGATACTGCTCTTCGGCGACCTTGCTCTGGGCCTCGGTCGTCTTGATGTGGGCATGCACGCTGGGGTCGAACATCGGGAAGTCGATGCTCGGCATGAAGCTCAGCGTGAACACCTTGAACAGATCGGAAAGCGAAAACGCCGCCGTGCCGGCGCGGCCCGTGAGACTGAGGGTCGGCAATTGCGCGAGCCGCGCGGAACCGACTTCGTCATACGATTCGAGAATGCGGTACTGCGCGGCCACCACGTCGGGGCGGCGCCCCAGCAACTGCGCGGGCAGGCCCATGGGCACGTCCGGCAGCTTCACGCGCTGGCGCAACTGGCCCAACGGCATCCTGAATTCGCCCGCGGGCACGCCGACCAGCGTGGACAGCGCGTTTTCGGCGGTATCGCGCTCGCGATGCAATTCCAGCAGTTCGTTCGTCACGCCGTTGACTTCCGCGCTCTGGCGCAGCACCTCGGTTTTGGGCGCGACACCGTTTGCGTACATCTGCTGGTAGATGGTGAGAATCTGCTTGTTCCGCTTGAGCGTGTCTTCCTCGTCGCGGATCTGATCGTCGAACTGGAGAATCTGGAAATAAGTGCTCGCCACATTCGCGACGAGCGTCAAATAGCCTGCACGCCAATCCGCTTCGCTAGCGTGATACTCGGCCTTTTGGGCCTGCACGCTTTTTTCGACTTTGCCCCAGATATCGATGTCCCAGTTGACCTGAGTGGCGACGTTATAGGTCTTCGAGAGCGCTAGCCCCGTGCTCTTCTCATAGTCGATACCCGCGCCCGCGTCGACCGTCGGAAGTGCACCGGCCTGCACTTCCCCGATCTGCGCGCCGGCCGCGCCAATGCGCGCCGCCAGCACCCGGATATCGACATTGCCCGCAATCGCCTTATCTACGAGTGTATTCAGGTAGGGATCGTCGAACTCTTTCCACCACTGCGGATTGACCGTATCGGCCGCCGAAAACGTGCGGCTCGTATGCGCCCAGGCGTCCTTCTCTGGCATGTCCGGGCGCCGATACGCAGGCGTACTCAGATCCGTGCAGCCGCACAGCGCCACGGCACACAACCCAGCCGAACCGACGACGCGGGTCAGCCAGCGCGACGCGCCGCGACGTACGTGTGCGGCGGACGGCGAGAGCAGTGTGTTCACGATCGACTCCTTAAGGGAAAGGCGGCGAAGGACGCGACGAAGAAGCGGTGTGCAGCGGATGCGGTGGAGGGCGGCGCCGTGGAGGTGGGTAAGCCTCCTCGGCTGGCAGCACGATCAGAAGTTGATCGTGTTGTGAGCCGTTTGCACGGGGTTGGTCGAAGCGTGGAGGTTGTTCACGAACGCCACGTCGTTGCCCGTGTTGGACAGGATGGTGTTCGTCTGGCCGATCAGCTGCGATGCGGAGAAGTTGGTGGAGTCGACCTTCACGCTCGGCATCGTCGGGTAGTAGACGGGCCACAGGCCCAGGCCGCCGCGCACGGCGCTCATTTCACGGCGGTCGAGTTCTTGTGCGACGCTCAGGTCGGCGATCATCAGCTTGCTCATGGCAGTTCTCCAGAAAAGGATGCAACAGTGTTGGGATTGTGAGCTGCAAGGTTGCGGGCTCGGGTCCAACAAGGCATGAGGCGTGCCAGGTGCGCGAGCGCGCGTGCGCATGGCGCGCATCGCCCGTTGCACAAGGACAGTTCTGGAATTCCCGGAGTCTCACGCGCGGCGCGAGGCGCGCGCGGGTCGTGCGTGGTGATGGGCACACGCCAACGCGTCAATCGGCTTATGTTGGCGCGCCGCGAACACTGTTTGTGGGGGAACGTGAAAGCGTCGCAAACGTTCGTGTATCGCCTTGGCGTGCGAGACCAGATTCGTATGGATCACTTAACGTAGATGGTGATTTTCTTCGAGTACACCGGCGGGTTGTGCGGCACGTGGTGCGCGTCGCCCATCAGCAGCTGCAGCGTATGTTTGCCCGGCGGCAACTGCAGCATGGTTTCGGTCTGGCCGGCGCCGAAGTGCAGGTGGTTGCGATCGGATGGAATGGGCTGATCCATCGGCGGCAAGTCCGTATCGACGAGCAGATGGTGGTGACCCGTGTTGGGAAACTCGACTTCCGCAGGCGCCACGCCCATGTTGCGCAGGCCGAACCAGACGCGGAATGGCCGCCCGGCCGGCATGACCTGGCCGTCGTTGGGCCAGCCGATATAAACGTGCGCGTTCGGGTCGGCCGGCGTCGTGCCTGCATGCGCCGCACCGCCCGTGAGCAGCACGAGGCTGGCAGCAAAAACGAGGAACCTGTTCATGGCGTGCACTCCCGCTTCTTTTGCGCTGCGGCTAAAGCCGGACGTCCTTCGCTACTTGACCGTGACCGTGATCTTCTTCGAGTAGACCGGCGGATCGTGCGGCACGTGGTTGTAGTCGCCCATCAGCAACTGCAGCGTGTGCTTGCCCGGCGGAAGCTCGACCCGGGCTTCCGTCTCGCCCGCGCCGAAATGCAAATGATTGCGATCCGACGGGATCGGCTGATCGAGTGGCGGCAGGTCCGTGTCGATGAGCAGGTGATGATGGCCGGTGTTCGCCTTGTTGATCCCCTTGGGGCAGACGCCCATGTTGCGCAGGCCCATGCGCACCCAGAACTTGCCGGTGGGAATCGTCGCGCCGTCCGGCGGCCAGATGATGTAGACCTCTGCGCCGGGCGGCGACGGGGTGCGCTCGGCAAACGCGAAGCGCGGCATCAGAACGGCCGCTGCCAGGGCCAACAGGGTTGCTCTTCGTTGCATCTTCGTGCTCCTTGTTCGGCAGACGGCGCGCCGTTTTGGAGTTCGGTGCGTGTTCTACAGCTTAGGACGGATTCAAGCGGGTGGAGATAAATCGGCGCGGCGCGGGCGGGTGCCACCCAGTTACTGCATCGCGCGGCGTGCGTGCTATTTTGTAGTTGTGCGCAGGCAGTGCGTTTGCCAGCGGCGGCTTGCGTATCACGCGAGCGCGGCCGGCGACTGCAGCGGGGTAGCGCACCGTCGGCATTGAAAGGCGATGACGCCTGGGTTGGCACCCGGGTTGGCACCTGATAGGGAGAACGAACATGTGGCGGCTAGTGTTGCCTGTGTGCCTCTTGATCTCGCTAGGCCTGACCTCGACACTACGCTCGGCCGCGCCCGCAGCGCATGACCGTTCGGCTCCGGCACGCGAGCAGCCGCGTCTCGAGCCGCAAGACCCTGGCCGGTACGCAAGCGCCCACGCCGCGCATGAGCGGCTCACCGCGGCCAGCGCAGCGCGGCAACGCTATGGCGTCGCGATCGTGCGCGTCGGCCTGATGCCGAAAGACACCTCCCAGGAATATGAAATCACGTTCTGGAATTCGATCAAGGACAGTCAATACGCGAGCGACTATGAGGCGTATCTCAAGGCCTATCCGAACGGACGCTTCGCGCCGCTCGCTCAGGCTCGCCTGACACGTTTGCGTGCGGAGGCATCGAAACCGGCTGCAGCGTCCGCCGCGCCCGCTACGTCCGCCCAGCACCCAGCTAGCAGCCCCGCTGCCGCCGCGCCCACACCGGCACCCGCGTCAGCGCCTCAGGCAAAGACACCGCCGCCCCCGGCCGCGCCGCCAGCCGCACAGACCAAGGCAGCGCCCGCCTCCGCGCCGCCGGCCGCCGCAACGACCGCGGCAACGGCTGCGGCGGCGGCAGTCGCGGCGAAGGGCAACCCGGCCCTTTCGAAGCCGGGTCCGCACGACATTCAGGACTGCCCATCTTGCCCGGTGCTGGTCGCGGTGACGCCCGGCAACTTCACCATGGGCATCGACACCGACGACGCCTCGGAGCGGCCCGCGCACCACGTGACGATCAGCCATAGCTATGCGCTCGCGAAGTATGCGGTGACGGTGGCGCAGTGGAACGCGTGTGTCGCCGCGAGCGCCTGCCCGCACCTGTCGAACGAGAACAACGCCTCGCCGAACGCCCCCGTGCGCGACCTGAGCTGGGACGACGCGCAGCAGTACGTGAAATGGCTTTCGAAGATCAGTGGCAAGCCCTACCGCCTGCCGACGGAGGCGGAATGGGAATATGCCGCGCGGGCCGGCACCGAAACACGCTACTGGTGGGGCAACGACATGCGCAAGGGCACGGCGAACTGCAAGGACTGTGGCCAGCCATGGCACGTCGACGCGCCCGACGACGTCGGCTCGTTCCCGGCCAATGCGTTCGGCTTCTATGACATGGCCGGCGGCGTTTGGGAATGGGTCAGCGACTGCTGGCACAACTCGTACAAGAACGCGCCGAACGATGGCCACTCGTGGGACGAGCCCAACTGCCAGACGCGCGTGATCCGCGGCGGATCGTGGCGCGACGGCGCGGGCTATATGCTCGCCGCCACGCGCTTCAAATACGACAGCAGCGTTCGCTACGAGGCCAATGGATTTCGCGTAGCGCGCGACATGAAGTAACGCAGATTACGCTGCGGGTCTCGCCTGGAGACGCACATGGCTTGCGATGTTCCGATCACTCGCCGGACATTCCTCAAGGCCATGGGGAGCGGCGCGGTCACGATGTCGGTCAGTTCCATCACCGCATACGCGGCCGCCAGCCCAACTGTACATGCCGCGACGGGCGCCCACGCCGCGCCACAGGCACCGAACGGCGCGCCCGACTGGGCGCCGGAGCCTGGCAAGGCGCGCTGGCGCATCGACGGCGTGAGCAAGGTCACGGGCGCGAAGATCTACGCGCGCGATTACAAGGCGCGCGACTTCGACGGCTGGCCGAAAGAAGAAAACTGGCTATACGCGCTGCGGTGCAATTGTGTCGACAAGAATTTCGAAGACTTCGACCTGAGCGTATTGCCGCACGATCTTCGCCCAATCGCCGTGGTTTCCAACCAGACGTTGAATGACAATCGCATCTATCTCGCTGCCGAGAAGGATCCGGTAGCGAGCCAGGATATCTATCTTTTCGCACAGAAAGGCAAACCCGCCAATTGCTACGGCCAGCCCGTCGCCTTATTGATCTTCGAAGACTTCGACACGTATCGCCGCGCGAAGAAACTGCTCGATTTCAACGAGTCGGTGATCCGGTACGGCGCAACGGTGCCGGAAAGCGCCACGACCACCTTGTATCCGTTCGCATCCAAGCTCTATGTGCGCGACGACGCGACGTCGTTCTCGAACCTCCACAACAGCTGCCACGTCGACAAGACATCCAGCGCGAGGTGCAACAGCATCAGTAAAGGCATTCTCAGTCTGGCCAGCGCCAAGGTCGTCAGCAAGGCCTGGCACCAGTTCGACGGTGCTTTCAAAACGCCCGCCATCGATCCCGTCTTCATGGAGCCGGAGTCGGGGCTGGCGTGGTTTCAGGCGGATTCCGGTTGTCTGAACCTGGTGCTCGGCACACAATCGCCGCGCGGCGACTGCCTGGCCGCAGGTAAGGTGTTCAAGGACAGCAATATCGACGTCAAGCACGTTCACGTGATCAGTTGCTACCCAGGCGGCGGATTCGGCGGCCGCGACGAATCGTATTTTCCCGTTTATCTCGCGCTCGCCGCGCCCTTCGCGAAGGGGGCGTTGCGCTGGCAGCAATCGCGCTATGAACAATTTCAGGTCGGCTTGAAACGCGCGGAAACGGATTTCACGGAGTCCATCTGGCTCGACGATAGCGGCAAGCTCCAGGCGCTCGTCAGTTCCTTCAGCTTCAATGGCGGCGCCAAGGAAAATCTCACGGGCCCGGTTGGCGACCTTGCCGCCATGAGCGCCATGAGCTGCTACGACATTCCGCGCGCCATTGCGCAAAGCTCCGTGAGTTATACACCCGCGTTGTTCGGCGGCTCGCAGCGCGGCTTCGGCGGTCCTCAGGCTTATCTCGCCATCGAAACGCTCATGGACGAGGCCGCCCAGGCGCTGCACAAAAGTCCATTCGACATCCGGCGCACTAACCTGCTCCGCAAGCAGCACGGCAAAACGCTCACAGGCGCACCCATTCTGTTCCATCTGCAACTCGCCGAGCTGCTGAACCAGCTTGAAGCGCACGAGTTATGGCGCAACAGGGAAAGCGTGCGCGCGCAACGCCACGCGCTCGGGTTGCGATATGGCGTTGGGCTCGCCATGTCGAACCAGGCCTACGGTACCGGCAAAGACGCCGTATTCGCGATGGTGCAGATTCAGCCGAACGCGGGCCTGCACGTGCTCACGCATTACACGGACATGGGCAATGGCGCAGCGACGACGTTGGCCCTGGCGCCTGCGGCGTGCCTTGGGCAGAACGCGCAGAAAATCACCATGAACGAAGTCGAGGCGTTTCAAATACCGGGTTTCGATTACACAAAGCTGGGCATCCTGGATGCTCCCGGAAGCAAAGCGATCTCGGCCCCCTTTGGTTCTTCGAGCGCCTGCCTCGGTGCGTTCCATCACTTTCAGGCCGTAGACCGCGCCGCGATGGTGTTGTTGCTGCAAAGCGTGCTGCCCGCCGCACGTGCAATATGGACCAGCCCGCACGTCGAGCGGCATGACCTCGAGTGGACAAATGGCAAGCTGGGCGCCACCGGTCACCCGGCAATCAGCTGGCCCGCGTTGCTCGACGAGATCAACCGCCAGCAGTTGCCTACCGTGGCCGCCGCCCATGTCACCTATGCCGGCGGGTTCTGGAGAAGCCAGTACACGTTCGCGTCGGGCGCCGTCGTGATGGACTGCGACTACATCGCCGTTGGGCCCGATACGCACCATCTCAAGGGCTTGCCTCACGGCGCGTTGCTGCCGCCACGCGACACGTTCAATTTCGGGCGCACGAACTATGCGCCTTCGGCGGCGCTTGTCGCGGTCTCCGTGAGCCCCGAATCCGGGCACGTGAGGGTCGAACATGTCGTCACGACGCTCAGCGCCGGCCGCCTGATCTGTCCAGAGATCGTGCAAGGCCAGTCGCAAGGCGCGGTGGCCATGGCGATGAGCAATGTGCTGAGCGAATCGTGCCCGCTGGGCAATGACGGCCCCGGCAACGGTACGTGGAATCTCGACCGCTACCTGATCACGCGCATGACCGACGTCCCGCGGCAGGAACTGATCACGCTGCCGCCGCCAGATGGAGACCATCACAGCGCGCGCGGCATCGGCGAGGCCGTGATGTGCCCCATCGCGCCGGCGCTGCTGAACGCGCTGGCCATGGCGACCAGGCATCGCTTCAGGGAAACCCCCGTCACGCCCGACAAGATACGCGAGGCCCTGAAGTGAACGAAGCCAACATCAGGATTCACGTAAACGGACGCGCTGTCACGGTACCGGCCGCCGATACCGACATGAGCCTCGCCGAATTCCTTCACGAACGCCTGGACCTGACAGGGACCAAGGTGTGCTGCGGCATTGGCGCGTGCCGTGCGTGTACCGTGGGCCTGCGCGGCAGCCGCGACGCGCTGATGGAAAAGACCCTGGCGTGCGTCACGCCCGTGAGCGCGGTCGCGAATCAACATATCTACACCGTGGAGAGCCTCGCGGACGGCAACCGGCTTTCGGCGCTGCAGCAGACGTTTCTCGAGTCTTTCGCGTTTCAGTGCGGCTACTGCACGCCGGGCTTTTTGATGGCGGCGACCGCCATGCTCGAACATTTGAAGGCGTACCGTATCAGCGCAGATCAGCTCGAAACGGAAATCGACACCTGGGTGGGGGGAAACCTGTGCCGCTGCACAGGCTACGTGAAGTATCGCGAAGCGATTCGCAAAGTCGCGCAAATGCAGATGAAAAGCGGAGGATGACCATGTCTGTCCGCGCCCTCCTGTTCGCTCTGTGCTTCCTCTTCGCCGTGCCGCTTGCTGCCTTTACGCATGAGCAGACCTTGCTCGAATACGCCGATCAATGCGTGAGAGAAATTGGCGAGATGCCGCCATTCAACTGCAATGACGGGACGGATATTCCCATTACGATCGATGGAAAGCCGCCCGGGCTCAAAGAGTCCCCTACGCGATGCGACAAGCCTTCTTTGCTGAGCCCGACTTCAGAAGCAAAAGGTCAATGCATTCCGTTTTCGAAAATCCTGAATCTTTCGCGCGGCAGCACGCAAATTTCCGCGTATTGCCGTCGCGATGTGCTGCGCGAAGACAAGAGTCGGTTCTATGACCTCGTGGTCGTCGTGATGCATCACTCGGGCAACGGCAAGACCTGCTGGTTCGCCTCGAAGCCGCCACCGCCACCACCGATATCGCAAGCTGACGTGCCCGCGAGTAGCGGAATCGTTGCGACACGTGTGCCGCCGCCCAACGAGAGAAAGCCGCCTGCAGGACAGCCCTCCGCAGTCGAATTCTGGGCGACACCCACCATGGTTGCCACCAGCACGCCGAAGAACCCCACCTGCCTCAAATGCCACGACGCGGGCCCCTTCATCTTCAGCCCGTATATCGGGCAGGTGTGGGACAAGGTGCCCACCGACCCATGGGGGAAGTATTCGAGCATCGGTCAGGCTTTCTCGTCGTATCACCTCATGACGATGAGCACACCGGGCAACACCTGCATTGGCTGTCACCGCATTGGCAGCGAGCAAAGCTGCACCGCCTTTCTCGGGCTTTCGGTGGGCAAGCTGAAAGCGCCAGGCAACGACCAGCTCGCCAACACTTATCCACTAAACCACTGGATGCCGACCGACAACGCGATGAGCAAAGAGCAATGGGACAAGGCAAACGTCGCGTCGGTCGAGGCGTTACTGGCCTGCTGCAGTGATCCCTCGCACAAAGACCCGAATTGCACGTTCACACCCATGCCTTCGAGTTCGAACAACCGGTCATTGCACTGACCCAAACGAGGAGCCTGAAATGGCAGAGAACTTGAGCGCGAGCAACGTCATATCCGATGTCACGCAAACCCTGCAGACCTTCGATCTGCTCGAACTGCAGCAGGGCTACCTGGCGCAAAACAACACGCAGACCATCTTTACGGACCCCGACACGATCAACCGGTTTCAGACCGAATTGATCGCAGAGCACATGACGGCGAAAGCGCAGGGCTACACACTCGCCGCCGCACCATCGACCGCCACGCCGGCCGCGCTGGCCGTCAAAACCGCCGCGAAGACCACGACCACCGCTGCGGCCGCCAAAAAAATTGCGGCGGCGGCAAAACGCAGCAAGCGGAATTGAGCACTATCGTGCGGCCCGTTCAGGTCGGCATGCCAGCCCAGTAAGACACGGCGTCCTGCCGGTCGAACACGAACGTCTTGAGGGCGACCTGGCTCTCGGGAGAAAGCGTGTCGAACTCGAGACCATGCAGGGTGAGCCCTGCCTGTGGGGTATCGGCGCGCAGATTGCGTATCACGGCGACGGCCTGGAACGTCGCCCCGACGTTGCCTGCTTCGATGGGGAACACCACGCATATGCGCTCGCCGACCTCGCCGATCTTGCGTCCGGCGGCAAGCGACATCCCCAGCACGCTGATATCGCAGCCAATGCCGAGCCGGTCCAGTTCCGAGCCCGTCAGGTCCACGCCATAGCGCACCGCGAGTTGCGTGCGTATGCGCACGGCCCGGCGTTCGCGCAGCCGGCGAATCGTGCCCGGTTCGGAGAGCACGAGATAGCGGAACGGATGCGTGCAGACCGCCTCGACCGTGCAGACGAGCCAGAACACGGCTTGTGTTGCGATCGCAACGATCTCGACCTGTTCGCCCTGGAAGGGCTCCCACGCGGGCTTGGCCGCAGCGGGTGGCGTGACGAACATCGCGCCGCCCGGCCGGAAGCCGATCAGCCGGCACGGCAGCATCTCGCGCCCCGTGCCCGCCTGGCTGCGTATGCCCAGCAGCGCGCCAATGGCGAGGTTCATGTCGTCCAGCGTCAACGGCCCTTTGCCACGCTCGCCACGGTCGGTGTCTTGCGCGCTCGCGAGACTCGCCTGCTCCGCCGTGTTGCGATAAGGCTGGAAGTGCGCGAAGAGGAAGTCGCGCTGCTCGCCGTTCAGCATGCCGCCTTGCGGCAGCAGCATCGTTCCGTCATGGTGAAACACCGCCAATGGGAGCGGCGTTTCGAGGGGCAGTTGCCCAGGGTCCGCGAGGAGTTCCAGCGTTTTTGACGCAGTACCGCTGCCAGGCTCGTGAAGGTGCATGACCGATAGCGTGTGAATTTATTGGTTTTGTTCGACGCCTGCATTGTGACCGAAATATAGTGACCGATGTCAATAAAAATGCGGCTATCCCCGGTCTTGCTTAACGAATTATTCATGCCACATAAAACCGGAGATTACGCGTCACAATATTTCTCTTTCCGGATCGTCTACACGGGTATGGAACCGCCGCCCACCCCCAGCCCGCCAAGTACGCAGGACCGCGAAATCGCCGACACCGTCGCCCGCGAGCGCCCGAGGCTGCGCAATTTCATCCGCCGCCGCGTGCTCGACCAGGAGGAAGCCGAGGACATTCTTCAGGACGTGTTCGAGGAACTGGTTCAGGCGTGGCGGCTGCCGGAGCCCATCGAGCAGGTTGGCGCGTGGCTCTTTCGCGTGGCGCGAAATCGCATCGTCGACCGGTTTCGCAAACGCAAGGAAGTGCCGCTCGTCGAGCCGCAAGAAGATGAAAGCGAGTACCGCCTCGATCTTGCGCTGCCCTCGCCCGACGCCGGCCCCGAGGCCGCTTACGAACGCGCAGCGATGCTCGACGCGCTGCGCGCCGCGCTCGACGAATTGCCCGCCAGCCAGCGCGAGGTGTTCATCGCGCACGAACTGGACGGGCGTAGTTTCAAGGAACTGGCCGCTGCGAGCGGAGTTGGCGTGAACACGCTGCTGGCGCGCAAACGTTATGCGGTGCTGCATCTGCGCGAACGTTTGCGCGCGTCATGGGACGACCTCGAGAATTGAACCGAAGGAGAATGAAATGGAGTTTCGCCGCAAAATATTCGCCAAGGCGCTGCTGATGGTAGCGGTCATCGCCCTGCTGGGCGCCATCGTCATGGGCCTGTGGAACTGGATCGCACCGGCGATCGTGGCCAATGCGCATGCGATCGACTATCCACGCGCAATCGGCCTGCTGGTGCTGTGCCGGATCCTGTTCGGCGGCTTCCGCGGGCATGGCGGCTGCCGCCGGCGCATGCACTGGCACCAGTGGCAACAATGGCAGCACATGACGCCGGAAGAGCGCGAGCAACTGCGCAATGGCGCCGCGCCGCCCGCGCAGTAAGCCAGCCCATGGCCGGCCTCGCCCCGCCGCGGGCTGGCACAATCCCTTCATTGCCGATCCGCCAGGAAGCTCCATGTCAGATGTCGCCGCCCGCCGCCCTTCACGCGTCGCGCCCCTCTTCGCCCTTTTGCCCTTCCTGCGTCCCTACGCGGGGCGCTGGGCGCTCGCCTTCCTCGCGCTCCTGACCTCGGCGGGCGCGACGCTCGCGCTGCCGGTGGCGTTCAAGTACCTGATCGACCGTGGCTTCGCGAGCGGCGACCGTACGCATATCGACCGCTATTTCATCGCGCTTTTCGTGGTTTCGCTGATCCTCGCCGCGGCAACGGCGCTGCGCTTCTACTGGGTCTCGTGGCTCGGCGAGCGGGTGACGGCCGACTTGCGGCGCGCCGTGTACGACCACGTGATACGCATGAGCCCGCAGTTCTTCGAGACCACCCAAACGGGCGAAGTGCTCTCGCGCCTGACCACCGACACGACCCTGATCCAGACCGTGGTGGGCACCAGCCTCTCGCTGGGCCTGCGCAACGTGCTCCTCACGGTCGGCGGCGTGACGATGCTCGTTGCGACGAGCCCGGTGCTGTCCGGCTACATCATCGCGACACTGGTCGTTGTGGTCGCACCTATCGTCATTTTCGGGCGGCGCGTGCGGCGGCTTTCGCGCGCGAGCCAGGACAAGGTGGCGAGCGCCAGCGCCCTGGCGGGCGAAGTGCTCAACGCCATGCCCACGGTGCAGTCGTATGCCCAGGAGTCGTTCGAGGCCAAGCGCTTCGGCGGCGCCGTGGAAGCGGCCTTCGAAACGGCGCTCACCCGCATTCGGGCGCGTGCCGGGTTGACGGCCGTGGTGATCGTGTTCGTGTTCGCCGCTGTCGTGTTCGTGCTCTGGCTCGGCGCGCAGGCCGTACTGGCCGGGCAGATGAGCGCCGGCCAGCTGTCCCAGTTCATTCTCTACGCGGTGTTCACGGCCGGCGCCGTGGGCGCCGTTGCCGAAGTGTGGGGCGATCTGCAACGGGCCGCGGGCGCCACCGAACGGCTGCTGCAACTGCTCGCCGCGCGCTCGCCCGTGGCGCAGGCGGCGGCGACCGTGCCGCTGCCCGCTCACGGCGCGGGCATCCGCTTCGACAACGTTGGCTTCTCCTACCCTTCGCGCCCCGGCATTGCCGCGCTCGACGCCTTCTCGCTCGACGTGCGCCCGGGCGAGCATGTCGCGCTGGTCGGTCCGTCGGGCGCAGGCAAAACCACGCTCTTTCAATTGCTGCTGCGCTTTTACGACCCGCAATCGGGGAGCCTCAGCATCAACGGCGTGCCGACGCAACAGGTGTCGCTCGCCGCGTTGCGCCAGGCGATCGGCGTCGTGCTGCAGGAGTCGGTGATCTTTTCGGGCAGCGTGCTCGACAACATTCGTTACGGCTCGCCCGACGCCACGCTCGAAGCCGTCCAGCGCGCCGCGGCCATGGCGGCCGCGGCCGGCTTTATCGAGGAACTGCCGCAAGGCTACGACACCTTCCTCGGCGAGCGCGGCGTGCGCCTTTCAGGCGGTCAGCGTCAGCGCATTGCCATCGCGCGCGCGATCCTCAAGAACCCGCCCATTCTGCTGCTCGACGAGGCCACCAGCGCGCTCGACGCCGCGAGCGAACGCCTCGTGCAAACGGCGCTCGACAACGCTGCGCAAAACCGCACGACGCTCGTCATCGCGCATCGTCTCGCCACCGTGCAGCAGGCCGACCGCATCATCGTCATGGAGCAAGGCCGCATCGTGGCGCAAGGCCGGCATGCGGACCTGCTGCAGAGTTCGCCGCTTTACGCGCAGCTCGCGGCGCTGCAGTTCGGCGCGCAACACGCGCATACCGTCACGTAACCAGTAGCCGGGTGGCCAGCACCGATATTCGACGGCACGAATACGAACGCGGACAGCCTCGTCGGTTTCGACCGGTTGCCCGAAACACACGTGATCGACGACTGGCAGCGCTTCTTCCCGCGCGAGCATCCCTTGCCAGGCGAAAAAGGCGGCCCCGGACTCGACGGCGCGAACAAGGCCGCCGCCGGTGTTGCCGACGATGCTTCGAACGACGTCAAGCGTCTGCAATACGCGTACAAGCTCGATCCATCGCTCGTCGATCCGCTATCGCAACTCCCGCACAGCGTGTCCGAAGTGCCGATTCCCGTCGCGGCAGACAAGCTGGCATCGGCAAAGGGCTTTCGCTCGCTCGCCATGCTCAACCTGTTGCGCGGCAACGTCTATGGCCTGCCGAGCGGCGAGACGGTGGCAAGCGCGCTCGGCGTGACGCCGCTCGGTCCCGACGAACTCGTGGTCCGCACCCAGGTGTCGAGCAACCCGTCGAAGACCTTCCGCTTCGATCGCATTGCCTCACTGAATGCGGATGGCGCGAGCCCGGTGCTTGGCGACACGTTCAAGGACGACACGCCGCTATGGTTTTATATCCTCGCTGAAGCGCAAGTTCCGGTGCTCGAGCTTGCGCCCGTTGGCGAGATTTTCAGCGAGGACGACATGCTCGGCACGCAGGACGGCAAGCACGGCGTGGGCGCGTTGACACAGATCATCGCGTTCGCGACCGCCGGCGAATGGCGACTGATGCCGCTGAAGGCCGTCGTCGATCTGGCGGCCTGAAGTCCCCGCTACCGAGGGGCGGCCAGGCGCGCGACGCTGCGCGCCTGGCGCGGCAGCACGATATACATGCCCCATGCCACGAGCAGGATCGCACGCAGTGCGTTCGCGAGTGGCTGCGCAGAGGAGACCCCTACATTGGTAATGGCTAGGCTGGCCGGCAAGGTCCACGCGTAAGTGATCACGCCGAGCAGCGTGGCGCGCCAGAAGCCGAACTGCCGGGGCGCGGGCATGGCGTGCGCGGCCAGCCCGCGTCGCACCATGTACCCCACGAGCGGCAGGCTGAGCAGCAAATACGCGAGCATGGGCACGATGAAGGGCATGCCGGCAATCGCAAGCGAAATGGCCGGCGAGGATTGTGCGAGGTCGTGCGGCATCCGGTTCGCGGCGAACGCCATGAGCGGCGTCGCAATCTTTCCGAGCGAGAGACGCAACACGGAGAAGGCCACCACGAAGAGCAGCGCGCTCGCGAGCCACTGACGCCAGGCGCAGGACCACCAGAGATAAAGACGCCGGCCGAACGACACCCCGGGAGTCAGCGTAAACAGCGCCCACTTGTCCCGGCGCGCCCCGATGCATGCGAGCACAACGAACAGCATGCCCGCGATGACGAATACGTCCTCACTCCACACGATCAATTGCAGAGGCTGATTGACGCTCGCCGAAGCCGGCGTGGACGAGGCGAAATTCTGCAGATGCCGCGCAATATACTCCGAAGGGCTGAGGGCCTGCGAGGATAGCTGTGGAGTCATCGCGCCTCCGTCTTCCGTGATGCACTGCCGCATGGCGATTTCATTCAAAATACGCACACTGCATCACAACGTGATATATCATCGAGTTGTATAACAACGTCTCAACCCATGCCGATCAGGATGGAGCGATAGCAAGGGACGTATCACTTCTACCCGATCCGGCGAAGCCAACATCCCGGCCGATTGGGGCACGTTTTTTGCGCACCACCGGGACCCTGGTCATGCGTTTTGCATTGGCCATATCGCCCTTGCCTTGGGGGTGCGAAATGAATGTCGATCAACCGGGAGCCACGCTCCTTTCGGAGGAAGACGCCCATCGTCAGTTGCGCCGCGCTGTGATTGCCAGCACCATCGGCACGACGATCGAATGGTACGACTTTTTCCTCTACAGTATTGTCACCGGGCTTATCTTCGCGAAGCTGTACTTTCCCGAATCCGACCCGCTCGTTGGCACATTGCAAGCCTTTCTGATCTATGCCGTGGGCTTCGTCGCACGGCCAGTCGGCGCGGCCATCTTCGGCCACTACGGCGATCGCGTCGGCCGCAAAGCCACGCTGATCGTCACGCTGCTTCTCATGGGGCTCGCCACCTTCGCCGTGGCCTTTGTGCCGACCTATGCATCCATCGGCATCTGGGGCGCCGTTCTGCTCACGGTGCTGCGCTTCATTCAGGGCGTGGGCGTAGGCGGCGAATGGGGTGGCTCTGTCTTGATGTCGATGGAATGGGCGCGCACCAATTCGCACCGCGGCTTCGTCGCCTCCTGGCCGCAATTCGGCGTGCCGGCGGGACTCTTTATCGCCAATCTCGTGGTGCTCGCCGTCAGCGCGTTCTCCGGAGACGCCTTCATGACGTGGGGATGGCGGGTGCCGTTCCTGCTGAGCATCGTGCTCGTCGCGATCGGCCTCTATATCCGGCTGAGCATTCTCGAAACGCCGATCTTCGCGAAGCTCCTCGCCGAGAACAAAATCGAGAAAACGCCGATGCTCGAAGTCATTCGCCGCCAGCCCAAGGACATTCTCCTCTCGGCATTGGCGCGCATGGCCGAACAGGCGCCGTTCTACATCTACACGGCCTTCGTCTTCACGTATGGCGTGAAGACGCTGCACGTTTCGCGCGACCTCATGCTCACTGCGGTTCTGTCTGCCGCCGTGCTGCAGTTCGTGACCATTCCGTTCTTTGGGCACGTGTCCGACCTGATCGGACGCAAGCGCATGTACATGATCGGCGCGTTGGCCGCGGGCATCTTCGGCTTTATCTACTTCGGCATGCTGGATACGAAAAACACGGCTTTGATTTTCGCGGCCGTGGTGCTGTCGCTCGTGCCGCACGCCATGCTCTATGGTCCGCAGGCGGCGTTCATCGCCGAATCGTTCACGGGTCGGCTGCGTTACAGCGGCGCCTCACTCGGTTATCAGCTCGCTTCCGTGATTGCGGGCGGCCCGGCGCCGCTGATCGCAACGGCGCTCTTCGCGTACTACCGCACGGGTTATGCCATTGCGATCTATATCGCCGTGTGCGGTGTGATCAGTCTGCTCGCCGCCTGGCGCATGGGCGATTACACGAACAAGGATATTTCGCGCGAATACGACGACGCGCACGGAACAGGCGATCACGGGCACGCTTCCCACCCTGCGTGATCGCCTGCTGAAAAACACAGCGCGCCCCTGCTTGACGAATCTCGCAGGGGCGCGCTTCTTTTTACCCATCAACAACGGTCAGCGAACCTGAACGCTCAGACCTTCGGTGCCTTGTCGAGCGCCACGCCCGTCGTCGGGTCGAGGTACAGCCTGCGGTCTTCGTGGCCGCGGCCGCGGCGGTCGAAGTCGAACATGCCCATGATGCTGCCCGCCGTCGCATCGAACGAACCGCCGCCGATGCGCTGACCATCAAGCCAGTTGTCTTCGATGAAACGCACCACGGAAGACTGGTCGATCAGCGTATGGTCGACGTAGTTCTCGCGCGCCCACGGCGAGATCACGACGAACGGAATGCGCGTGCCCGGACCGCAGCGGCCGTTCACGGGCTTGCCGTTCAGGCCGGCAGGCGCCGAACCCGTGCCGCAGATGCCGGCGGCCGTCAGCTGGTCGGCCACGCTGTCGTACGAAGCGCTGGTGGGCTGCGCGTAGGCATGGTCGTACCAGCCGTCCGAGTCATCCCATGCCACGATCACGGCCGTATCTTCCCAGTCATGCTGTTCCTGCAGGAAGTTCACGACCTTCGTGACGAACGCCTGCTCGTCGAGCGGGTCCGAATAACCGGCGTGGCCATCCTGGTAGGCCGGAGCCTTCAGGAAGCTCACCGACGGGAAATTGCCCGCCTTCACGGCAGCGAAGAAGTCGTCGCTATCGTACTGGTGATTCGCCGGGTCGGGGTTGCCGTTCTTGCCTTCGGTGTGCCCGATCGCGGCGAGCGAGCTCGGACGCAGATGCTGCGGGTTCGACGTCGAAGCGTAGTACTGGAACCAGTTGTGGTGCGGAATATAGTCGGCCGTCGCTGCGCCCACCACCGGCGAGACCGTGCTGCGCTTGCAGCCGGTCGTGCCGTTGCTGTTCGTCGTCGCGAGGTTGAAGCCGCCCATGAAGCCACCCCACGAGACGTTACGCGCGTTCAGCAGGTCGCCGATATTCTTGCCGGTCATCTGCGCCTGATCGGTCGCGCTCGAGCAGAGGTCGTAGGCCGGATCGACGTCGTTGATCATCGTAAAGCCGTTCTGCCCGTCGTTCACATAGTACGAACCGGCGACCGAAGGCTTCTTGGTTGTGAGCACAACCTTCATGCCGTTGGTCTGGCCCGAGACCACTTCGAGCGCGCCGGGCGTCGACGGACCGTAGGTCGACGTATAGGCGTTGTCGCTCATCGCGAAGTGCTGGGCGTAGTTCCACAGCGCCGTGACGGTGTTGCCGTCGTAATAGCCCATCACCTGGCCCTTCGTGCCGAACGCGCCGGCGCCGCCGCTCGTGCCGTTACCCGTGTACAACGGGAACAGGTCGGCGTGGCCGTCGTCGTATGCCTGCTGCTCGGCCGTATACGCGTGGTTCTGGTCGGCCGTGGCCGCCTGCGTGCGATCCAGACGGAACGGATTGGCCGCGCCCGCGCCATTGGCCGTGTTCGTGAAGTTCGGGTTCTTCGTCAGCAGCGTGCCAGAAAGACCGTTCACTTCGGGCGTACCCGGTTGCGCCCGGAACGCAGGCTCGCCGGACGGGTTGGTCGCGTGCGGATAAGTCGCGAAGTAGTGGTCGAACGAGACGTTCTCGCCATAAATCACGACCAGGTGCTTGATCGGAGTGGCGGTGTGATTGTGTTCCGGATGATTCTTGTCGTGATCGTCACCAGCACTCCACGCAACTGTCGATGCGAGTGCTGCGGCTGTGAGCGAACCAACTGCGACATGACGCCATTGCATTTTCGGCTCCTGGTTGGTTTCGTATTGTCGGGATCACCGTGAAGCCGGGTGAAGGCGTTATGCAGCTCGCATCGTGGCGCTCATGCCAGCTGAATGCGGAGGCTACACGGCATGAGGATTAGAGCATCGAGGTATGAATGCTCGGCGTCAGACTCCTTACGAAATATTTTCGACTGGAAAGTTTGACGCCGAATCGCTGAAGCGATAAAGCCAGACTACATTCAGGTATGAAGATTGCGCAGCGCGCTGACGCGCACCGGTTAGCAAACAAGGTGAACCAATTGAACCGGGCCGCTACGCGGCGAGCCGAAAGTGAACAGGCGGCCTAGATGAAACTGACGCCGCCGTTGACGGCAATGGTCTGCCCCGTGACGAAACCGTTGCCGACCACCATCAACACGACCTGTGCGACCTCATCGGCTTCACCGAGACGGCCAACCGGCAGCCGCTCGGCGACGTTCGCGGCTTTCAGCGGCGCGGCCATTTCCGTGTCGATGGGTCCGGGCGCGACGGCGTTCACGGTCACGCCTTCCCGTGCCACGCGCGAGGCGTAGCCGCGCGTCAAGCCTTCGAGGCCCGCTTTCGAAGCGTTGTAATGAACGCCGACGAGGCCCCCGCCGCGCGCGGCCGCCGACGACAGATTGACGATGCGCCCCCAGCGGCGCGCGCGCATGCCGGGCAGCACCGCCTGCGTGCAAAGAAACGCCGACTTGAGATTGACGGCGAGCGTGTGGTCGAATTCGGCCTCTGTAAGCGACTCGATGTCGCTGAACGTGCCTGTACCGGCGTTGTTCACGAGCACATCGACCGCGCCGAGGCGGCGCTCGATCTCGCCGATCATGCTCGTGACCTCGCTGGCCGACGACACGTCGGCGCGCACCGCGAGAGCGCGGCCCCCGGCGCTTTCGATCTGCGCGACGACCTGCTCTGCTTCATTGGCGCGCTGCCGGTAGTTCACGCCGACCGCCGCGCCAGCCGAAGCCAGCGCCACGGCAATGGCGCGGCCGATCCCGCGCGAGCCGCCGGTCACGAGCGCAACGCGATGATTGAGGTCGGGTAAAAGAGCGGACATGGCGGACTCCTTCAGCGTTGGGTTGCCACTGCACCGCCGCCCTTGCGCAAGACGCTCGCCTTGACGCGCTCACGGCGCGGTGCCAATGCCGCCGCCCGGGCCCGCCAGTTCGCCGTCCACGCCCAGCCCGGCCGCATGGCCGTGGGCGTTCGCACGGCCGCCACGGCGCGAAAACGGCGGCGTGCGCAGCTTCGCGCGGCGACGCGGCCCGGAAACCGGGTCCAGATAAAACATGACGAGCGTGCCTGCCGCGGCAGCCGCCGCGAGATGGAACAGTGCCTTCATGGATGCCTCTCGATAGTTGCAACGCATGCAAAGCGCGGAAACCGGCGCGATCGGCGTGATCGAGTCGATCGGCCATTGCATCGATCCGCGCACCCAATTATGCCGCCGACAGCTGGGCGCAGGCATTGCTCCATTCCTTTGCAAAGCCCCTATGCCCACCCAGAATGAGGGACGATCATGCACCTCAATGTCGCTCAAAAACTCATCGCTTCGCATCTCGTACACGGCAAGCTTTCCGCGGGCGATGAAATCGGCATCTCCGTCGACCAGACCTTGACCCAGGACGCAACCGGCACGCTCGTCATGCTCGAACTCGAGGCCATGGGCCTCGATTACGCAAGAACGAAGCTCAGCGTGCAATACGTCGATCACAACCTGATCCAGGAAGATTACCGCAATGCCGACGACCACCTCTTCCTGCGCAGCGCCGCCGAACGTTTTGGCCTGTGGTACTCGAGGCCCGGCAACGGCGTGAGCCACCCCTGCCATCAGGAAAACTTCGGCAAACCCGGCGCAACCCTGCTCGGCTCCGACAGCCACACGCCCGCGGCGGGCGCACTCGGCATGCTGGCGATCGGCGCGGGCGGGCTCGAAGTGGCGCAGGCCATCGCGGGCGAACCGTTCCTCACGCGCATGCCGCAAATATGGGGCATCCGGCTCACGGGCAGCCTGCCCGACTGGGTCAGCGCCAAGGACGTGATTCTCGAAATGCTGCGCCGCCATGGCGTAGACGGCGGCGTTGGCAGGATCATCGAATATCACGGCCCGGGCCTTGCGTGTCTGAGCGCGATGGACCGTCACGTCATCGCCAACATGGGCGCGGAACTCGGCGCGACGGCAAGCATATTTCCCTCCGACCGCGAAACGCGGCGCTTCTTGCGCGCCTGGCAACGCGAGAACGACTGGAGCGAACTGGGCGCCGATGCGGGGGCGGCTTATGACATCGAGGACGAAATCGATCTCTCGTCGCTTGTGCCGCTCATTGCCATGCCTTCGAGCCCCGGCAATGTGGTCACCGTGAAAGAGGTGGCCGGCGAGCCCATTTATCAGGCCTATATCGGCTCCTCCGCCAATCCCGGTTACCGCGATTTCGCGGTGGCCGCGGCCATTGTGCGCGACAAGGCCGTGCACGAGCGCGTGTCGTTCGACGTCAATCCCACGTCACGCGCGCAGCTCGAGATGCTCTCGCGCGAAGGCTACGTGCAGGATCTGCTGCACGCGGGCGCACGCTTGCACCAGGCGGGCTGCAACGGCTGCATCGGCATGGGCCAGGCGCCGGCCACGAGCACGCTGTCGCTGCGCACCGTGCCGCGCAATTTTCCGGGCCGCTCGGGCACGCCCGAAGACAAGGTTTGTCTCGTGAGCCCGGAAACCGCCGCGGCGTCCGCGCTCGCGGGGGAAATCACCGACCCGCGCACGCTGCCCATGCCCTACCCGCGCATCAGCGACCCGGATCACCCCATTGTTCATCGCGCCATGTTCGCGAGACCGCTGGCGCGCGAAGACGCGGCCGAAGTCGCCTTGAAGAAGGGCCCCAACATCGCGAGCCTGCCGGACTTCGAACCCTTGCCCGAAAGCTTCGATTTACCCGTGTTACTGAAGGCGGCCGACAACGTGTCCACCGACGAAATCTTGCCTGCGGGCGCCCGCGTGCTGCCGTTTCGCAGCAACGTGCCGAAGCTGGCCGAGTTCGCCTTCGAGCGCATCGACGACACTTACGCGAAACGCGCGCGCGACACGGGCGATCACTGCGTGATTGGCGGCGGCAACTACGGGCAGGGCTCGAGCCGCGAACATGCCGCGCTCGCGCCGCGATTTCTCGGCCTGCGCGTGGTGATTGCCAAAAGCTTCGCGCGCATTCATGCCCAGAATCTAGTAAATTTCGGCATTCTGCCGCTCACGTTCGCCAATGAACAGGATTACGAATCGATCAAAGCCGGCGACACGCTCCATTTCGAGGGCATCCAGACGGCGCTAGCCTCGGGCAAGCCATTGAAGATCACGCTGGAGGACGGCAAACGCACGCTCGAAACCCGCCATACGCTGACGCAACGGCAGGTCGAGTACCTGCGCAGTGGCGGCGTGCTCAACTGGACACAGCAGCGATTGCAGCGTACGTAAGACGTGCGGCGTCGGCAGGGGCGCCGCGTTCAGGAAAAGCCTTCGTCCCAGCGTGTATCGCGCACCTGCACCATGCCCGCTTCCACGCGCACCGCGAACACCGCGACGTCCTCATACGCGGGCGGCGCGAGCACCTTGCCCGTCTTGATGCAAAAACGGGCGCCATGGCGCGGGCAAATCACCTCGTCGCCCTCCACGTCGCCACCCGTGAGCACGCCGCCGTCGTGCGGACAGGTGTCCTCGATCGCATAACAGGTCCCGTCGAGATTGAATACGGCGACCGCTGTGCCGTCCACATCGACGCTGCGTACGGAACCCGGTTGAAACTCGGCGTATGGCGCCACGTCCACCCAGTCGGCCATGTCAGAGCATCCCCAGTTGCAGCAGCGCCGCTTCGGACATGCGCGCCCTCGTCCACGGCGGGTCCCAGACCAGCTCCACGTTCGTCTCGCTCACGCCTTCCACCTCGTTCACGTATTCTTCGACCGTGCCGGGGAAGGTTTGCGCGACCGGGCAGCCCGGCGCGGTCAGCGTCATGCGGATCGTCACGTGACCCGTTTCGGCGTCCACGTCCAGTTGATACACGAGCCCCAGATCGTAGATGTTCACCGGTATCTCCGGATCGAACACCGAGCGCAGCGCGTCGATCACGCGTTCGCGCAGGTCGTTGCTCGCCGTTTGCGTATTCATCGTCAATTGCCTCCAGGCACGCGCAGAGTCATTCCGTCGAAACGGTCCCGCGCTCGTCGCGCAACGCGGCGTGCAGCGTGTGCCACGCGAGTGTCGCGCACTTGATGCGCGCCGGAAATTCGCGCACGCCCGCGAGCACCGCGAGCTTGCCGAGCCCTTCGGCAGAGGCCGGGCGGTCCGAAGGCGCCGTTGCCATCGCGTGAAAGCGTTCGAACAGCGCCTCGACCTCCGCTTGCGTGCGGCCCTTGAGCGCTTCGGTCATCAACGAGGCCGAAGCCGTTGCGATCGCGCACCCCGCGCCCTCGAAGCCGGCGTCCTTGACCACGCCGTCCTCGATACGCAGATACAAGGTGACGCGGTCGCCGCACAATGGGTTGTAGCCTTCGGCGCTATGCGTTGCACCGGGCACGGTGTGACAGTTCCGCGGCCGCCGGTAATGGTCGAAGATCGTTTCCTGGTACAGGTCGCGCAAGTCGCTCATAGCGGAAACACCTCCTCGACGCGCGCAAGGCCGTCCAGCAGCGCGTCGACTTCGGCGCGCGTGTTGTACAGCGCAAACGAGGCGCGCACCGTGGCCGGCACGCCATACCGGTCCATCACCGGCATCGCGCAATGATGGCCCGTGCGCACGGCCACGCCGCATTGATCGAGTATCGTGCCGATGTCGTGGGCGTGCGCGTTCTCCATGACGAACGAGACGATGCCGAGTTTTTCTTTCGCCGTTCCAATCCTTCGCACGTTAGGCATCGCACGCAATGCCGCGTCGGCATACGCGAGCAGATCGGCCTCGTGCCGTTGTGCCACTTCCAGGCCGATCGCACCGACGTAGTCCAGCGCGGCGCCGAGCCCGATCGCGCCGGCAATGTTCGGCGTGCCCGCTTCGAAGCGCCACGGAATGACGTTGTACTCGGTCTTCTCGAACGTCACGGAGCGGATCATGTCGCCGCCGCCCTGCCATGGCGGCATGGCTTCCAGCAGCGCAGCCTTCGCATACAGCGCGCCAATGCCGGTGGGACCGTAGATCTTGTGCCCCGAGAACGCGTAGAAGTCGCAATCGAGCGCGGCCACGTCCACGGGAAGATGCGCAATCGCCTGCGCGCCGTCGACCAGCACCGGCACGCCGCGCGCATGCGCAAGCCCGATCATCTGTGCAAGCGGATTGACGGTGCCCAGCGCGTTCGACGCATGCGCCACCGACGCCATGCGCGTGCGTGGGCCGAGCAGGCGTGCGAAAGCGTCGAGGTCGAGCGTGCTGTCGTCGTCGATCGGCGCCACCTTGAGCAGCGCGCCCGTCTGCGCGCAGACGAGCTGCCACGGCACGATATTCGAGTGATGCTCCATCGCGGTGATGAGCACTTCGTCGCCGGGTTGAAGGCGCGGCCGCGCGTAGCTTTGCGCCACCAGGTTGATCGCTTCCGTGGTGCCGCGCGTGTACACGATCTCCTTCTCGTGCGCCGCGTGAATGAAACGCGCAATGCGCGCGCGGGCGCCCTCGTAGGCATCGGTCGCCCGCTGCGACAGCAGATGCACGCCGCGATGCACGTTGGCATTGTCGTGCTCGTAATAGGCCTGCTCGGCGGCGATCACGCTCGCGGGCTTCTGCGTGGTCGCCGCGTTGTCGAGGTACACGAGCGGCTTGCCGTGCACGCTTTCCCGCAGAATCGGAAAGTCGCGGCGCCAGCCGATGACCGCTTCGGCGTCGGGAATGCCCACCGGTTCGAGTAGATTCATGACAGTCCCCGCAGGTACTCGCCGCCGGGCAGGCGCGCGAGCAGCTGTTGTGTGAGCCGGCCGCGCAGCGCGGCGCTTTCCACGCGATCCACGCTCACGCGCGCGAACGACCACACGAGGAGCGCCCGCGCCATGCGCTCGTCCATGCCGCGCGAGCGCAGATAAAAGAGCGGGCTCTCGTCGAGCTGGCCGACGGTCGCGCCGTGCGTGCACTTCACGTCGTCGGCGTGAATCTCCAGTTGCGGCTTCGTGTCGATCTCGGCGTTGCGCGAGAGCAGCAGATTGTCGTTGCCTTGGTGCGCGTTCGTCTGCTGCGCGTCCTGATGCACGATCACGCGGCCATCGAATACCGCATGCGAAGCGCCGTCGAGCACGCCGCGATAGTATTCCCGGCTCGTGCCGCGCGGCATCTCATGGTCGATGCGCGTGTGATGATCCACGTGCTGCCGCGCGCTGACGAAATACAGGCCGTTCAGGTCGGCTTGCGCGTCTTCCGCGTCGAGGCGCGTGTCGATCTGCGTGCGCGACAACGCGCCGCCGAACGCGAACGAGTGCGAGGTGAAGTGGCTCGCGCGCCGCTGCGAAACGCCCACGTGCGCGATATGAAACGCGCTGCGCGCTTCCTGCTGGATACGGCAATGCTGAACGTCGGCCTCTTCGTCGGCGACGATTTCCGTGGCGGTGTTGACGAAATAGGCTTCGTCGGTAATGCCCGCGAACTGCTCGACGATCGAGCAACGCGCCCCCCGCTCCGCCACCACCGCGTTGAACGGATGCATGGCGAGCGCGGCCTCGCTGCTGAAGAACAGCACGTGCAGCGGCAAGTCCAGCGCGCAGCCGGGCGGCAGCACGACCACGTAGCCGTCGCTGCGAAACGCGCCGTTGAGCGCCGCAAAGCCGTCCTCGGGCGCACGCCGCGCCATGATCGATTCGACCCGCTCAGGAATCCTGCGCATCGCCTGCGCGAGCGTGCCGACGAACGCGCCTTCCGGCAAAGGCGGCAAGGACGAGAGCTTCGGCACGTGGCGGCCGTTCACGAACACGATACGGCCGCCCGCGTCGGCGGGCACGAGGTCGTCGATCAGGCGGGCGTAGTCGGTTTGCTCGCCGTCCGAAGGCATGAAATGCCAATGCGGCTTCGCAATCGGCATCACATTGGTGTATTTCCACGCTTCGAGTTGCGTGCCAGGAAAGCCCAGCGTCTCGAACCGGTCGAACGCGTGCCGTCTCGCCTTACGCAACCACGGCAGCTCGACGCCCGCCAGCGTCCCCGCCATCGTGCGGAAGGCGTCGCGGTAATGCTCGCGCGTTGATTCGCTCATCGTTGCTCCCTGGCCGCTGCCGTGTGTTGCGTGCCGGCGCCTTGCCCCGCTGCCGGTCCGTCGTCATCCTGCTCGCCGAGCCAGCCATAACCCTTGCGCTCCAGCTCTAGCGCAAGCTCACGCGAACCCGAGCGCACGATGCGCCCCTGCGCAAGCACGTGCACCTGGTCCGGCACGATGTAGTCGAGCAGGCGCTGGTAGTGCGTCACGAGCACGATGGCCCGGTCCGCGCTGCGCATCTGGTTCACACCACGGGCGACGAGTTGCAACGCGTCGATATCGAGCCCCGAGTCGGTCTCGTCGAGAATGGCGAGACGCGGCTCCAGCACCGTCATCTGCAGCACCTCGTTGCGCTTTTTCTCGCCGCCCGAAAACCCTTCGTTCACGCCCCGGTAGAGCAGGTCTTCCTTCATCTCCATGGCCGCCATTTTTTCCTTCACCATTGCGAGAAAGTCCATGGCGTCGAGTTCCGCTTCGCCACGATGCTTGCGCTGCGCGTTGAGCGCGGCCTTGAGCAGATAGATATTGCTCACGCCCGGTATTTCCACCGGATACTGAAACGCGAGAAAGAGCCCGCGGCGCGCGCGCTCGTCGGGCGCAAGCGCGAGCAGGTCGCAGCCGTCGTACTGCACGCTGCCCCCCGTGACCACGTATTGCTCGCGCCCCGCCAGCACATGGGCGAGTGTGCTTTTGCCGGAGCCGTTCGGCCCCATGATCGCGTGAACCTCGCCCGCATTCACGCGTAAATCCACCCCGCGCAGAATCGGCTTGCTTTCCACTTCGACATTCAGATTGCGAATTTCCAGCATTCTTTTCTCCCTCTCAACCTACGCTGCCTTCCAGGCTCACGCCCAGCAGCTTCTGCGCTTCCACGGCGAATTCCATCGGCAGTTCCTTGAGCACGTCCTTGCAAAAGCCGTTGACGATCATCGACACCGCGTCCTCCTCACTGAGCCCGCGCTGCCGGCAATAGAACAACTGGTCTTCGCCGATCCGCGACGTGGACGCTTCGTGTTCGACTTTCCCGCTCGGGTTCTTCACCTCGATGTACGGAAACGTGAAGGCGCTGCAGCGGTCGCCGAGCAGCAGCGAATCGCACTGGGTGTAGTTGCGCGCGTTCTCGGCCGAGCGCGCCATTTTCACGAGCCCGCGATAGGCGTTCTTGCCGCGGCCGGCCGAGATCCCCTTGGAGAGAATCGTGCTGCGCGTATTGCGCCCGATATGCACCATCTTCGTACCGGTATCGGCCTGCTGATAGTGGTTGGTGAGCGCCGCCGAATAAAACTCGCCGATCGAGTTGTCGCCCTGCAGGATCACGCTCGGATACTTCCACGTAATGGCGGAGCCGGTTTCGACCTGGGTCCACGAAATCCTCGCGTTGGCCTCGCGGCAGTCGCCGCGCTTCGTCACGAAGTTGTAGATGCCGCCGCGCCCCTGCGCGTCGCCCGGATACCAGTTCTGCACCGTCGAGTAGCGGATTTGCGCGCCTTCCAGTGCGACGAGTTCCACCACAGCGGCGTGCAGCTGGTTTTCGTCGCGCATCGGCGCGGTGCAGCCTTCCAGGTAGCTCACGTAGGCGCCCTTGTCGGCCACGATGAGCGTGCGCTCGAACTGGCCCGTGTTGCGCGCGTTGATGCGGAAGTAGGTGGATAACTCCATCGGGCAGCGCACGCCCGGCGGGATATAGCAGAACGAGCCGTCGCTGAAGACGGCCGAGTTGAGCGTGGCAAAGAAGTTGTCGGTGTACGGCACGACCGAGCCGAGATACTGGCGCACGAGGTCCGGATGGTCGCGCACCGCTTCCGAGAACGAGCAGAAGACGATGCCAAGCTCGCCCAGCTGCCGGCGGAACGTCGTGGCGACGGAGACGCTGTCGAATACCGCGTCCACGGCCACGCCCGCGAGCATCTCGCGCTCCTGCAGCGGCACGCCGAGCTTTTCGTAGGTGCGCAGGAGTTCCGGATCGACCTCGGCGAGGCTCTTCGGACGGTTCGCCTGCGTGTGCGGCGCCGAGTAGTAGGCGATGTCCTGGAAGTCGATGGGCGGGTGTTCGATGCTCGCCCAATGCGGCTCGGTCATCGTGAGCCAATGCCGGTAGGCGGCGAGCCGCCATTCGAGCATGAAGTCCGGCTCCTGCTTGCGCGCCGAGATGAGACGGATCACGTCCTCGGACAAACCACGTGGCAACGTGTCCGACTGCACGTCCGAAACGAACCCGTGCCGATATTCCCGCCGCAGCAATTCCTCGAATGTTTTCGCTTGTGTATCCATGACGTTATTACGGTCTCCTTTACACTCATGACCTCATTCTAGAACCCCTGGCAAAACCCTGGCATGGCCGGGGTTTAACCGCAGCGCATGACGCGCGCAGCAGGCATGCCCGATGCGAAAGCCCCTTCTTACAAGAGAGAAATGACAACGCATCCGCGTGAAGCCGACCCTTCCACTACTGGCCGTCAGTTTCTTCGCCGCGGACGTGCAGGCGGGCGCGGGCCCCTTTCTCGGCATCTATCTGCAGGCGCATGGCTGGACGCCCGAAACGATCGGCACCGTGCTGACCATGGGCGCGGTGATCGGCACGCTCGCGACAGTGCCCGGCGGCGCGCTCGTCGACGCTGTTTATCGCCGCCGCGCGGTGGTCGTCGGCGCCAGCCTGTTGACCATCGTCGCCGCTTGCGTCATCTGGCTCTCGCACGGCTACTGGCCGATCGCGTTTTCGCAGACAGCCACAGCCGTCGGGGGTTCGGTCATGGGCCCCGCGTTGACGGGATTGACGCTCGGCATGGTCGGCCGCAAGAACTTCGACCGGCAATACGGGCGCAACCAGGTCGCGAACCATGCCGGCAACATCATCGCCGCGGCGTTGTCCGGCGCGCTCGGATGGTGGCTCGGCATTGCCTACGTGTTCGTGCTGGGCGCGGCATTCGGTCTCGCGTGTATCGCGTCCGTGCTGCTCATTCCCCCGCGTTCGGTGCACCGGCACTACGCGCGCGGCCTCGTGCACGACGACGCAAAAGATCGTTCGCAGGTGCGCGCCGAGCGCATGCGCATGCTGTTGCACTGCCGCCCGCTGCTGCTGCTCGCCGCGTCGCTCGCGGCGTTCAGTCTCGGCAATTCCGCTATGCTGCCGCTCTACAGTCTTGCCGTCGCGGCGGCGCATCACGGCGACGCCAACCAGATCACCGCCGCCAACATCATCATCTCGCAGGTCGTCATGCTCACGGCCGCAGTCTTCGCAAGCCGCATCATTCGCCGCTGGGGCTTCTGGTGGGTCATTCTCGCGACGCTCCTCACGCTGCCGCTGCGCGGCGTATTCGCCGCGTGGCTGGCGTCGCCGTGGGGCATCCTGCCCGTGCAGGTCTTCGACGGACTCGGCTCCGGTTTGCAGAGCGTCGCCATCCCCGCGCTCGTGGTGCATTTGCTGCATGGCAGCGGCCGCGTGAATCTCGGTCAGGGCGCCGTGCTTGCGGTGCAGGCCGCGGGCGGCTGCCTGAGTCCGCTGCTGGGCGGGTGGCTCGCCAACCGCTTCGGCTATCCAGCGGCGTTTCTCGCGCTCGGCAGCCTCGCCGTCGTCGCGCTGGCCATCTGGGTCACGCAGGGCGCGACCATCCGCCGGTCGTGCGACACGCGCCGCGACGAACTGGAACAACTCGCCGACGTCGACACATCGGCGTTGTTTCACTGACGACGATGGCCGCGAGTGCACGCGAGCAGGCATGCGATTCGCGACACCCTGCGGCACATGACGAAGAATGCCAACGGAGAAGCCATGAAGCCACTGCATGTTCCCGTCTGGGGCGCGATCGCCTGTGTGGCGCTCGTCGCCTCGCTGTCGGTCAACGCACAGACCCAAACACCCGCTCATCCCCCTGCGCCGCCGATGGTGAAGCCGCCGGCAGCCGTGCCTGGCACGGCAAGCGAATCGAACCCCACCAACCCCGACAACATGCCTGTGAAAAAACCCAAGGGGCCCGCCACCCACGACAAGATGATGCGCAGCGACCCCGCCAGCGACGCTCAGGCCAAGTAGCGCAAAAAGAAGCGCAAAAAGAACTCACCATTGGCTGCACCAGGCTCTACCCTTAAACGATAGAACTCACGGAGGACCAAGATGAGAATCGAATTCACGAGTCGCCGCCACGCTGTGGCTGCCGCACGCGTCGCGTTCGAAGCCAACGTGGACAACCGCCCGGTATGGTGCAGCGTGTCGCTCGACGCGCTGAACGATCGCTTCGGCAACACCGGCACCTCGGCGCATGCGCTATTGAGCGCCTTCGAGGCGAACCGCCCGAGCATCGAACTGGCCGCGCGGCACGCGCTGGAGAAAAACGGGGGCCAGTCCGTGGAGCTCGAAACGCGCGATCTGGAGTAAGCGCGCCGACGCAAGCGCAATCGCAACCGCAACCGCAACCGGGTTCGAATCGTCAGCCAGAGTGGCCTGCTCCAGGCAGGCCTCGATACTTCCCCAAAGAACTCAAGAGCGCTCGTCCGAGTGCCAGTCTGGCGAAGCCGAAGTGTCCACAATGGCCGGCATCCGTACACGCCCGCGCGGTTCAATTGCACATCGCAATCGGCTAATCTTTTCTTGCGTCCGCGACCAGCGCCACCCTTTCGTGTGCGTCGCGTTGTTTCCCCCGGCGCTTGCCGCGGAACGCACCCTGCCAGCCACACTACGCTTGAACCCGTTCGCCTCGACGCGACGGCCCTGACGTGACAAGGAGGCAGACATGGACGCACTGCAGTGGGGAACCGCCATCGGCGTCATGGTATTGGTCATCGCGGCCACGGCCGTGATCGCGCACTATCGCCGCGAACGGCGCCGCGCAAGCCTGTTGCGCAATCTCCACCATCACAACGGCATCCGCTCTTCGCACCTGCGCTAGCCGGCCTCGCGCCAGGCGTCTTGCGCGCACGTCGCGAGCATCGCGCGCAGCCGTCCGATATCGGCGGGCTTCGCGAGATGCGCATGGAAGCCGGCCGCCAGCGCGGCCGCCCGGTCACCGTCCGAAACATGGCCGCTCAGCGCGACCAGCATCACGTCGGCGTGATCCGGCATGGCGCGCATGCGCTCCGCCAGCTCGTAGCCGTTCATGCCCGGCATGCCGATATCGACGAGCGCGAGATGCGGCTTCCATTGCCTCAGCACAGTCAGTGCGCTCGTGCCGTCGCCGGCCGTTCTGACTTCATGCCCTTCCAGCTCGAGCAACGCGCCGAGTGCGAAACACGCGTCGGCATTGTCGTCGACGATGAGCACGCGCGCCGGGCCGTTGCCCGCCAGCACGGCGGCGAGCGGCTTGACGGCTTCGGCGCTGCCGGTTCGCACGGGAATCGAGAGACGCGCCAGCGTGCCGCGCCCGATCCCCTCGCTCGTCACGAGAATCTCGCCGCCATGCAGCTGCGCGAGCCGCTGCGCGATGGGAAGCCCGATGCCGAGCCCCCCTTCCAGCCGCGCACTCTTGCCCGCGAATTGCGCAAACGGCTCGAAAATGCGCGAGAGCACGGCCGGGTCGATCCCGATGCCGTTGTCGCGAATCGAGATCTCGACGCAGCGTGCGTCGCCCGTGTCCTTGTGTTCGACGACGAGCGCGATCTCGCCACCGTCGGGCGTATAGCGCACGGCATTGGACAGCAGGTTCACGATCACCTGCGTGAGCCGCGTCGGGTCGGCGAACAGCCGCAGGTCGCCGGCAAGCGGATGCACGCTCAGCGTATGCCTGCGCGCCTGCGCACGCTCGCGAATGGAGGCGAGCGCGTCGGAGAGGATTTCGTTCAACGACGCATCGGTGGGGTCGATGCTCAGCTTGTCATGGTCGAGGCGCGAGGCATCCTGCAGTTCGTCCATCAGACGTTTGAGCTGCGCGATCTGGCGCTGCGCAACCGCGAAGTATTCGCGCTGCGGCGCGCGGTCTTCGCAGATCATCTGGAGCGCCTGGAACGCGTTTTCGAGCGGCGCGAGCGGGTTGCGGAACTCGTGCGCGAGCACGGCGATCACTTCCGAATAGCGCTGCGTCTGCATGCGGCTATGGTCGCGCGCCTCGACCAAATCGAGCGCCGAGCCGGCCACGGCGGCAAACTCGCTGAGCACGCGCTGGTCTTCGCGGGTGAAGCGCGAACGTTCTTCGAGCGAGGCGGCCCAGATCGCACCCAGTTGCCGCTCTTTCGAAACGATGGGCAGGATGAGCGCCTCCTGCACGACGGCGCATGCGGGGGCGAGAACCGGGAAATCGTCGCTCAGCGCGGTGAAAAGCAGCGGCTTGCCGGCTTCGAGCACGACGGCGCACGGACAGTCGTTCCAGTGGATTCGGGTGCCGCACAGGTTCGCGAACTTGCCGGCCACGCTGTGCCAGCGAAAGTAGCGCTCTTCGCCTTCGTGTTCCAGCAAACTGATGCCGGCCGATTGCGCGCAGCACAGACGCATCGCAAAGTCAGCAATCCTCTGCAACAACACTTCGCGCGAGTCCAGTTGCGCGGTGACCAGAGCGAGCAGCGCCTGATTCTCGCGCGCATGGTCGGGCGCGCGAGACGGCCGCGCATCGATGTCGGCGATGGCGGGCGACCTGCCTTCCGGTGCCATTGCGGTCTCCTCCGGTGGCCCGATGAAGCTATTTATGGCGTACGTAATAGGGCTGAGCCATTTTATGCACCGCCGGAAAGAATGTTAATTGCCGCAGGTCGTTCGTAATGACAGCATTTCGGTCAGGCGCGTGCTGCACGCCGCAGCGCGACTTGCGCGCAATTCTGCCGACGAAAAAAGACGGGGACTGTGCCAGACGAGTGACAAGGGAAACGCCCGGAAATGCCGGGCGTTTCCCCTGAAGGGGACGCCGGCGGCTTCAGACCTTGCGCGCGCGGAGATATTTGAAGAACTCTGCGCCCTCCTGCAGGCGCCGCTTCATCATTTCCCAGCTCACCAGCATCTCGCGGACAATTTCCCAGATCTTCGACGGCCGGAAATAGAAGCGCTTGTAGAACTCCTCGACGCCAAGGTAGATCTCTTCGCGCGACAGGTGCGGATAGCCGATCGTCGAGGCCTGGGTGCCGGCCGAATTGATGAGTGTGATGACCTTGGTATCGTTCAGCCAGCCGTTTTCGACCGCCTGCTTATGCAGCACCGTGCCGGGATAAGGCGCGGCGAGCGAGACCTGAATGGTATGGGGATTGATCTCTTTCGCGTACTGAATGGTCTTCTGGATCGTTTCATGCGTCTCGCCCGGCAGGCCGAGGATGAAGGTCCCGTGAATCTTGATGCCGAGCTTGCGGCAGTCCTCGCTGAACTGGCGCGCGAAGTCCGTGCGCACACCCTTCTTGACGTTGACGAGAATCTGGTCGTCGCCGGATTCGAAGCCCACGAGCAACAGACGCAAGCCGTTGTCCTTCATCACCTTGAGCGTCGAGTACGGCACGTTCGCCTTGGCATTGCACGACCACGTCACGCCCAGCTTGCCCAGCCCGCGCGCGATCTCTTCGGCGCGCGGCCTGAGATCCGTGAACGTGTCGTCGTCGAACATGATCTCCTTGATTTCGGGCATGTTGTCCCGAATCCATTTCACCTCTTCCAGCACGTGCTCGACCGAGCGCGTGCGATAGCGATGGCCCCCCACCGTATGCGGCCAGAGACAGAAGGTGCAGCGGGACTTGCAGCCGCGCCCCGTGTAGAGCGAGAGATACGGATGCTTGAGATAGCCGCTGAAATAATGCTCGGGCGTGAGGTCGCGCTTGTAGATCGGCGAGACGAAGGGAAGCTGATCCATGTCTTCGAGGATCGGCCGGGCGTCGTTGTGCATGATGCCGCCGTCGGGCAGCCGATAGCTCAGGCCCAGGATCGAGTCGAACGGCCGCCCCTGGGAGATCTCGAGACACGTGAAGTCGAATTCTTCGCGGCACACGAAATCGAGCGCATTGCTTGCGGTCAGCGAACCATGCGGATCGACCGCCACCTTGGCGCCGATCATGCCGATGAGAATCGTGCTCTTGCGCCGCTTCAGGTGCTCGGCGAACTGGATGTCGCTCTGGAACGAGGGCGAACTCGTGTGAATGATAATGAGTTCGTATTCCTGTGCAATATCCAGGGTCGCTTCGAGCGTCAGGTCGTCTGCGGGGGCATCCACCACGCGGCTGCCTTCGACCAGCGCGGCGGGCTGAACGAGCCACGTGGGATACCAGAACGAACGGATTTCGCGCTTCGTCTGGAAGCGCGAGCCCGCGCCGCCATCGAAGCCTTCATACGAAGGTGCCTGCAGAAACAGCGTTTTCATGAATGCCCTCGGAGAAAAATCGTGAATTTGTCTCGAAGCCTACAAAAACATGACACTTTTGCTGGTTGGCGGCTTTGCCCGGGTCAAGAATACTACGACTTGCTGCCGCGGCACGTCGAAAAAACGTCTGTACCGCTTATCGAAAGCCCCACTTAACAAGGCCGCCGCCGGTCGAACACAGTAGAACCCCGCATTCGTCGGCATGAGCGATGCTTTCTGTACTATATTTTCCTGGCATCCGCAGCAGCATTCACAGCGCTCCAAACCGGGAGGCGATGTATGTCGCGATATCACGACATGCCGGAAGGCGTGCCGGTTGGCAATGGCCACCGTATCAGCCCAGCGGACTTTCTGCTGATGGCGGGCTTTCTCGCCTACCGTGCCCCGCTCGCATCGGTCGATGCCCGAGCGGCGGCCCGGCGTATCCTCGATGCGGTGCTCAGTGCAGCGGCCGCGCACGGCTTCGCGGATTCCGCCGTGCTCGAATCCATGATGGCGAGCGCCGAAAAATCGGCCGATGTGCGCAGTCTCGCGGAGCAAGCGAGCGCGGCAGTGGGTGACACGTTCGCTTACATGCAGGTGATACGCGGGGCGGGCGTCGCGCTGGAAGCCGACCCTTATACGCTGGTTACGTGAGATCCGGTGTTCCCGCGGCGGCGCGTATGCGCAGGACCGTCTGCCGCGAAGTGCCGAAGCGCCGCGCCACCTCGCTCACCGAGAGTCCGCTGCCCAGCGAGCTCATCACGCGCGCGCGGTCGTGCGCCGAGAGCGAGGCGGGCCTGCCCGTGGGGCGCCCGCTGCGCTGCGCGGCCTTCAGGCCGTTGCGGCTGCGTTCGCTGCGGGTGGCCGCCTCCATGCGCACCACCGCGCGCAGCATCTTGACCGCTTGCGGCTCGGGGCGCCCCGTGAGATCGACGCCGCCCAGTTCGACACAGCGCACGCCAATCTTTCCCTTGCGGCAGTTGAGCAGCGTGGCGAGCACGTCGCGCGCGTTGCAGCCCAGGGCGGAAAGCTGCAGAACCACGAGTTCGTCCTCGGGATCGATGCGTCCGAGCAGTCTCGTCAACGCGGGCCGTTCGGCGGCGGCCACATACGGCGCCACCGCGTCCATGGCCACACGGCTGAGCGCCACCGTGTAGCCCGCCTTGTCGAGCTGGATCAGTTCCCGCTCGGGAAACTCGCCGTCGCTTGCGCCGTTGATGTAGAAAAACGTCCGTTGCACACGTGGCTCCCGTACTCGCCCGGAGGCGCGCGAACTAGCGTCGCAAGCGCGCGAAAGTCGCCAGCAGGTCTTCGAGCAACACCGGCTTCTTGAGGTGCGCGTCGAAACCCGCCTGCTCGGACTGCTCGACATCGGCCTCCTGGCCAAAGCCGCTCAGCGCGATGCAGATCACCGATTCGAGCGCGGGCTGCGAACGCAGCTTGCCGATGAACTCGTACCCGTCCATGCCCGGCATGCCGAGATCGGAGAGCACGAGATCCGGCGCAGTGCCGTTGAGCAGCGTCAGCGCTTCCTCGCCGCTCGTGGCCGTCTGCACCTTCGCACCCTCGCTTTCCAGCAGCAGCTTGAACGTTTCGACTGTGGTGGTGTCGTCGTCGACCATCAGGATACGGAGCCCCTGCAGCGACGCGATGGCCGCGCCGTCGCGGCTTTCCGCATGCGCGAACGAACGCTGCATCGGCAGCGTCACCGTGAACGTCGCGCCGCGCCCGAGGCCTTGCGACTCCGCGCGCACGCTGCCGCCGTGGATCGTCACGAGTTCCCGCACGAGCGCAAGACCAATGCCGAGACCCGAGCGCCGCGCGGCGGACTGGCGGCTTTGCTTGTACATGTCGAAGATATGCGGCAGGAGCGCCGGTTCGATGCCGGTGCCGGTGTCCTTCACGCGCAGCACGGCTTCGTCTTCGGCGACGTCGAGCAAGACGTCCACCGAACCGCGATTGGTGAACTTCATCGCATTGCTGATGAGGTTCCAGACAATCTGCTCGATGCGCGTGAAATCGGCATGCAAAATCACCGGCGTCTGGCTGATCGAGACGTTCAGCACAATGCCGCGCTGCTGCGCCTCGAACTGCACGGCGTGGCAAACGCGCTGCACGATCTCGCGCATGTCCACCGCCGAACGCATGACCGAGAGCTTGCCGGTGCGCACGCGCGAAATGTCCAGCAGGTCGTCGATGATCTGCGCCTGGCCGACCACGGTGCGCCGGATCGTGTCCGCGGCGCGCGTGAGGTTCAGGCTCTGGCGCGTTTCCGGCGCCCGCGCAATGAGTTCCGCGCTCGCCGAGATCAGATTGAGCGGATGCTTGAGTTCGTGTGACACCACGGCGAGAAACTCGTCCTGGCGCCGCTGTCCGTCGCGCTCGCCGGCGTCGCGCACCTGTTCGAGCGTGGTCTCGCGCAGGTCCGCGTCCGCGGGCACGAGTTCGCCCAGGTCGCGCGCGATCTTGGCAAAGCCGCTCACGCCGGCTTCATCGAGGCGCGAAAGCACGCCGCTCGCGAAAAAGCGCGTGCCGTCCTTGCGCAGGTGCCAGCGCTCTTCGTCGGTGCGGCCGTGCTGGCGCGCGAGCGCGAACTCGCGGTCGGCGACCTTGTTCACGCGGTCTTCTTCGGTCGAGAGCAGATCGGCGGACTGGCCGATCATTTCGGCCTCCGTATAACCGAAAATGCGCTCCGCGCCCGCGTTCCAGCTCGTGATGTAGCCTTCGTCGTCGAACGTGATGATCGCGTAGTCCTTCGTGCCCTCGGCGACGATGCGCATGCGCCGCTCGCCTTCGCGCAACTGGTCTTCGGCCTGGCGGCGCCCGGTGATGTCGATGAACGAGAGCACCGCGCCGTCGATACGGTCTTCGGTCGTGCGGTACGGCACGAAGCGCGCGAGATACCACCGCCCGTCGTTGCTCTTCAGCTCGCGCTCGATCAGGCGCAGCGAGTCGAAGGCTTCGGCGGCGTCGTCGGCGAGCTTGTCGTATTCGAGCCGGTGCGTGATGTCGAGCAGCGAGCGGCCGATATCCGAGGGAATGATGCTGAACACGTCGGTCGCGCGCGGCGTGTAGCGCTTGATGCAGATGTTGCGGTCGACGAAGATTGTGCCGATATCGTTCGCGGCGATCAGGTTCTGCAAGTCGTCGTTGATCTTGCTGGTCTCTTCGACCTTCGACTTCAGCTCCGCGTTGACGGTGGTGAGCTCCTCGTTGATCGACTGCAGCTCTTCCTTGCTGGTTTCGAGTTCCTCGGTCGCCGAGCGCAGTTCCTCGTTGATCGCCTGCAGCTCCTCGTTGGACGCCTTCAGCTCTTCCGTCGAGGTTTCCGACTGCTCGATGGTCGACTGCAGCTGCTCCTTGGTGCGCTGCAGTTCGCGTTCGAGCTGCGTGATGATCGGGTCCTTCTGCACGTCCACGGAAACCGTTTCCGCCCCGCTCATGCTGTCTTCGACTTCGTCGAAGAGCACCAGCACGAAGTCGGCGTTGGCCTCGGGGTCGTGCACCGGCCGCGCCGTCATGTTGACGAAATACGAGCGCCCGTCGCGCTCCAGACGCACGCGCCGCGCCTCGACGCTGCGGTTCGTGTGCAGCGCCTGGTAGATCGCGGTGCGCAGCTCGAGCCGCAATTCCGGGCGCACGGCGGCAACGATGTTGTGCGAAGGCTCGCCGCCCGAATACTGGAGGAAGCGGCCCGCGCGGTCGGACAGATGCACGATTTCCGAATCGCGGCTCACCAGCACGCTAGGCGGCGCGTACTGTTCGACGAGGCGCTGGTGCAGGTCGCCGAACGAAAAGCGGCGGCGCCCCGGCGGCTGCACGGTCGCGACCACGGGCCGCGCGTTCATCGTGCCGGAAATCGCCACGGGCACGGGCGTGTCGCCGCGCACCGCCATGTTCGCGCGGTAAATGCGGTTGCGCTTGTCCACCACCGTGAACATCGAGCTCACGCTGTCCGCCGACTCGGAGCTGCCGAGGAACAGTACGCCGCCCGGGCGCAGCGCGAAGTGGAACATCTTGAGGATTTCGATCTGCGCTTCGCGGTCCAGATAGATCAGCAGGTTGCGGCAGCAGATCAGGTCGAGGCGCGAAAACGGCGGATCGCTCAGCACGTTGTGATGCGCGAACAGCATGTGCTCGCGCAGTTCTTTCTTCACACGATAATGCGCGGCGTCCTTGGAGAAGAACTGGCGCACGCGTGCCGGCGTGACGTCGGCGAGGATCGAGTCGGGAAAGAGACCCGTGCGCGCGAACGAAATCGCGCGTTCGTCGATGTCGGTCGCGAAGACCTGGAACGAGGTGCCTTCCGTCGACTTGAGCGAGCGCTCCTGGAGCAGCATCGCCAGCGAATAGGCCTCCTCGCCCGTGGCGCAGCCCACCGACCACACGCGGATGCGGTCCTGTTCGCCACGCCCTTCGAACAATTGCGGCAGGACTTCGCGCTCGAGCACGTCGAACGCTTCCTTGTCGCGGAAGAAGTTGGTGACGCTGATGAGCATGTCCTGCAGCAGCGCCTGGGTTTCCTCGGGATGCAGATGCAGATGGTCGCGATACGCCTGCAGGTCGGTGATGCCGTTGACCTGCAAGCGCCGTTCGATGCGGCGCAGGACCGTGGCGCGCTTGTAGTGGCGGAAATCGTGCGCCGTGCGCGTGCGCAGGATGATCATGATCTCGCGCAGCGCCCGCTCGGCCGCCTCGTTGATATGCTCTTCGCGCCGCTCTTCGGTTTCGGCGACGGGCAGTTGAATTTCCTTCGTCGTCGACCAGAGGTCCATCAGCCGCTGCGGCATCTCCGCCGCCGTGATGACGAAGTCGACCATGCTGGTGGCGATGGCGCTGCGCGGCATGCTGTCGTATTCCGCCTCCGAGGGATCCTGGGCAAACGTGATGCCGCCCATTTCCTTGACGCGCGAGAGGCCGGCGGAGCCGTCCGAGCCCGCGCCCGAGAGCACGATGCCGATGGCGCGCTCGCGATGCGTTTCAGCGAGCGTGCGGAAGAACACGTCGATCGCCGCGCGGCGGCCCTCCTGAGGCTGACTGGGGGACACGCGCAGATAGTCGTCCACCATCGCCAGATCGAGTGACGGGGTGATGACGTACACGTGGTCGGGCTCGATGGGCGTCGGGCTCGTCACCTCCGTCACGGGCATGCTGGTCGCCTTGCGCAGCAGCGCGGCCATACTGCTTTCGTGGTCGGGCGCGAGATGGACGACCACTACGAACGCCATCGAGGTGTGGGAGGGCAGGGATTCGAAGAAGGCCAGCAGTGCACTAAGGCCGCCCGCCGATGCGCCGATACCGACGATCGGGTAATTGGTCTGGCTGCGGGGCACATGGCCACGACGTTTCGGCATGGTTGCCAGGTCCTGAAGTTGGAATGAATCGCGTTCGCACTCGCTCGTCCCTCAGGCCGCGGGTGCTGCGCCGACATTATCCCTCCAGGAGCATCGACTGCAATAGTCCTGCCGCATCGCCCGCGCGCCGCGCGGTTTCGTCCTCCCGCTGTTGCGCATCGCGGTCGCCGCACTGCCGGTAGTGCTCGCTCTGGGCACGGCTCATCGATTCGCGCTCGCGCAGCGCCCGCAGCGCGTCGCGCAGCGCCCGCTCCACGTCGCGGCTGCGGCCCCGGTTGAGCGAGGCCGCCGTATAGGCGTGGCCCGTGTGGCAGCGGTAGCGCAGCAGACGCGAGTAGTCGAGGCGCCAGAGCGTGCCGTTGCACTCGGGACAGGTGAACGTCGAAGGCCTGCCGATGCGGTTCAGATCGCCGGCCAGTCCGTTGCCCTCGCGCCACGCGCGCTGCTCCGTGCTGATGAGTTCGGCGGTGCGGCGCCTCGCGAGGATTTCGTCGGCCGTCGCGGGCGGCACGCGGCCCGTCAACTCCACGAGCCGGTGGGCCATGCCCGCGATCGGCAGGATGTAGTCGGCAAAAGGCGCGGCGTTGAGTGGCATCTCGCTGGCGAAGGCGTCGGACGGGTCCTGGACGATCCCGGTGCCGCCACAGGCCTGGATGGCCTCGAGGCCGGCCGCGCCGTCGTCGAGCAGGCCCGTGAGGATCACGCCGATGCCGCGCGGCCCGAGTTCCGAGGCCACGCTGCGAAACAGCGGGTCGATGGCCGGGCGGGCAAAGTTCTCCTTCGCAGCGTGCACGAGACGCAGGCGCGAGCCCTCCACGATCATGTGCTGGTCGGGGGGCGCCACGTAAATCCGGCCCGGCGACCAGGTTTCGCCGTCCTCGGCATGGACCGCGCGCAGCGGGCCCGCGCTGCTGAGCAGCGACGGCAGATGGCTGTAGTGGCTGCCCACGTGGAGCACGATCGCGACCGTCGCCTGCAAGTCGGGCGGAAGCCCGGACACAAGACTTCGAAGCGCATCGACGCCGCCCGACGATGTGCCTATGGCGATGAAGTCTCGGTAGATCAATTTGTGTCCAGGCTGGCGGATGAATCGGGATTAATCAGTCATTTGGCGCAATTGCCGTGCCTGCACGGGCGGCAGAGAACGGGCGCGGGCGCCACGGCATCTGCCTTGCTGTTTCGTCTGGGACTGACGAAACTCGACGGAGGGCAGGTCGATGACACAATCCACGCGCGCCGCCGCGGCCGTCGCGAGCGTCGCCGCGGGCGCCGCGCTCGCGATCTGGTCCACGCGCAACCTACGCGAATCGGCGCACGCGCGTGCGAGCGGCAAGCACGTGGCCGCGGCGCGCAGCTTCAATCATGGGTCGGCGCTGCTCGCGCTCTCCGTGCTGGCCGACAGCGCCATGGAGCACTATCGCGGCTCGTTCGAAAACCGTGCGATGTATCTGCCGCCCGCCGTGGCGCTCTGCGCGCTCGCCGCGGCGCTGCACGGCGGCGCAGACCGGCGCGCCGCCTCGCACCGGCTGCGTCACGCGATCCAGCTCACCAGCGCCGCGACCGGCGTGACGGGCACCGCCTTCCATCTTTACAACGTGACGAAACGGCCCGGCGGATTCAGCTGGCATAACGCCTTTTACGGCGCGCCGGCGGGTGCGCCCTTCGCGCTGGTGCTCTCCGGCGTGCTGGGTGCGATCGCCGAGCAGTTGCGGGACGAGCCCGGGCACGACCCGCAGCTGTTCGGCATGCCCGCGGGCAAGGCGCTCGCCCTGGTGGCCGGCGCGGGGCTGCTCGGCACGGCGGCCGAAGCGGCGTTGCTGCATTTTCGCGGCGCATTCCAGCATCCGGCGATGTATGCGCCCGTGACCATCGTGCCCGTGAGCAGCGCGCTGCTCGCGCATGCGGCGTGGGCCCCACCCCGCCATGCGGCCCGCGCGAGCGTGTTCGCGCGCTTCTGGCTGCGGCTCACGGCGGCGCTCGGCTTTGCGGGCTTCGGCTTTCATGCGAACGGCGTGGCGCGCGCGCAGGGCGGCTGGCGCAACTGGTCGCAAAACCTGTTCGCGGGGCCGCCACTGCCCGCGCCGCCCGCCTTCAGCGCGCTCGCGCTCGCCGGGCTCGCCGCGTTACGCATGCGGGAGACCGAACGATGACCCGAACGCCGACCTATCCCGGCTACGACGTGCTCGCCAAACGCGACACGCCTTCGTGGGACGCCCCCACGCGCGCGGTGATCGACGCGCGCGTAAGCACACCGGACCGGGCGCGCTATCTCGGTCCGTCGCACTGGCAAACGCTGGTGGCGCTGTGCGACACGATCGTCCCGCAGCCCGGCAACGCCCACGGCGAGCCCGCCCCGCGCGTGCCGGTCGCCGCGCTCGTGGAAGGCAAACTGGTCGACGACCGCCGCGACGGCTTTCGCGACGCCCGCCTGCCGCCATTGCGCACCGCGTGGGAGACGGGGCTCGCCGCCCTCGATGCGGAAAGCGTGAAGGCCTACGGCGAGCACTTCGCGCAGTTGCAGGACGAACGGCGGCGCGCGCTGGTCGCCCGCATGCAGCGTGGCGAACTGCGCAGCCGGGCCTGGCGCACCATGCCTTGCGACGTGTTCTTCAAGAAGCGCGTGCTGCACGATGTGAGCGCCGCCTACTGGTCGCACCCGCTCGCGTGGAGTGCGATGGGCTTTGGCGGTCCGGCGAATCCGCGCGGCTACGTGCGTCTTTATACGAACCGGCGCGATCCGTGGGAAGCCGTCGAAGCCGCCGACGAGAGCGACGCGGCACACGAGGCCGCACGCAGGGAGAACGAGCGTGTGCGCTGATCTCGCCAACTTGACCGACGCCAACGAAGCGCCGCGCGGCAAGCACGGCCGCGCGCCCGACGTGTTCCGTCGCGGCGGCTGGATGACCATGCGCGAATACGCGCTCGACGACCCGGTCGATTTCGCCATCGTCGGAACGGGCGCGGGGGGGGGCGACGCTCGCCTGCCGGCTCGCCGAGGCGGGCTTTCGCGTGGTCGCGTTCGACGCGGGCGCATGGTGGCGGCCGCTGGAAGAATTCGCCTCCGACGAGACCCATCAGGCCAAACTCTACTGGACCGACGAACGCATCTGCGACGGCGAGAACCCCTTGCAGCTCGGCAGCAACAACAGCGGCCGCGCGGTGGGCGGCAGCACCGTGCACTTCGCCATGGTCTCGCTGCGCTTTCGGCCCGAATGGTTTCAAGCGCGCACGAAACTCGGCTACGGCGCCGACTGGCCGCTCGACTGGCGCGAGATGTGGCGCTACTACGCCGAAGTCGAGCAGGCGCTCGGCATCTCCGGACCGGTGAACTATCCGTGGGGACCCAAACGCCCGCGCTATCCGTATCGCGCGCATGAAATCAACGGCGCGGGCCTCGTGCTCGCGCGCGGCTGCGAGGCGCTCGGCATTCCGTGGGCGCCCACGCCGCTCGCGACGCTCTCCGCGCCGCGCGGCGACGCGCACCAGTGCGTCTATCGCGGCTTCTGCGTGTCGGGCTGCTCGACCAACGCCAAGCAGAGCGCGCTCGTCACGTGGATTCCGCGCGCCGTACGTGCGGGCGCCGAAATCCGCGATCTCGCGATGGTGGGCCGCATCGAAACCGACGCGCTGGGACGCGCCGCCGGCGTGCATTTTCATCGCGAGGGGCGCTGGCACTTCCAGCGCGCGCGCAACGTGGTCGTGGCGGGCTATGCGATCGAAACGCCGCGCCTGCTGCTGCTCTCCGCGAACGGACGCTTTCCCGAGGGTCTCGCGAACCGCTCGGGACTCGTCGGCAAGAATCTCATGGTGCAGACGAACCAGGCCGCGTGGGGCGCATTCGACGACGAGATCCGCTGGTACAAGGGGCCGCCTTCGCTGGCGCTCACCGAACACTGGAACTATCAGGACGCAGGCAAGGACTTTCACGGCGGCTATTGCTACATGAGCCAGGGTCCGCTGCCGCTCGTCTGGGCGGCGACGCAAACGAGCCGCGGCCTGTGGGGCGAAGCGCTCATGCGCGAGATGACGAAGTACAACCATCAGGCGGGCCTCAAGATGGTGGGCGAGACGCTGCCGCAGGAACGCAACCGCGTGACGCTCGCCGACGAGAAAGACGCGCTCGGCCTGCCCGTGGCGCGCGTCACCTGGTCGATGGGCGAGAACGACCGCCGGCTCGTGAACCACGCGCTGGACTATATGAGCCGCGCGCTCGCCGCGGCGGGCGCGCGCGACATCTGGACCCAGGACGACGACACCTGCCACCTGAACGGCACGGCGCGCATGGGCAGCGACGCGCAAACGAGCGTCGTGAATGCGGACTGCCGCTCATGGGACATCCCGAATTTGTGGATCTGCGACGGCTCCGTGTTCCCGACCGTGGGCGGCGTGAATCCGTCGCTCACCATTCAGGCCGTTGCGTGCCGCACCGCCGACCGCATCCGGGCGCTGGCCGCGCGCGGCGAGCTTTGACGATCATCGCGCGGGCACGCATTGTGCGTTGACGCAGGTGTTTTTCAAAAGGAGGCCACCATGCCACTCAGCAAGGGAAAAACTCGCGAAGCGATCTCGAAGAACATCAAGACGGAAGTCAAGCAAGGCAAGTCGCAGAAGCAGGCCGTTGCCATTGCGCTGAATCAGGCGCGCAAGTCTGGCGCGAAGATTCCAAAGAAGAACCAGAAGTGATCCGGCGCGCCGCGCATGCGGCGCGTCTTTCATTGCGCGCCGGGTTCCGTGCCCGGTTAGTTAGCCATCCTCGCCAACTTCGGCAGGCTCCGGCAGATCCGGCAACTCGTGCGGCTCCGCCTGCGGGGCGCCGGGCTCGCGCTCGTCGGGTTCCGCGCCCTGGCCGGGGTCGTTCTTTCTGGGCGGCGTGGCCGGCACCCCTTGGGCGCGAGGAAAACGGGGTAGGTCGTAAGGGCTTTGCATGCTCGATCTCCATGAAGGCGCCGCTAAAGGCGCGTAGCGGGAATGCCGGGATCGCGCAGCGCGTATGCCTGGCTCGCGCAGCGAAGCGGCGCGCACGGGCATGCCCGGTGCGCAAGCGAAAAACATTCTGGATGCCTGGTTGCTGCGCCGCTCATGACCCCACTCGCCTACTTCCTGCACAGCGCGGGCCCCGCATCGGGTCCGGTGCAGGCGCTCGACTGGGGCCTCGCCGCCCTGTGCGTGGGGGTATGCATCGTCATTGCGTGGCTGCTCTATCTGGCGATACGGCGCAAGCGTCGCGGTCGCGCGGCGCAAGGCGAAGCGTTGTCGCAAACCAACGTCGCCGACGAGCAAGGAGAGCGCACGGCGAACCGCATCGTTGCCGTCGGCACGGCGATTTCCTCGCTGCTGCTGCTGGGCGCCCTCGTGGCGATGCTGCGCGTGCTGGCCGCCGTGGCCGACCCGCCGCGCGCGCCCTCGCTCACCGTGACCGTCACGGCTTACGACTGGTGGTGGAAAGTGACCTATCGAACGCCGGCGGGCGCGAGCTTCGAGACCGCCAACGAAATCCATATCCCCACGGGCGAGCCCGTGCGCGTCGATCTGCAGAGCGCCGACGTCGTGCACGCGTTCTGGGTGCCGGCGCTCGCGGGCAAGACGCAGGCCATACCCGGCCAGGTCAATCACCAGTGGATCGAGGCAGACCGTCCCGGCGTATGGCGCGGGCAGTGCACGCAGTTCTGCGGGCCCCAGCACGCGCACATGGCCATGGAAGTGGTGGCGCAGGCCCCCGCCGATTTCTCGCGCTGGCTCGATGCGCAACAGCAGCCCGCGGCCGCTGCGCAAAGCGGCGCGGCGCGGCGTGGCGAGCAACTGTTCGCCGCGCGCTGCGGCGGCTGCCATGCCGTGCGCGGCACGCAGTCGGGCGGCATGCAGGCGCCCGACCTCACGCATCTCGCCTCGCGGCGCCTGATCGCCGCGGGCACGCTCGCCAACACGTCCGTCAACCGGCTCGACTGGGTCGCGCATGCGCAGCAGCGCAAGCCCGAATCGCTCATGCCCGACATTGCCCTCACCCCCGCCGAGGCGAGCGACCTCGGCGCGTGGCTCGACACACTCCAATGACATGAACGATATCCCAGCCTCTCGTGCCGCTTCCGACCGTCCCGCCAGCGCGACGGTGCCGCGCCGCCCGCGTGCGGGGCGCCTCTCGCGCGTGCCGGAAACGGGCACGGCGCCGCTCGACGAAGCCACGCTGCGCCGCCTCGAAGAGATCTGGGAAACGCGCCCCGGCTGGCGCGGCTGGCTCTCCACGGTGGATCACAAGACCATCGGCATCCGCTACCTCGTCACGGCATTCGTGTTCCTCGTGCTGGGCGGCGTGGAGGCGCTCATCATGCGCGCGCAGCTCGCGCGTCCCAACGAAACGCTGCTCACGCCCCAGCAATACGACCAGCTCTTCACGATGCACGGCGTGACGATGATCTTTCTCTACGCGCTCCCCGTGTTGAGCGGCTTCTCGAACTACCTGTGGCCGCTCGTGCTCGGCTCGCGCGACATGGCGTTCCCGCGTCTGAACGCGCTCTCGTACTGGGTCTTTCTCGGCGCGGGTATTCTGCTCTACGCGAGCTTTCCCGCGGGACAGGGCGCCAATGCGGGCTGGTTCAACTACGTGCCGCTTTCCACGGCCGCCTACGACCCCGGGCCGAACATCGACGTCTACGCGCTCGGCATGGTGCTGCTCGGCATCTCCACCACGGTGGGCGCGGGGAACTTCGTCATCACGTTCCTGCGCATGCGCGCCAGCGGCATGTCGGTGGCGCGTCTGCCGATTCTCGTCTGGGGCACGCTCACGGCTTCGGCCGCCAATCTGCTCGCCGTGCCCTCCGTGAGCCTCGCGTTCCTCATGCTCTGGCTCGACCGCAACGCAGGGGCGCACTTCTTCGACATCTCCACCGACGGGCGCCCCCTGCTGTGGCAACACCTCTTCTGGATCTTCGCGCACCCGTGGGTCTACGTGGTCGTGCTGCCCGCCATGGGCATCGTGTCCGACGCGCTGCCCACGTTCTGCCGCCGCCCGATCGTCGCCTACGCGGCCGTTGCGCTCTCAACGGTCGCGACCATGCTCGTGGGCTTCGAAGTATGGCTCCATCACATGTTCGCGACGGGCCTGCCGCCGCTCGCGCTGGCCTTCTTCGGCGCGGCCAGCATGGTGATTTCCGTGCCTAGCGCGATTGCCGTGTTCGCGTGGATCGCCACGATCTGGACCGGCAGGCCCGTGTTCAAGACGCCGTTCTACTACTTTGCGGGCTTCGTGTTGATGTTCACCGTGGGCGGCGTTTCGGGCGTGATGACCGCCGCCGTGCCGCTCGACTGGCAGCTCACCGACACCTACTTCGTCGTGGCCCACCTCCATTACGTGCTGCTCGGCATCAACGTGTTTCCAGTGCTGGGCGGCCTCACGTACTGGTTCCCCAAGTTCACCGGACGGCTCATGCACGAGCGCTTCGGCAAGTGGACCTTCTGGGTCACGTTCGTCGGCTTCAATCTGGGCTTCTTTCCGATGCACATCTCCGGGCTCCTCGGCATGCCGCGGCGCATCTATACCTACCCGGAAGGCATGGGCTGGGATACGGCCAACCTGCTCACGAGCATCGGCGCGTTCGTGTTCGCGATCGGCATCGCCATGTTCATCGGCAATGCGCTCGTGAGCGCGCGGCGCGGCGCACGCGCGAGCGCGAACCCGTGGAACGCGGCGGGCCTCGAGTGGGCGACCTCGTCGCCGCCGCCTCCGTACAACTTCGCGATCCTGCCGAGCGTGCGCTCGCGAGACCCGCTCTGGCAGCCCGATGCCAATGTGCCGCGCCCCGGCTACCTGCTCCATCGCGGACGCGAGGCGCTGGGCGTCACGCCGCTCGCGGGCGAGCCCGATGTGATCCTCAAGATGCCTGAGGACAGCTACGCACCGTTCGTGCTGGGCGTGGCCTCGACGCTCGTGTTCGTCGGGTTGCTGTTCCATTCGACTCAGTTCACCGCGCTCGCCGGGCTCGCCTGCGGACTCGCGCTGCTCTCGTGGTTGTGGCCGCGGCGCTCGCTCGGACAGCGCGAACCGTTCGCGCCGCAAGGCACCACGCCCGCCGGCAAAGTCGCCGAGACGACCGCGATCCGAAGCGAAGACGAAACCCTCGCCCTGCCCGTGGGCAGCGCCGGCGAACATGCGGGCGGCTGGTGGGGCGTGCTCACGCTCGTCGTGACGGAAACCGCGCTGTTCGGCTATCTGCTTTTCTCTTACCTCTATCTCGCTTCGCAGAGCGCGCAGCCGTGGCCGCCCGAAGGCCTGCCCAAGCTCGGCATGAGCGGACTGAACACGGCGCTGCTGCTCACCAGCAGCGTGTTCGTGTGGCTCGCGGGCGCGTTCGTGCGGCGCGCGCGCTCATGGCCCGCGTTCTGGTCGATGATCGTCGGCATTGCACTCGGCGTCGCGTTCGTCACGATCCAGTTCTTCGAGTGGCACGACCGGCCCTACGGGCTCGCGACGCATCTTTATGGTTCGCTCTACTTCACGATCACGGGCTTTCACATGGCCCACGTGATGGCGGGCGTGCTGATGCTCGCCGCGCTCGCGTTCTGGATCGCGCGCGGCTATTTCGACGGCAGACGCGATGCGGCGCTCACCATTGGCGGCCTGTACTGGCACTTCGTCGATGTGGTGTGGCTCTTCATCTTCTCCGTGCTCTACCTGTCGCCTTACTGGATGCGAGGACGATGATGCAGCCCGCCGCTCCCGCTCCCCCGGCCCCGCCAGCGCCCGTGCCCGCGCGCGTCAGGCCCACGCTGCGGCAGCAGGTTGCCGTGTGGTACGGCATTTTTGGCGTGCCGGCCATCTGGGCCGGCCACGTGCTGTTCTGCCAGACGCTCGCGGCCACCGCCTGCGTGGGCGGCGTCCCGCAACGCAATGGCGAGCCCTGGCAGGTCGTGCACTGGACGCTGGCGCTCGTTTCCACCGCCGCGTTCGCGCTGGCGCTCACCGGCGTGCTGCTGGCGCGGCGCACGTGGCGCGCCAGCGCCGCCGTCAACACGCCGCAGCGCGACACCTTCCGCTTTCTCGCGTGGAGCAGCACGGCCGTTGCCGTGGCGTTCACGATCGCGCTCGTGTTCACGATATCGGTGCTGTTCGCGTTGCCGCTCGAACGGCTATGCGGGGCGTTGCGATGAATGCGCGCGCCAGTTCGAGCGCGTTGCTCGCCGCTCTCGTGCTGCTCGCCGGCTGCCACCGCGACGAGCCGTTCGCGACGACGAAACCGCCGCCCGATGCCGCCCAGATCGCGCTCGGCGAAAAGCTCGCGAAAGCGGGCGATTGCGCCTCGTGTCACGACTCCGCCAAACGCGAACCCTTCGCCGGCGGCCTCGCCGTGAATTCGCCGTTCGGTCCGATCTACGCGAGCAACATCACGCCCGACCCCGTGCACGGCATCGGCGACTACACGCCCGCGCAGTTCGCGGCGGCCTTGCAGCGCGGCGAAGCGCGTGGCGGCAAGCGGCTCTATCCGGCGATGCCATATCCGTCGTTTGCGGCGCTGGCGGCAAGCGACGTGAACGCGCTCTACCAGTACTTCATGTATGGCGTGAAGCCGGTGCCGAATGCCGCGCCGCGAACGCAGCTGCCGTTTCCGTTCAATCAGCGCTGGGTGATGATGTTCTGGCGTCTCGCGTTCGCACAACATGGCCGCTTCGAGCCCGATCCCGCGCACTCCGCGCAGTGGAATCGCGGCGCGTGGCTGGTGCAGGGACTCGGCCACTGCGGCGCGTGCCACACGCCGCGCGGACCCGCCTACAACGAAATGGGCTACACGCAAAGCAGCCCGCTCTACCTCACGGGCGGCGTGACCGACCACTGGTACGCGCCGAATCTCACGGGCGACCCCGGCAGCGGCCTGGGCCGCTGGAGCGCCGACGACATCGCCGCGTTCCTGCGCGATGGCCACAACGACCGCGCCTATGCGTTCGGCGCCATGGCGCCCGTGGTGGGCGCGAGCACGCAATACCTGGGCGACGACGATCTGCACGCCATCGCCACCTATCTGAAGTCGCTGCCCGCACGCGAGGCGAGCGGCCAGTATGCCGATTCCGCCGCCGCGCGCGCCTCGACCATGGCGGCATTGCACGGCGGCACGCCGGAGCGGCCCGGCGCCGGGCTCTATCTCTCGTACTGCGCGAAATGCCACGGCGTCGACGGCGCCGGCAAACCCGACAAGGCGCCGCCGCTTGCGGGCAGTGCGCTCGCGCTCTCGTCCGACGCGACCAGCGTGCTGCGCCTCATCGTCGAAGGCAGCCAGAGTCCGCAAACGAGCAACGGCGGCACGCCGCGCAAGATGCCCGCGTTCCGCACGCAGTTCACGGACAGCGAAGTCGCCCAGGTGGCGAGTTTCGTGCGCGGCGCGTGGGGCAACAACGCCCCGCCCATCGCGCCCGCCGAAGTCACGCGGCTGCGCGGCGCGATCCACCGTTGAGTACGTCCTTAACCACATGGCGCGCGGTTGCGAACGACCGCGCGCCATGTGGATCAGGGGCTACCCGACGGGTTTATTGCCCCTTGGTGTCGCTGCTTGCGTCCGCACCTGGGGTGTTGGTCGTGTCGTTCATCTGTTTGGACATCTTCTTCGTGTGCTTCTTGTGATGGGTAGTCTTGTGCGTCGTACCGGTCGCGGAAGGATTCTGCTCGACGCCTTGCGTCTGCGCCGGATACACCTCGCTCGCGCCGCCGGTTGCAGCGCCCGGACTCGTGCCGCTGCTGCCGCCGCCCGAGCCCTGTGCGAGCGCGAGACCCGATGCGGCAAGCGTCACGCCTGCCAGTGCAGATATGAAATAGTGTCGTGGCTTCATGGTTGGCTTTCCTCGTCATCGTCTGGATGGAAAAACGGGCGGCCATGCTGAACACCACCCGCGCGCGAGCCCTTCATCCCGCACAGGGTGTGCCACACCCGCAAGCGTCCGCCGCAGCGCAAGGGCATACGGCTTGCGCGCGCTTTTGCGTCACTATGGCCCGAGCCCGCGATGAACCCCGCCGCACTCATGAACCCGATGCCGCTCGTCGTCACCTGGCCCGATTTCGCGGCCCGGCTGATCGTGGCCATCCTGGCCGGCGCGCTGATCGGCCTGAATCGCGGCGAGTCGGGCAACGCGGCCGGGCTGCGCACGACCTTGCTCGTGTGCCTCGCCGCCTGCCTCACCATGCTTCAGGTGAACGTGCTGCTCGTGCTGCATGGAAAACCTCAGGATTCCTTCGTGACGCTCGACCTGATGCGGCTGCCGCTGGGCATTCTTTCGGGCGTGGGCTTCATCGGCGCGGGGTCGATCCTGAGAAAAGACGGACTCGTGCAAGGCGTCACGACCGCGGCGACGATGTGGTATGTCACGGTGATCGGGCTTTGCGCGGGCGGCGGCCAATACGTGCTCGCCATTGCGGGCACCTTGCTCGGACTCGTCGTGCTGCATACGCTCGAGCACATCGAGCATCGGCTGCCGCGCGGCAGACGCGCCTATATCACGCTGGGCCACGATGCCGGCGATGATGCCCGCAAGCTGCTCGACGACGCGTTGCGAGGACGCCGCTGCCGCGTGGTGCTGCTCGGTGTCACGCATCACACGGCGGAAACGGCGTCGCACCAGCGCCTCGATGCGTCGTTCGAAGTGCGCTGGCTGGCACCCGCCGGCGACGACGCCGTGGAAACCGCGCTTTCCTCGCTCGTGGCGCGGGTGCATGAAGAGGCGTCGTGGTCGATCGAGCGATGAGCCTGGCGCTGTGCTCGCGCGGGCTCACCTGGCGCGGCGATGGCCTTGCGCCGATCCGCTGAGCAGCATCGCCGTCTTGACCACGGCCAGATGACTGAGCGCCTGTGGGAAATTGCCCGCCAGCCTTTTCGCGCGCACGTCATATTCTTCGGCGAGCAAGCCGACGTCATTGGCCACGGCGAGCACGCGCTCGAACTGGGCGACGGCCTCGTCCTCGTCGCCGCGCAGGTAGAGACAGTCGGCCATCCAGCATGAGCACGCGAGGAAGGTGCCTTCGTCGGGCGCTTCGTCGCCGCCGCGCCGCCAGCGTCGAATCAGCCCGCCTTCGCCCAGTTCCGCGCGAATCGCGTCGATGGTGGCCGACATGCGCGGCTCGTCGGCTTGCATGAAGCCGACCAGCGGCAGGAGGAGCACGCTCGCATCGAGCGCCTCTTCGCCGTAACCGCGCACGAAGGCGCCGCGCCGGGCGTTCCAGCCGCGTTCGCAAACCTCTTCGTGCAGGGCCTTGCGCATCTGCAGCGCACGTTGCACCTGCGGGTCGCCCATGCCCGGACCGTCTTCGCACCAGTGCTTGATGAAGCGGTCGAGCGCGACCCACGCCATGACGCGCGAGAGCGTGTAGTGGCGCGCGTGGCCACGCGTCTCCCAGATTCCCGAGCCCTGCTTCCCGCCATGATCGAGCAGCCAGCCGATCAGGCGCGCTTCGAGTTCGGCTTCCTCCTGCGCCGCGACGATGCCCGCGCGCCGCGTGAGATAGAGGCAATCGAACGCCTCGCCGAACACATCCGGCTGATACTGCGTGCACGCTGCATTGCCGAAGCGCACGGGCCGCGCGCCCTGCCAGCCCGCCAGGCGCTCGACCTCGCGCTCGCGCGGCACGTGGCTGCCATCCACGCAATACATGACGTGTATGTGCCCGCGCACGTGGCCGATCGTGCGCAGCAGCCAGTCGCGCCAGGCGCGCGCTTCGTCGTGAAAGCCCGCTTCGAGCAGCGCTTCCAGCGCGAAGCTCGCGTCGCGCAGCCAGCAATAGCGGTAGTCCCAGTTGAGTTCGCCGCCCGGCGCCTCGGGCAAGGACGTCGTGGGCGCGGCGACCATCGCGCCCGTCGGGCGGTAGACCAGCGCATAGAGCGTGAGCAGCGAGCGCCGCACCGCCTGCGGCCAGAGCGTGCGATCGTTGTCGAAGCGGTCGATCCAGCGGCGCCAGTGACGCTGCGTGTCGTGCAGCGCCGTGACCGCGGATGCCGGATCGACGCCCCCGGCCTCGCCCTGGCATAGCGTGAAGACGAAGCGCTCGCTCGCGCGCACGGTGAACGCGGCCTTGAGCGCCTGCGCGTGAACGCGCAACGGCACCTCCGCGCGCAAGGTCAATGGGCCACACGCAGCGTGCAGGGTCGCCGCGCCGTCTGCGTCTATCGCGGCTCGCGCGGCGGACCCATCGGCGCCTCGCGGCTGCACGATCATGTGCATATCCACACTGCCGTGCGCGCCTTCGACGATGCGCATGATGGACGCCTCGCTGCTATCGGCCGCCATGAAGTCGGTCACGCGCACGCTGCCGCGCTCGCCCTCCCAGCCGGTTTCGACCACGAGCGTGTCGCGCTGGTAGCTGCGGCTCGCGCGGCACGCCGGATCGGAGGGCGCAAGGCGCCAGTGGCCATCGTCTTCGCCGCCGAGCAGCGCGGCGAAGCAGGGCTCGCTGTCGAAGCGCGGCCAGCAGAGCCAGTCGATCGAGCCGTCGCGAGCGAGCAGCGCCGCGCTGCAACCATCGGCAAGCAATGCGTAATCTTCGATGAGGCGTGTTCGGGTCATGGACTTTAGCGCCATCCGCGCACGAATGGGCGCGATCGAACCTGTGCAAGCACTTCGGATTCCCGAAAGGTTCGCAAGCATAATGAGGGCGCGTCCCTTTGCGACGGCTGCGTACTGTCTTTTCGCGTTGCAGTGGGCCACGCGCCAACTTGCATCAATTACGCGTAAGGCTTGAAACGCGTGCGCAGCGCGCCTTCACTCTGGGGCATGCGGTTTTTGGCGGCGCGCGGCACGCGCGATGCGCGCTCCAGCGTTCGTTCCGTAGCCGTACTTGTCAACGGAGGAACACAATCGGAGATGCCTATGAGCCAGATACGCGAAATCATGTCGAGCGACGTGGTGAGCATCGGGTCCGCCGCGACGATCCAGCAAGCTGCCGAACTGATGCAGCATCACGATATCGGCGCCCTGCCTGTCTGCGACAGCGGACGCGTGGTCGGCATGGTGACCGACCGCGACATCGCCGTGCGCGCGCTGGCGGCGCGCCGCGCGCCGCACGACCCCGTCTCGCGCATCGCCACCGCAGGCGTGGAATGGTGCTACGACGACGAAGACGTCGATACCGTCCAGCGCCGCATGGCCGAGGCGCAGGTGCGCCGCGTGCCGGTCGTGAACCGCCGGCGCGAAATGGTCGGCGCGATCTCGATCGGCGATATCGCCACGCGCTGCGCAGGCGTCCAGCGCGAACGCCTCACGAATACACTCGAGGACATCTCGCAGCGCCGCGTCCGCGCAGCGTGATAGCGCAAAACGCGATCAAAGCGCGTCGTGCCACTGACGCATCACCACGAGCTTGCCGTGCGGATGCCCCCCGGCGAGCCGCTCGAAGCCCCTGGGCGTGTGATCGAAGTCGAAGCGCTCCACCACTTCGGCCTTCACCGCGCCCTTCTCCACGAGATCGACGATATGGGCGAGCTGCGCGCCGTCCGCTCGCGCGGTGTAGCGCGTGGCGCGAGCGCCGTGGCGGCTCGCCTGCGTCTGCGAAGGTTCGCCCAGCGTCGAGACCATCGCCCCGCCGTTCCTGACGACCTGCCAGGAGCGTTGCTGGGCTTCGCCGCCCACGAGGTCGAACACGAGGTCCACCTCGCCCGTTTCCTCTTCGAAGCGCTGCGCGTGGTAGTCGATGACTTCGCTCGCGCCGAGCGCCAATAGCGCGTCGCGTTCGCTCGCCGAGGCCGTCGCGACGACGCGCGCGCCGCAATGGCGCGCGAACTGCACGGCGAAGCGTCCCACGCCGCCGCTCGCGCCTTGAATCAGCACGCGCTCGCCGCCTTGCAGCTTGCCATGCTCGAACAGCCCCTGCCACGCCGTGAGCGCGGCCAGCGGAATGGCGGCCGCCGCGTCCACGGCACAGGTGGCGGGCGCGGCCGCCAGCGCGGTTGCGTCGACCACCACGTAATCGGCGAGCGCGCCAGGTCCCTGGCCCACGAACGCGCAGATGCGCGCGCCTTGCGGCCAGGCCTGGGCGCCTTCGCCCCTGCTCACCACCACGCCCGCCACATCGCGGCCGAGCGTATAGGGCAAGTCGCCTTCGGTAACGAGCGGATAGCGGCCCTGCAGCGTCTTGAGATCGACGGGATTGAGCGCGGCGGCCTGCACTTCGACCAGCACTTCGCCATGCCCGGGCTCGGGCACGCTCAGGCTCTCCTCGCGCAACGACTCCACGCCACCGAAGCGCGGCACGCGCCACGCGAGCATCGTCTCGGGAATATCAGCGTCCATCGATGGCTCCTTGTGCACGCATCACTTCTTGCCCGGGATGACGCTCGCCATCACCTGGCGCGCCGTGTTCGCAATCACGCCGCCCTCGTCCGGGTCGCCTTCCATGAGCGCGCGCGCGAAATGGCGCGCCTGTTCGATCGTCACGTGCGGCGGCAGCGGCGGCACATCGGGATCGGTCTTCACTTCGAGCACCACGGGGCGCGGCGAGGCGAGCGCCTGCTCCCAGGCGTCGCCCAGTTGCTCCGCGTTGTCCACGTAGATGCCCGTGAGCCCCACCAGTTCCGCAAAACGGTGATACGGCACGTTGGGAATGTCCTGCGAGGCTTCGAACTTCGCGTCGCCCTGCATCACGCGCTGCTCCCAGGTGACCTGATTCAGGTCCTCGTTGTTGAACACGCAACAGATCCAGCGCGGGCTCGCCCACTGGCGCCAGTACTTCGCCACGGTCACGAGTTCGGCCATGTTGTTCATCTGCATGGCGCCGTCGCCCACGAGCGCGATCACGGGCCGCTCGGGATGCGCGAACTTCGCCGCGATGGCGTACGGAACCGCCGCCCCCATCGAGGCGAGACCGCCCGACAGCGAACACATCATGCCGCGCCGGATCTTGAGGTCGCGCGCATACCAGTTCGCGCACGAGCCCGAGTCGCTCGTGACGATCGCGCCATCGGGCAGGCGCGGCGACAGCTCGGTTACCACGCGCTGCGGGTTCACCTTGCCGCTCGTCGCCGCGTGCGCGCGGTCCTCGAGCACGCGCTGCCAGCGCTCGCCCGCATGGATGAGGCGGTTGCGCCAGCTCGTGGCGTTCTTCTGCTCGAGCAGCGGCAGGAGCGCACGCAGCGTGGCCGCGCTGTCGCCCACGAGGCTCACCTCCATCGGATAGCGCACGCTCAGCATGCCCGCGTCGATATCGATCTGCACCGCGCGCGCGTCGCCTTCCTTCGGCAGGAATTCCGAATACGGGAAGCCGGAGCCGACCATCAGCAAGGTGTCGCATGAGGACATCATCTCGTCGGTCGGCTTGGTGCCGAGCAGGCCGATGCTGCCCGTCACCCAGGGAATGTCGTCGGGCACCACGGCCTTGCCTAGCAGCGCCTTCGCGACGCCCGCGTGCAGGCGCTCGGCCACGGCGACCACCTCGTCGCCGGCATGCATCGCGCCCGCGCCGACCAGTATCGCCACCCGGTTGCCCGCGTTGAGCACCTCGGCCGCGCGCCTGAGGTCCGCCTCGCGCGGCACCACCTCGGGCGCGCTGTAGCCCACGCCGGAATGCGCCGTGCCGTGCTTGCGCGCGGGCGGCTCGTACTCCAGTTCCTGCAGGTCGTTGGGCAGCACCATGGCCGTGACCGTGCGCCGCGAGCGCGCGATGCGCACCGCGCGGTCCACCACGTGGCGCACCTGTGCGGGCACGCTGGGCTGCTGCACGTAGGCGCCCGCCACGTCCTTGAACATCGAGACGAGGTCGAGTTCCTGCTGATAATGCGCGCCGAGCGCGGCGCGCGCCTGCTGGCCCGCGATGGCGAGCACGGGCATGTGGTCGAGCCGCGCATCATAGAGCCCCGTGAGCAAGTGTGCCGCGCCCGGCCCCGACGTGGCGATGCACACGCCCAGCTCGCCCGTGAACTTGGCGTGCGCGCTCGCCATGAAGGCGGCCATTTCCTCGTGGCGCGCCTGCACGAATTCGATCTTGCCGTGCGCGCGCTGCAGCGCGCCGAACATGCCGTTGATGCCGTCGCCGGGATAGCCGTAGATGCGTCGCACGCCCCATTCGTGCAGCCGCTCGACGATGAAGTCACTCACTGTGGTGGTCGCCATGTGCCGTTCTCCTTGCGGATGGTCCGAGTCGTTTGCCGTGTTGGCGTCACCCGCGCAAACGCCGAACCTGGAGCCGGGCGAGACTGGCGGCTTTCATGTCCCCTTAATCGAGCAGCTTCGCCGCGTTTTTCCGGCGCTTCTTGCGTTCGCGCCGCAGCGCCGAGAGCGCGGCATCGGCCTTCGCACCGTCCGGGAAGATCTCGCGATGCTGCGCGAGCAGGTGTTCGCTCGCGACCGCATCGTTCAGCCTGCCGAAACGATCCTGGAGTTTCTTGAGCGACTTCACACCCCGGTTATCGCGGCGCGGCAGTATCGATCCGAAGAACTCCAGCAGATAACGCAGGCGCTTCGCCCCCTTGCGCACCTCGTGCCACGCGGCATAATCGCGGCGTTTTGCGCTGCGCGCTCGCCGCATGCGCTTAGCCAGCGACCGGCGCGCCACGCGCACGCGTTCGCGCGCGAGGCGCTTGAGCGGCGTGCGGCGTGGCGACGTGTTCAACGCCCGGTTCACCTCATGCAGCATGTTGCGCAGCGCGTGCTTGAGATCGGCGGCAGAAAGCGTCTGTCGAGCATGCTCGCGGGCCGCGTGTCGTACCGACGAAAGACGCTCGTTCGCGAGCGCGCCGTCCTCGCCCAGCAGCGAGACAGCGATGTCCCAATCGCGCGCCTCGCCCGCGGCCGATGCCGCACGCTTGAGAAATGCGCGCTGCCGCTCGACCCGCGTGCCGCCGAGTAGCGGCCGCCACGCCCACAACAGCGTGCGCAGCCGCCGCAACGCGACGCGCAGCCTGTGCAGCGTCTCCGGCTCGGTGTCGAGCGCGGCGACACGCCCAAGCGCCTCGTGCACCAGCGGCTGCGCATAGCGTGAGAACTGCGATTGCGCGTCGCTGCGCGCGTTTTTCGGTCGTGTACCTGGCTTGTCCATTTGAACTTTCCCTCCCACCCGCGCTCACGCCGGCACTGCCAGCGTCTGCGTCATGCGTGACCACACGCGATGCTGTCCCGCCGCTTCGATGAATTCCTCGAGCACGCGCTTGAGTTCGGCTTCGTCGCCGCTCGCGACGCCGTCCGCGTGATCGGGCAGCTGCGCGGCGGACAGCACCAGCCGCCCCGTATCGACCGCGCCGATCGCCTTCAGATGCTTGAACGCTTCGAGCACGAAGTGACGCGCATCGCCCGACTGCGTGAGCGCCTCCGTGGCCTTCTCGCCGCCGGGGACGAACACCGCATCGAACATGACGGAAGGCATGCCGGTGACGGTCGCATCGGGCGCGATATCGCCGATCGGCGCGAGCGTGGGCGCGATGACGAGCGCCGTGGCGCCCTCCAGCGCAAAGGCATCGCGCAGCCGCGTGAGCATGGCGGGGTCCGCGCCGGGCGCGGTGAGCAAGGCGATTTTGCGCGCCTTGATGCCGGGCTGCACCCGATTGAGCAGGCTGAGCGAGGGCGAACTGGCCGTGCGCGGCTTGCCGGGCTTCGCGCCCGCTTTTGGCTTTGGCAAGCCGAGCGCCTGCGCCACGCTCGAGGCGAGGTCCGCGTCGATATTCGCGAGAATGGCGTTGACCTGGCGCTCGCGTATTTCCGGCTTCGTGACCTTACCCAGTTCGAAGGTATAGGCGGCCTTGATATGCTCCTTCTCCGACTCCGACATGCTGTGGTAGAACATCGTCGCCTGCGAGAAGTGATCCGCGAACGACTCGCTGCGCACGCGGATCTTCACGCCGTCCATGCGTTCCTGGTAGCTTTCGAAGCCGCCGTCCTTCGGCTGCGTTTCCTTCGGCCACCCGCCGCTCACCGAATTCGGTTCGTACGAAGCCTGGCCGACGTTGAGGGTTTGCCGGTGGATCGCATCGCGCTGATTGTTCTGGTACGGGCAGACCGGCCGGTTGATCGGAATCTCGTGAAAGTTCGGGCCGCCAAGACGGCTGATCTGCGTGTCGGTATAGGAGAACAAACGCCCTTGCAGCAAGGGGTCGTTCGTGAAATCGATGCCCGGCACGATATGGCCCGGATGGAACGCGACCTGTTCCGTCTCCGCGAAGAAGTTGTCCGGGTTGCGGTTGAGCGTCATCTTGCCGATGATCTTCACCGGCACCTCTTCTTCGGGCACGAGCTTGGTCGGGTCGAGCAGGTCGAAGTCGAACTTGTGCTCGTCGCTCTCCTCGATGACCTGCACGCCCAGTTCGAACTCGGGATAGTCGCCGCGCTCGATCGCTTCCCACAAGTCGCGCCGGTGAAAGTCGGGGTCCTTGCCCGCGATCTTCTGCGCTTCGTCCCACAGCAGCGAGTACGAGCCCAGCACGGGGCGCCAGTGCCACTTGATGAAGCGCGCGTGGCCCTTGGCGTTGACGAAGCGAAACGTATGCACTCCGAATCCTTCCATGGTGCGCAGGCTGCGCGGTATCGCGCGGTCGGACATGGCCCAGATGACCGTGTGCGCGCTCTCCGGCACGAGCGAGACGAAGTCCCAGAACGTATCGTGGGCGGTACCGCCCGTGGGCATTTCGTCGGGGGCTTCGGGCTTCACGGCATGCACGAAGTCGGGGAACTTGATCGCGTCCTGAATGAAGAACACCGGCACGTTGTTGCCGACCAGATCGAAGTTGCCCTCGTCCGTGTAGAACTTGGTGGCGAAGCCGCGGATGTCGCGCACGGTGTCCGATGAGCCGCGCGGGCCCTGCACCGTCGAAAATCGCACGTAGACGGGCGTTTCCTTCGCGGGGTCCTGCAAAAAGCCCGCGCGCGTGAGTTCGGCCTGGGACTCGTACACGCGAAACACGCCGTGTGCAGCGGAACCGCGCGCGTGCACGATACGCTCGGGAATCCGTTCGTGGTCGAAGTGCGTGATCTTCTCGCGCATGATGAAGTCTTCGAGCAGCGAAGGGCCGCGCGCGCCCGCACGCAAGGTGTTCTGGTTATCGGCGATCTTCACGCCCTGGTTGGTGCGCAGCGCCTCGCCGTCCGCATGCGCGCGAAACGATTCGAGGCTCTGCGATTTCGCGTCGGTGGGCTGATGCTTGCCGTGGGGGCGTTTGTGTTGTGTCATGGGGTGGCTCCTGGTTAGTGTTCCGAACGGCTCGCCACAATGGGAAGGCGAGCGCCGACACCACCCGGAGCGCAAGCGATGTGCCGTTGCAATCGCGCATGGGGCGTGTGCCCACGGCACGCGATTTGCGCGCCCGCAGTCAGGAACGCGTGAACGGGAGCACACGATGGCTGCAGGGATCAACGCGATCGACGTTGCGGCGCGCGACATGCCGGAGTTCTGATGGTGCGCGGCGCGCCTGCACACGCGAACGCCACGGTCCCGCGCGCCGTCTACTACGCGCTCGCGTCGAATGTCGTGGTGGCCTTGTGCAAGTTCGCCGCCGCGGCTTACACGAATTCGGGCACCATGCTCGCCGAGGCCGCGCACTCCAGCGCCGATTGCCTGAACCAGTTTTTGCTCATCGCGGGCCGGCGCGCGGCCCGCAACCAGCCCGACGAACAGCATCCGCTCGGCTTTGGCCGCGAGACGCACTTCTACGCCATGCTCGTCGCGCTGCAGTTCTTTTTCGTGGGCGGCCTGGTTTCGATGGCCATCGGCGCATGGCGGCTCTGGCATCACAGCGGCGTGGATCATGTGCAGGTCGCCCTGGCCGTGCTGGCCGTTGCCGCCCTCGCCGAGGGCAGCGCGTTGCGCGCGTCGATCCGCTCCATCGACCGGCGGCGCCGCGCAGGCGGTCTATGGCGCTGGTTTCGCGAAACCGGCGAACTGGAGAACATGCTCTCGATCGGCGAGGACGCCGCGGCGCTCGTGAGCCTCGTCGTCTCGATCACGGGCACGGGGCTGGCCGCGCTCACCGGCTGGGCGGGCTTCGACGCGCTCGGCAGCATCGGCGTGGGCGGCGTGATGATGGCGACGGCCGTGTTCGCGCTTCGCGAGATCAAGTCGCTGATCGTGGGCGAAGCGGCACGCGAGAGCGTGCGCCGGGCCATGCGCGCCTGGCTCGATGCACGCCCCGAGATCGGCCGCGTGGTGAGCCTCGTGGTGCTGCGCTGGTCGGACAGCCTCTTCGTCGCGGTGCAGGCCGAACTCGCCGAGCGCTGCGATGCCGTCGAACTGGTGCGCATCATCGACCGGGTCGAGAACGACTTGCAGCAGGCGTTTCCTGCGGCGCGCTGGGTGTTTTTCGAGCCGGAACTGCGCGAGCATGGCGAGCATCCGCTATAGGTTCAAGGGCGCAATCGCACGCGCCCCCGCACGCAATCAGCCACCAGGCAAGCGCATTGCGCACTGCGTGATCTCGACCCACACCCACCCGCCCTGACAACGAGGCCGTCATGCACACAGCCACCCGCACCCGCGCGCCGCGCGCGCACGACGCAAAGGCGAGGCACGATGACACGCAGCTTCGCAGCGAGGCCGCGAGCCCGCCCGAAGCCGTGCCGATCGAACTCACGATCAACGGCGCACACCATGCGCTGCGCGTCGAACCGTGGACCAGCCTGCTCGACCTGCTGCGCGAGCAGCTGCATCTCACCGGCACGAAGAAAGGTTGCGATCACGGCCAGTGCGGCGCGTGCACGGTGCTCGTGAACGGCACGCGCATCAACGCGTGTCTCGCGCTCGCCGTGTCGCACGACGGCGCGGAAGTCACGACGATCGAGGGGCTCGCGCAGGACGGCGCGCTGCACCCCGTACAGCAGGCGTTCATCGACCACGATGCGTTTCAGTGCGGCTACTGCACGCCAGGCCAGATCTGCTCGGCCGTGGGGCTGCTCGCCGAAGGCCACGCGCATTGCCACGACGACGTGCGCGAGCAGATGAGCGGCAATCTGTGCCGCTGCGGAGCCTACGTGAACATCGCGAACGCCGTGGAAGGCGTGCGCCGCGCGCAGCACCTCGCCAGCCGCGAACGGGAAGAAGGAGACGCGCCATGAACCGCTTCTCGTACGCGCGCGCGAAGAGCGTGGCCGACGCCGTGCGCCTGCACTACGTCACCCCCGGCGCCGAATTCCTCGCCGGCGGCACGAATCTCGTCGATCTGATGCGCGAGGACGTCATGCGCCCCGCCGCGATCATCGACATCACACGGCTGCCGCTGCGCGACATCGAGACGACGAACGACGGCGGCCTGCGCATCGGCGCGCTCGCCACCAACAGCGCGCTGGCATGGGACGCGCGCGTGATCGAGCGCTATCCGCTGCTCGCGCAGGCGCTGCTCGCCGGGGCATCCGCGCAGATCCGCAACGCGGCGACCGTGGGCGGCAATCTGCTCCAGCGCACGCGCTGCCTCTACTTTTACGACCCCGCCACCTGCTGCAACAAGCGCGCGCCGGGCACCGGCTGCGCCGCGCTCGACGGCGTGAACCGCATGCACGCGATCTTCGGCGCGAGCGAACACTGCATCGCCACGCATCCATCGGACCTGTGCGTCGCGCTCGAAGCGCTCGACGCCACCCTCCACGTAGCGGGCCGGCACGGCACGCGCACGCTGCCCTTCGACAGCCTGCACCGCCTGCCGGGCCACACGCCGCACCGCGAAACGACGCTCGCCGACGAGGAACTGATCACCGCCGTCGAGCTATCGCGCGAGGGCTATGCGCAGCACTTCACGTATCTGAAGCTGCGCGATCGCCAGTCGTATGCGTTCGCGCTCGTTTCGGTCGCGCTCGGCGTGCGCGTGGAAGACGGCACGATGCGCGCGCTAGGCTGCGCGCTGGGCGGCGTCGCGCACAAGCCCTGGCGCGACCGCGAAGCGGAACAGCGGCTGATCGGCCGCGCCGTCGACGACACGCGCGCCATCGAGCGCTACGCCGACGCCGTGGTCGCGCACGCCGACCCGCGTCCCGGCAATGCGTTCAAGGTGGATCTCGCGCGGCGCGCGATCATGCGCGCATTCGAACAGGCGCTGGCGCCCCGAACCCGGGGCGACGGCGCAGCAGACTCCGGGGAGGAATCAGCATGAGTACCGCCTATGAATCTCGCCGTGCCGCCACGCCGGCCACGCGCATCGGCGCGCCGCTCTCGCGTGTGGACGGCCGCAGCAAGGTCACGGGCGCCGCGCGCTACGCCGCCGAATTCACGGCCACAGGGCTCGTGCACGGTGCGGTCGTCAACGCCACCATCGCTCGTGGCAAGATCGCTGCCATCGACGCGT